>JANYAR010000099.1 GCA_025361185.1 Alphaproteobacteria bacterium | reverse complement strand
CGATTTCAGCTCGGGATGGAACTGCACCCCGATGAACCAGGGATGGTCGGGAATTTCCATGATCTCCGGCAGCCGTCCGTCCGGCGACCAGCCCGACACCTGCATGCCGTGCTGGGCCAACTGCTTGGCGTAGTTGGTGTTCACTTCATAACGGTGGCGATGGCGTTCGCTGATCTCGGTGGTGCCATAGACCTCCGCCACCCGTGAGCCTGGCGTGAGCGTGGCAGGATAGGCGCCCAGCCGCATCGTGCCGCCCATGTCGCCATCGGCGGCGCGGCTCTCCACCTGGTTGCCCTTGATCCATTCGGTCAACAATCCGATCACCGGATGCGTAGGCTTGCCGATTTCGGTGGTGCCCGCGCCTTCCAGGCCGGCCAGGTCGCGCGCCGCCTCGATCACCGCCATGTGCAAGCCATAGCAAATGCCAAAGAACGGCACCTGGCGCTCGCGCGCGAATTTCACCGCCCCGATCTTGCCCTCGGTGCCGCGTTCGCCAAAGCCGCCCGGCACCAATATGCCATGCACATTCTCCAGGAAGACGGCGGCGTCCTCGCGCTCGAACACCTCGCTGTCGATCCAGTCCAGATGCACCTTCACATTGTTGGCCAAGCCGCCATGGGTCAGCGCCTCGGACAGGGATTTGTAGCTGTCCTTGACCTGCATATATTTGCCCACCACGGCGATGCGCACCTCGCCTTCGGGATTCTTCACCCGCTCCACCACAGTCTGCCAGCGCGACAGATCAGGCTCCGGCGCATTCTCGATGCCGAACACTTTGAGCAATTGGGTGTCCAGCCCCACCGCATGATAGGCCAGCGGCACGCGGTAGATGGTGTCCAGGTCCATCGCCGGGATCACCCGTTCGGCGGCCAGATTGCAGAACAGACCGATCTTCTTGCGGTCGTCGTCGGGAATGGGATGGGAGGCGCGGCACAGAAGAATATCGGGCTGGATGCCGATGGCGCGCAGCTCTTTCACACTATGCTGGGTGGGCTTGGTCTTGAGCTCGCCCGCCGCCTCGATGAACGGCACCAGGGTCAAATGGATAAAGGCGGTCTGGCCGCGCCCCAAATCATTGTGCAGCTGGCGGATGGCCTCGAAGAAAGGCAGGCCCTCGATATCGCCCACCGTGCCGCCGATTTCCACCAGCAGGAAATCCAGCCCGTCGGTATCGGCCAGCACGAATTCCTTGATCATGTCGGTGACGTGCGGGATCACCTGCACGGTGCGTCCCAGATAACCGCCCTTGCGTTCCTTCTCGATCACCTGGGAATAGATGCGGCCCGAGGTGACATTGTCGGACTTGCGCGCCGACACACCGGTGAAGCGCTCATAATGGCCCAGATCCAGGTCGGTCTCCGCCCCGTCATCGGTGACATAGACTTCGCCATGCTGGAACGGGCTCATGGTGCCCGGATCGACGTTCAGATAGGGGTCGAGTTTGCGCAGGCGGACTTTGTAGCCGCGCGCCTGAAGCAACGCGCCGAGAGCGGCGGACGCCAGACCTTTTCCAAGGGAAGAGACCACGCCGCCGGTGATGAAGACTAACCGGGCCATGGGAGGTCACCATCATCAAACTGGCGCATTCGCGCAAGCGCAAAAACGGAAATATTTTCCGCCGCTAACAGCTATGCGTCTTGCGCGGAGAGAATCGTGCAGGCTGCCGCGTCCGTACGCTGTCGCTACGGACCTACTGCGGCTTGGGCACCGACGGACCCACCGGCAAGGCCGGCGCAGCCGGCTTGGCCGGGATGGACGTGGCCGCCGGAGCCGAATCGAGGATCGAGGTCTGGTCGCGGCCACGCAGCGCCAGGATATTCAGCGCGATGCAGGTGACGAAGAACAAGAAGGCCAGGATCGCGGTGGTGCGGGTCAGGGTATCGGCCGCGCCGCGGGCGGTGAACAAACCGCCCATGCCGCCGCCACCGCCCATGCCCAGCGCGCCGCCCTCGGAGCGCTGCAACAGGACAAATCCGATCAGCGCGACCGCGATGATCAATTCGGCGACGAACAACAAGGTCTGCATGGTCGAATTCCGGCTTTTCCAACAGGCGCCCCGGCTCTCACCGGCGCTCCGCGGACGGGGTCTTAGAGCATCCCGCCTGAAATGGGAAGTAAGCGCCGATTTCTCAAGCAAACCCTTGCAGGCGCGAGGGATTTTTTCCGCCCCGCAGGGTTGCCCGGGTCCGAGCAACGTGAAGGGCGCGTAGGGGGCGAGCGATGTGCATGACCCGCGCTAGCTGGCCAGGGCCTGCTGGTTGCGCGCCTTGATCAAAGCCACGGTGGCGTCGATCTCCGACATCTGATCGGCGGTGGTTTTTTCGGGATAGAAGAGCTGGTGCAGGCTAAGCGCGGCATGACCCAGCAGATGCAACGAAGCGTTGCGATCCACGCCCGCCGCCAGCCCTTCCGCCGATGCCAGCAGTGACTGGCACCATTCACCCGCCGACGCGAACTCGGTGCCATTGCAGCGCGCCGCGACGGACTTCACCAGCAATTGCAACTTGACGAGATCGGGCGGCGCCTTTCCCGCGAGCAAAGGCTGGTCCTGCAGCAGCCGCCACAGAATGCAGACCTGGAAGGAATCGCGGCGCAGCTTTTCGCTGGTCAGCTTCTCGCGCGCCGTCTTCAGCTCGGAATTCAGCTTGCGCGCGATGTCCTCGGCCGACAACTTGTCCTTGGCCTTCATCTTCAGCGAATTGGGCGGCTCGAACAACTCGATGTCGGAGGGGCGGTTGGTGTCCTTGCGCCGGTCGGGACCGACATAGTCGGTGGTGATGACGAACCCCTTGCGGCGATCGACATGGGTCTCGATCCGGCTTCTGAGCAGCGAGGTGGAAAAGGGCCGCAGCAGCATGTCATCGGCGCCGCTGGAGAGCACCCGGCTGATCAGCGTGGCGTTGTTCTCCCAGGCGGTGACGATGATGACGATGAAGGGGTTGTAGCCCGCCGCGCCCTGGCGCAACTGCTGGATGACGGAACACAGTTCCTCGGTCTGGCCTTGCGCCTCGCACAGCGCGATATCGGGCGGCGACTTCTGCACCGCTTCGAGAAAGGATTCCAAGGTCGGCACGGTTTCGGTGCGGCGGAATCCCAGCGCGAACATGGCCGCGCGCGTCGCAGCGCGGTTCGCCGAAACGGGATCGTAAATCAACACCTCAACACTGTCGAAAGACAGCTTGCTCATTACCCACCGCACATATTCTTTTTTATTGAGATGAGAATGCGGTGCGCCGTTTTAACAAAGCGTCAAGGGTTCTGGTTAAGCGGGGTTTACCGCCGCGATAATCCTCAGGAAATCGTCACATTTCAGGCTGGCGCCGCCGACCAGCGCCCCGCCCACCTCCGGCAGGCCCAGGATTTCGCCGGCGTTGCCGGGGTTCACCGAACCGCCATACAGGATCAGCATGTCTTTGCCGCCCGCGCCCAATCTTGCGATCAGGCTGCTGCGGATATGGGCGTGCATCGCGGCGATTTCGGCGGAGGTCGGTGTCCGCCCCGTGCCGATCGCCCAGACCGGCTCGTAGGCGATGACCGTGTTGGCGGATGTCGCCTCCTGCGGCACACTTTCATCCAACTGCGCAGCGCAGACATGCGGCGCATCGCCGGCGTTTCTCTGCGCTTCGCTCTCACCGACGCAAATGATCGCCTTGAGTCCGGCACGCCAGGCGGCACGCGCCTTGGCGGCGACGGCCTCGCTGGTTTCGCCGTGATAGTGGCGGCGTTCCGAATGCCCCAGGATCACATAGGACGCGCCCGCATCTTTCAGCATCTCGGCGGAGAGATCGCCGGTGAAGGCGCCCTTGGGCGAAGCGTGACAATCCTGTCCGCCCAGCGCGAAGGCGCCTTTGACGCACCCAGCGGCCTGGGCGATCAGGGTTGCGGGCGGGCATACCAGCACGTCGCAGGCCGCCGGCTGCCTGGCCAGCGCGTCCTTTAACGCAACCATCTCGCCCAGGCTGGCTGCGAGGCCGTTCATCTTCCAGTTTCCCGCCACCAACGCAGCCATCGGACCCCCAGATAAAGCCTTGTAATTCCCGCATTTCAGCGGCAAAACCCGCACGCAGGCGCGGCTTGCCGGGACACTGCCCCCTCCCTATCATCCGCCGCCCTTTGACGCCACGCCTCTAAGCCACGGATTGCCGGTCATGATTCAATGGATGCACACCCTCTCCAAGTCCTGGATGGCCACGCTGCTGATGGGCGGGCTCACCTTAAGCTTTGTGGTCTGGGGCATCGCCGACGTGTTCACGGGCGGCACAACCGGCGCGGTGGCGTCGGTGGGCGGCACCGATATCGGTCAGCAGGAATTCCAGCGCACCTATCGCAATTTCCTGCGCAATCAGAGCCAGCGCACGGGCACCGATATCACCCCCGAGATGGCGGAGAAAATGGGACTGGGCCAGGTGGCCCTGGAGCAGATGATCGGCCGCGCGGCGCTGAACAATGAAGCCGCGAAATTGGGCCTGACCACATCGGATGCGGTGGTGGCGCAGAATGTGCGCGCCATGTCGGTGTTTCGCGGCGCGTCGGGCCAGTTCGACCGGCTCGCCTTCACACAGGCGATCAACACCGCCGGCTATAGCGAGGAGCAATTCATGGGCGAAATGCGCCAGGACATGTCGCGCGACCAGCTGACCCAGGCGGTGGAAGGCAATTTCGTGGTTCCCCCGACCTTTGCCCAGGCGATCTTCCAGTATGCCAACGAAAGGCGCGCTGCCGACTATGTGGTGCTGACGCCGGCGCAGGCGGGCGATGTGGCCGCGCCCAGCGACGCGGTGCTGGCCGCTTATGTGAAGGCGCAGGCGGCGCGTTACTCAACGCCCGAATACCGCGATGCCGATTTTGCCGCCATCACGCCCGCCGACGTGATGGGCGGGGTCAGCGTCACCGACGCCCAGATCGAGCAGGAGTATAACGCGCGCAAGGCCACCTATGTCGTGCCGGAAAAGCGCGACGTGCAACAGATCGAGTTCAAGACCGAGGCCGAGGCGAAGGCCGCGCGTGCCAAGATCGGGTCCGCCACCAGCTTTGAGGATCTGGCAACCCAGCAGGGCCTCAAGCCCGACCAGATCTCGCTGGGCACCCTGGCCCAGGATGAGCTGCCTGATGCCGAGCGCGCCAAGGCCATTTTCGCGCTGGCGCAGAACGAGGTCAGCCAGCCGATCAAGACCGGGTTTGGCGGCTTTGTGCTGGCGCGTGTCACCAAGATCGCGCCCGGCTCAACCAAGACATTGGCGGATGTGAAGGACGATCTGCGCAAGGAACTGGCCAACCAGCTGGCCGCCAACAAGCTGGTGGATGCGGTCAATGCCTATACCGATGCCCGCTCGGGCGGCGCCGATCTTGCCGCTGCCGCCAAGAAAGCCGGCATGAAGACTGTGCGCCTGAACGCGGTGGACGCCACGGGCGCCAAGCCCGACGGGGCCAAGGCCGAGCTGCCCGCCGATCCGGAATTTCTGCCCGGCCTGTTCAAGGGCGAAGTGGGCGAAGACGTTGACCCCTTCGCCACCAAGCTGGGCGCTTATTATACGTTCCATGTGAATGGGGTGACGCCGCCCAAGCTGAAGCCGTTGGATCAGGTGCGTGCCCAGGCCGTTGCCGACTGGAGCAATGAGCAGCGTTCCAAGCTGCTGGCGACCGCCGCCCAGGCCATGGCCGCCCAGGCCGCCAAGGACAATTCGTTGGAAGCCATCGCCAAGCAATTGAAGCTGAGCGTGCAGCATAGCGGCGCACTGACGCGCGAGACCGACGATGCGCAGTTCCCCGCCGCGGTCGTGGCCAAACTGTTCAGCGCGCCCGGCGGTGGCGTGGATTTCGGGCCGCAAGGCACATCCGGCAATTATGTGATCGCCCGGATTACCGGCGTCAGCCATCCCAGATTCAACCCGCAGGATCCGGCCTTCCAGGGCGGAGTGATGCGCTTCTCGCAATCGATGGCGCAGGATTTCACCATCGATATGGCCAAGAGCGCCCGGACCCGCCAGGGCGTGAAGGTCAACCAGAAGCTCCTCGCCTCCGTTACCGGCGCGGGCCAATGATCACAAGATGATCGAACCGGCGTTCGATGCCTTCGCGTCCGGCTATGCCCAGGGCCATGGCCAGCTGCTTTATACGCGGCTGGTGGCGGACATGGAGACGCCGGTTTCGGCATTCCTCAAGCTGGGCTTTTCCAGGGACGGCGCCGCCCGCGACAATGCCTTCCTGCTGGAAAGCGTTCAGGGCGGGGAAACGCGGGGACGCTATTCCATCATCGGCCTGCTGCCCGACCTGATCTGGCGCTGCCGGGATGGCGCGGCCGAGATCAACCGCGCCGCGCTCAGTGATGCGGGCAAATTCACCCCGGAGACGGCCAAACCGCTGGAGTCGCTGCGCGCACTGACGCGCGAGACGCGCATGAGCCTGCCCGCCGGATTGCCGCCGATGGCGACCGGCCTGTTCGGCTATCTGGGCTATGACATGGCGCGGCAGGTGGAAAATCTCCCCAATCCGCCGCCCGACACCTTGGGCCTGCCCGATGCGATCCTGCTGCGCCCCACCATCACCGCCATCTTCGACAGTGTGAAGGACGAGATCATCCTCATCACGCCGGTATGGTTCGACCGTAAAGTGGACGCCAAGGCGGCTTACGCCCGCGGCACCGCAAGACTGGACGAAGCGGTGGCCGAACTGGAACGCCCCGCCCCACCGAGTGCCGAAGTGCCCACCGATCTGCCCACCGGCGTGGCAATCGAATCCAACATGACCAAGGACGAATATTTCGCTGTGGTGGCGCGCGCCAAGGAATATATTATGGCGGGCGATGTGTTCCAGGTGGTGCCCAGTCAGCGCTTCCGCCGCCCTTTTGCCTTGCCGCCTTTCTCGCTCTATCGCGCCCTGCGGCGGCTCAATCCTTCGCCTTATCTTTATTACCTGGCGATGCCGGGATTTCAGATCGTCGGCTCCAGCCCCGAAGTGCTGGTGCGGCTCAGGGACGGCAAAGTCACCATCCGCCCCATCGCCGGCACGCGTCCGCGCGGCAAAACCCCGGAAGAAGACAAGGCGTTTGCCGATGAGCTGATGGCCGATCCCAAGGAGCGGGCCGAACATCTGATGCTGGTGGATCTGGGCCGCAACGATGTCGGCCGTGTCGCCAAGACCGGCGCGGTGACGGTGACCGACAGCTTCTTCATCGAACGCTACAGCCATGTGATGCATATTGTGTCCAATGTCGAAGGCGATATCCGCGACGGGTTGGACGCAGTGGATGCGTTGGCCGCGGGCCTTCCCGCCGGCACGCTGACGGGTGCCCCCAAGATCCGCGCCATGGAGATCATCGACGAATTTGAAAAGGAAAAGCGCGGCGCGGCCTATGCCGGCGCAGTGGGCTATTTCGCCGCCGACGGCTCGATGGACACCTGCATCGTGCTGCGCACCGCCCTGGTGAAAGACGGCACCATGTATGTGCAGGCCGGCGGCGGCGTGGTGGCCGACAGCCAGCCCGAAGCGGAATATCAAGAGACCATCAACAAATCCAAGGCCCTGCTTGCCGCGGCTGAAGAAGCCGTGCGTTTTGCCAGCGCCGCCAAGAAGGGCCAGTAATGGATGCCTCTCAAGAAAGACCTATGATCGAGATACGCGACTATCAGGACTCCGACTGCCAGGCGCTGGCCGATATTTTCACCCGCGCGGTGCGCCAGATCGCGCGCCGGGACTATTCGCCGGCGCAGATCGCGGCCTGGGCGCCGGAGACGCGCGACATGGCCGAATTCGACGCAAGCTGCCACGCCAAACCCACCTTCGTCGCGCAATATAAAGGACAAGTCGCGGGCTTCACCGACCTGGACGGCGAAGGCCATATCGACATGTTCTATGTCCATCCGGATTTTCAGCGCCGCGGCGTGGGCAGCGCCATGCTGCGCTTTGTCTCGGCAAGGGCGCTGAGCGAACGTTACAAGCGCCTGTTCGGCGAAGTCAGCATCACCGCCCGCCCGGTGTTCGAACGCCACGGCTTCAAGGTACTGGCCTATCAGACGGTGGAGACCAACGGCCAGGCCCTGGGCAACTACCGGATGGAAAAACTGCTTTAGCGCGTCGCCACGGTGACGCCGTCGCTGGCAGCGCGCGCCGCCTTCAGCCTGATCGCCTCGTCCAGCGGCACCAACGTCACGCCATGATCCTGCGCCAGCCAGGCCGCCAAAAACTTCAGCGTTGTGTCATGGGGATGGCCGATGGCGATGGCCGCGCCGCTGCGCTTGGCCGTGGCTGCCAGCATCTCCAACGCTGCGCCGATCGCCGCGGGGCTGGGATCGTCGTCCAGGAAGATGTCGCGGCTGGCCGTCATTACCCCGGCGGCGCGCGCCGCCGCCGCCACGCCGCTTTGCGGCCCGGTGCGGGAATCCAGAAAGAACAGATGCCGCGCCTTCAAGGTTGCCATCACCGGCGCCAGCCCGGCAGCGTCGGCGGTGAAGCGGCTGCCTTCATGATTGTTGATGCCCACCAGACCCGGTACGCGCGCCAGATTCCAGCCCAGGCGGCGCGAAATCTCGTCAGCCGTCATGCCGGGCTTGAGCCCCATCGGGCCGGGGTCGCGGCCGTTGATCGGCTGCATCGGCACATGCGCCAGCACCAGATGGCCTTTGCGGTTTGCTGCTTCCGCCAGGAAGGGCGTGGTCTCGGCGAAGGGCAGGAATGACAAGGCCACCTGTTTGGGCAGCGCCATCGCCTTGTCGGTGCCGGCCAGGTCCTCGCCCAGATCGTCGATGCAGATCGCGATCACCGGCCGCGCGCGCAAGCCGGAGCCCCCGCGCAGCGCAGGCACAGGGCCGGTGCGGGCGTTGCGCATCGCTTCGACCAGCCAATCAGGCTTGGGCGCGGGCGTGACCGGATACAGAACCTGGGGCGTGAAGCGGCTATTGGCAAAACCTTGCGGCACGGCAAAGTGCGCCACGCCATGGGCTGGTGTGTTATCCTCGCCCGCCTGGGCCGCCATGCCCGGCACCATCGCGTCCAACAGTTTGGGAAAACCCGCCAACGCCGCGTCGCCGCCCAGCACAAGGCCGCCGCCGAACAGAATGGCAAAGGCAATATCCGGCAAGCGCCGAATCAGGGAGGCACGGTCCATGCCCCACTACGGCAGCAGGCCATGACACTGTCAATCTTAGGACGTATGCGGACTAATTCCCAACCCCCTCCGCCCTTCGCACCTAATCGGTGCTACGGGCACCTCCCCCGTCCATACGCTGTTGCTATGGACCGCTTCGCGCAAGGGGGAGGACTCAATCCGCCGCCGCGTTCGTACCGCCGCCGGAGATAGCCCGCTTACAAAGCCAAACGGTGCCGATCAGCACCAGGCAAATCCAGCCCGAAGCCCAGAAGATATCGTCGGCCGCCAACAGGTAAGCCTGGTTCACCATGGTGCGCGTCACCGCCGCCTTGCCCGCAAGATCGGACAGGCCGAAGCCGTGCAACCCCTGCAAGGTGTGGCTGAGCCCCGGCGTGAAGATGGTGGTCTGGTCCGCCAACCGGCTCTGATGCAGCGCCTCGCGCCGGTCCCACACCGTGGTGACGATAGAGGCGGCAAAACCGCCCGCGGTGATGCGGGTGAAATTGGAAAGACCGGATGCCAGCGGAATGCGCTGCGGCGGCACTCCGTCCAGCAGGATGGTGATCATGGCCAGGAAGAAAGTCGCCATGGCGATGCCCTGCACCAGCAAGGGCAGCGTGAAATCCAGAAAGCTTGCCTGATTGGTGAAGTTCGCGCGCATCAGGAAAGAGGCGCCAAAGGCGATGAACGCGACCGTGGCGATGATGCGGGCGTCGTACCGGTTCATCATCTTGGCCGCTAAGGGCGTCAGCAGCACCGCCACCACCCCGGTGGGCGCCGCCACCAACCCCGCCCAGGTTGCGGTATAGCCCACTTGGGTTTGCAGCCACAGCGGCATCAGCAAATTGTTGGCGAAGAACACCGCATAGCCCAGACAGAAAGCCAAGGTACCCAGCGCGAAATTGCGGCTCTTGAACAGCGACAGATCCACCACCGGATTCTTCTCGGTCAGTTCCCAGATCAGGAAGGCGGCAAAGCCGGCAGTCGTGATGACCGCCAAAATGACGATCTGCGTGGAGGCAAACCAGTCCGCATCCTTGCCGGTGTCCAGCATGATCTGCAGCGCGCCCACCCAGATCACCAGCAGGCTCAAGCCCACCACATCGATCGGCAATTTGCGGGTGGGCGTTTCGCGGTCCTTCAGGTTGGTCCAGCACAGGAAGGCGACCAACAGGCCCACCGGCACATTGATCAGGAATATCCAGCCCCAATGAAAATTGTCGGAAATATAGCCGCCCAGAATGGGTCCGCAGATCGGCGCCACCAAAGTGGTGATGGACCAGATGCCCAGCGCGGTGCCGCGTTTCTGCGGTGGAAAGATGGAAATCAACAACGCCTGGCTGCCCGGGATCATGGGACCGGAGACACCGCCCTGCAGCACCCGGAAGAAAATCAGCGATGTCAGGCTCCAGGCGATACCGCACAGAAGTGATGCAACGGTGAAGGCAAAGATCGAAAAGACGAAAGTGCGCACCACGCCATAACGGCCCATCAGCCACCCCGTGAGCGGCACGCCGATGCCATTGGCAACCGCAAAGGCGGTGATCACCCAGGTGCCCTGATCGGAACTGACCCCCAGATTGCCCGCGATGGTGGGCAGCGAGACATTGGCGATGGTGGTGTCCAGCACCTGCATGAAGGTGCCCAGCGCCAGCACCAGGGCGGTGATGGCAAGCTGGCCGCCATGCATCGGCGTCTGGGAAGCCGCCACAGGCTTGCTGCCAGGCGCGCTCACCGCAAGGCTCCGCCATTCTCCTTGAGAATGCGCGCGATCATCGCGTCTGCGGCGGGGCCTGAATCCTCACCGGTATTGGCGCGGGTGGTTCCCGCCCCCACGCGCGCGGTAATCAGCGGACCGGATTGGTCGCGGACATCGGCGTCCGCCGTCACGCTCAATCCCACGCGCAAGGGATGATCGGCCAGCTCTTTGGGGTCCAGCGCGATGCGTACCGGCACACGCTGCACGATCTTGATCCAGTTGCCCGACGCATTCTGCGGCGGCAGCAGGGCAAAGGCCGAGCCCGAGCCCGCGCCCAATCCCTCGATATGGCCAAGATAGGTGACGCTGCGTCCGTATAGATCGGTCTTCACCGTTACCGGCTGGCCCACCCGCATGCGGGCGAGCTGGCCTTCCTTGAAATTGGCGTCGATCCAGACATTGGACAGCGGCACCACCGCCATCAGCGGCGTGCCGGCGGCGACCTGCTGACCGGCCTGCACCGTGCGCTGGGCGATCACGCCATCCACGGGCGCCACCAGGCGCATATGCCCCAGCGCGATGGCCGCGGCGCGAAGCTGCGCCTCGGCCGCCATCACATCGGGATTGTGAGCGATGTCGGTGCCTTCGATGCTGGCATTGGTCTGGTGCAAGCCGCCTTGCGCGGCATTGACCTGGGCGCGCGCCGCCGCCACCGCATCGCGGGCATGCGCCAGTTCCTCGCCCGAAACCGACTGGGTCTCGAAGGCTTTCTGGCGGCGGGCATAGTCATCCTCGGCCTGGGCCAGCGCCACCATTGCCTGGTTCAGTTCGGCGGTGCCGGAATCGGATTTGGAGAATTGCCCTTTCACGTTGCGCACCACCCGCGCCAGATTGGCCTGGGCGGCTTGCAGATTCACGGTGGTGATGGCGGGGTCCATTTCGACCAGAAGCTGGCCGCGCGTCACTGTCTGGGTGTTGTCGGCGTGCAGCGCCAGCACCGTGGCATTCTCCTTGGAGGTAATCGCCACCACATCGCCGCCGACATAGGCGTCGTCGGTGCTTTCGAAATAGCGGGCATGAAGCAGCCAATAGACGCCATAGATCAGTGCGCCGGCCAGGATCGCCGCGCCCAGGATAAGAAACCAGAAACGGCGCTGCTGGGTTGGAGTTTGTGGAATGTCGGTCATGGCGAACGTCCTGCTAGGCGATGGAATGGACTTCTTTATTGGATGGATTGGCGCAAATCGGCGGCCCGCGTTTGCGATTCAGGGGGCACCGGCTCGAAGCCGCCGCCCACCGTCAGCATCAAAATGATGCGCTGCTGCGCACCTTGCGCCACCACGCCGGCCAATGCCTGGCGCGCCTGCAGCAAGGTGGATTCCGCCGTCAGCATGGGAAGCTGGGTCGACAAGCCGCTGCGATAGCGGTCCTGGGCGATCCGGAACGCACGCTCCGCGCTGGAGGCGGCGTCCTGCTGCTGCACGCGCTGGCCTTCCAGGCTTTTCACCTGGGTCATGGCGTCGGCGGTCTGCCTGATGGCGGCCACGACCGCGCCGTTGTAATCGGCCACCGCCAGATCCAGATCGGCGGTGGATTGGGCGTAGCGCGCCCGCAGCTTGCCCGCATCGAAGATCGGCAGATGGACGGCGGGGCCCACGCCCATCGTAAAGGCATTCCCCGTCAAAAGATTCGACAAGCCGATGGCCTGAAAACCCACCAGCGCCGCCAGGTTGATGTCGGGATAGAAATCGGCCTCGGCGGCTTCGCGCCCTTTCACCGCCGCCTGAATCCGCGCCTTTGCCGCCAATATGTCAGGCCGCCGCGACAGAAGATCGGCGGGCAGCGCCTGCGGCAAGGGCAGCGCCACATCCAGGTTGGGATTGGGCCGCGTGATGGTCTGGTAAAGAGCAGCACCCTGCCCCGCCAGCGCGGCGATGGCATGAAGGTCCATCTCGCGCGCCGCGGCAAAGCGCAACTGGTCGGCCTTGGCGATGGAGAGCAGCGACTTGGCCTGTTCCAGCGCGCTGCCATTTTCCAGTCCGGCATTGAAGCGGCCCTGGGTGATTTTCAAGATTTCGCTGCGTTCGGCCGCCGTGGCATCGGCGATGTCGCCGAACTGATAGTCGAGCAACAGGTTGATATAGGCCTGGGCAAAAGCGCCCGACAGCGCCAGATGGGCAGCCTCGGCGTCCAGCGCCGCGGCCTGCGCCGTATTGCGCGCCTTTTCGATCAAGGCCGCCTGCTTGCCCCAGAAATCCAGGTTCCAGCTCAGGTTGGTGGTCAGCGAACCGTACCAGCGATAGCTGCCGCCATAGGGCGGCGGAATGATATAGTCCTTGCTGAACAACACGCGCTGCTCGCTGCCGTCCAAGGTTACTTGCGGCAGATCCTCCGCCCGGCTCACCGCCAGCTCGGACTGGGCGGCGCGCATCCGCGCCAGCGCGCCCGCCAGGCTGGGATTGTCCAAAATCACCAAACCCGCGAGCCGGTCCACCTGCGGGTCTTTGAACGCCTTCCACCATTCCTTGGGCGCGTGCGGCGCGGGTTCTCCGGTAAGGCCCAGGCCGTCTCGCGCAATCTCCCGCACCTGGGGTGTGGTGGGAGGCGTATCGACACAGGCCGACAACATCAGAGCCATGACAAGCGCGCCGGATTTTTTCAGCACCCTCATGACACCTTCCTCGCCTTCGCGGTTTTGGCCATCATGGCCTGGGGCATGGTCTGAGGCACCGGCTTGGCAATGGGAACATCGGAAAGCAGCAGCCGGGACTTGCGGCCCTGCTTGCTGTCGGCGGCGATCATCAGCCGGGTCAACAGATTGATCAGAGTATCGACCTCCTCATGGCTGAAACCGGACAAAAGCCCGTTCCAGTACTGCATCACCTTGGGCGCCAGGGTTTCGACCATGGCGCGGCCGCGCGGCGTCAGTGACAAGGTCACCACCCGCCGGTCGGTCTGGCTGCGGTCGCGCGTAACAAAGCCACGCTCCACCATCTGGTCGATAAGACGAGTCAGGGACCCCGCATCGTGACAGATATTCTGCGCCAAATCCCCGGCAGAGGTGATTCGCCCATCATGCAGGGTGACCAGGGTGGTCCATTGCGAGAAGGTCAATTCCTGGTCCACAAACAGCGCTTCCATCTGCGGCAGCACCAGGTTGGTGCACATCCGCATCAGATAGCCGACTGAGTTCTTCTTGGCGTAATTGGTGCGGGTGTAATAAGGCTTCACGGGCCAAGATCTCATTCACTGTCTGGGCAATATTTGCCAGAACAATACTTGCTTAGGCAACAATATAGACCCGCCACGGGCTGCCTGCAAGCAGAAAGTTCGATATGGACAGATCTGCACAATTTGCATCACAACAAGCCCATGCCCTCCTTCGTCTATGTCCTGGCGGCAGAAAACCCGGACGGCCGGCTGATCACCTATGTCGGCTGGACGCTCGACCTGGAACGGCGGCTGGCCGAGCACAACGGCAAACGCGTGGGCGCGAAGACGACGCGCGGCCGGGAATGGATATTGGTCTATGCCGAGAAGCACCGCACCCGCAAAGGCGCCATGCGGCGGGAATTCGTCTTGAAGAAGGACCGGAAATTCCGCGCGAGCCTGCGCCGCCAATAGGCTATACTCGTCGTCACGGGTGTTTTTGTTGGGGCGCATGCAATGATTTTCGAACAGATCGCCACCGGCGGTTGCCAGTCCTATCTCCTGGGCTGCGATGAGGCGCGTTCCGCCATCCTGATCGATCCGCACTTGAACCAGATCGACCGTTATCTGGGCCTGGCGGCGAAAGATGGCTTGCGCATCCGCTATGTGCTGGACACCCACACCCATGCCGATCATTTTTCCGCCGCCAAGGAACTGGGCAGGACGCTCGATGTGCCGGTGGTGACCAGCAAACTCTCCCCCGCCCCCTATGCCGGTTTCAAGCTGGACGATGGCGAGATTCTGCGGGTAGGCAATATGCGGCTCAAGGCCCTGCACACCCCCGGCCATACCCGCGATTCCCTGTGCATTCTGGCGGACGACCGCATCTTCACCGGCGACACACTTTTGATCGGCGGCACCGGACGCACCGATTTGCCGACCGGCGATCCCGACCAACTCTATGACAGCCTGTTTGGCCGGGTACTGAAACTGGACCCCGCGCTGCTGGTCTATCCGGCCCACGATTACAAAGGCCGCAGCCATTCCAGCATCGGCGATGAGATCGCGGGCAATCCCCGCCTGCAAAAACGCGAGCGCGCCGAGTTCATCGCCATGATGACACAGCTCAACCTGGACGCCCCCACCCACCTGACCGAGGCGCTGCGCACCAATATGAGCGGCGGCAAGACGGTGGCGCAGCTTCTGTCGGAAGCCAGCGCCCATGTGCCGTTTGTGTCCATGGCGGAACTTGCGGAGCGGGTGGGCCGCAATGATCTGGGCCTTATTTTGCTGGACGTGCGCGAGAAGGATGCCTTCGCCGCCGGCCATATTCCCGGCGCCCAGCATCTGCCGCGCGGCCAGCTGGAATTGCGCGTCAACAAGGAACTGCCCGATCCCACCCAGCGCATTCTGGTCGCTTGCGAATTCGGCCAGATTTCCACCCTGGCGGCGGCGACCTTGCGCGAGCTGGGCTATACCAAGGCGGCGGCGCTGGACGGCGGCATCAAGGCTTGGCGCGACGGCGGATTGCCGATGAGTACTCTCTAGCTCCTCTCTCCATGGCCGGGTTAAACCCGGCCATCCATCTTTCCGTCTTCGGCCTATCGATAGGCGAGGATCGGTACGCCTATCCCCGTATTTTCTTCGCTCCCCCATTGGCCGGCCAATGTCCGCCATGCGCCTCAGCAAAAGGTTGCACGAAGTACCGACGTGACCCATTCAACGCTTCTTTGGTCCCAAGGACCAAAGCTTGCCCGAAACTTCATCCAAAACTAACCATGGAATGCGGGCCGTCCGGCGCAACTCTTGCTGGTTAGGGCTTCCATAACCGCAGCCGGGCTAAAGTTTCCGGGGGAAATCTTGAGGCGCCGGTGAAAAAGCTTCGATCTGTCAGCGTCATCCTGTCCGCCTGTACCGGCCTGCTGGTGCTGATGCTGGTGACGCTTTCCACCAACGCCGCGAAGCAGCACTTCGACAGCCGGGAGAACGCCAGCTACCGGCTTTCCATTGCAACCATCGCGCAGCAATTCGTCCTGGCCGACGAGCATTTGCGCGTTGAGCGGGGCACTATGGACACCGCGCGCGGTTCCCATGATCCGGCCGGCGCCTCCGACTTGGATCGGATCGCCCAATTGCACAGGCGTAGCGAGGCGGTGCTAGCCACGGTCGCCGCGCTCTTAAAGGCGGAGAACGGCATCATAGGCTCGCCGGAGCGCCAGCGCCTGGCCCAAATGCAACACCGCTATGAAGCCACCTATAGCAGAATGATGGATATGCTGCGCCTGCCCGCACCGGACCGCTCGCAGGCACTCACGGCGGAATGGGCAGCAGCGGCAAACGAGCTGATCACTACGGTCGAAAACCAAATCATCGCGCTGTCGCTGCAATTGTCGGGTATCGATTCCTTCATTGATGAGATGATGAAGGCCGGCAATATCGCCATGGCCGTGCGCCATGAGGCCGGCATCGACCGTGCCGTGCTTGCGGACGCCATCCAGCACGCCACGCCCCTCGGCGAAAAAGACCACATCCTATTCGCAGAAATGAAGGTGGCTGCCGCTTCGCCCTGGAGCGTCATCCGTGGCGCTGCCAAGAACCCTTCATTTCCCGCGGACCTGCAAAAAGCGGTACAGCAGGCCCAGAAAATCTATTTCACCGAGCAGGCGGAGGAGCACGATGCCATCCTCACGCAGTTGAACCGGGGGATGCGACCCTCTCTGTCTTCCGCCGACTGGATGCAGCGTTCGAACCGGGGCCTTACCGCCCTTACCAACGTTTCGCGCGTTGCTTTCGAGCAAGCCAAAAGCCATCTCAGGGATCAGGCAAAACAGGCACAACAACGTTTCATCGTCGCGCTGACCCTCATCTTCATCGCTGTCGCCGTCGCATCCGTAGCCTTCTTGTTTATCTTCCAGCGCGTCATCAGGCCGCTGCGGATTCTCACCGGCGCGATGGAAGCGGTGATCGATGGCGACATGAAACGCATCATCCCCATGCAGGACCGCCGCGACGAGTTCGGTCAGTTTGCGCGCACCGTCAGCCTGTTCCGGGACTCGACGCTGGAGCGCGAGCGGCTCAAGTCCGAACTGCTGGAAAATCTCAGCGCCAAGGAGGCGGCGGAAGCCGCGAGCCGGGTCAAGTCCGAATTCCTTGCCAATATGAGCCACGAACTGCGCACGCCGCTGAACGCCATCATCGGCTTCTCCGACACGATGCGCTCGCGTCTGTTCGGGCCGATGCAGGCGCGCTACGAGGAATATGCCGTCCTCATCCATGAATCCGGCCTGCACCTGCTCAGCCTGATCACCGACATCCTCGACATGTCGAAGATCGAAGCGGGCAAGTTCGTCCTCGACCCGCAGCCCGTGGACTTGGCCGAGTCGGTAGCCTACTGCCTGGAGCTGACGCGCCGGCGCGCCGAGGAGACTGGCATCACGCTGACCGCCAGCGTGCCGGCCAACCTGCCGGTGCTCATCGCCGATCCCCGCTCGGTGAAACAGATTCTGCTGAACCTCCTGTCCAACGCGGTGAAGTTCACTCCGCCGGGCGGGGCGGTATCGTTCACCGCCCAGGCCCTGGGGGGACGGCTGCATCTGGCGGTGCACGACAACGGCATCGGCATCCCCGGAAAGACGCTTGCGCGTATCGGCCTTGCCTTTGAACAGGCTAACAATGATCCGATGCGGGCGCGCGAGGGTACCGGTCTCGGCCTGGCGCTGGTAAAATCCCTGGTGGAGAAGCATGGCGGCAGGGTGCATATCGAAAGCCAGGAAGGCGTTGGTACGACGGTGTCGGTCGAACTTCCATTCGTGTACGGTCAGCGCATCGCGGCCTGATTGCCATGCGAAACAGGCTAGCGTAAGCCAGTTTTCCTTGATCTGTGAATACGGCGACAGGATACCTATTGCGAGTGTCGCAATAAATCGAGTTGCCCGCCAATCGATGCCTTGGGCTTTCGGGAATAAGTATCCCGTCGCCGTATTTTCGGCCAGATCTCCACCCTGGCGGCGGCGACCTTGCGCGAGCTGGGCTATACCAAGGCGGCGGCGCTGGACGGCGGCTTGAAATCGTGGCGCGACAGCGGGCTGCCGCTCAGCACGCTATAGCTCATGGCCGGCCAATGTCTGCTTTGCAGCAAAAGCGGACATTGAGACCAAGCGGCGGTGCGGTTTTGACGTTGCTTGGAAATGGAGCCTAGGCCCCATTTTGGCTCAAGGCTCAAAATAGCCCGGCAGCATTCGCCGCCTGGCTATGGTGTTCTTGGGTGTTAAACTTGTAACCTGGCAAGAGCACCATAAGGGCCTTAGTCGAAGAGGTGCATGAACGCATTTTTGGAGGGCGGAATAAACTGCGATGCTGGAGTTCGATCATGTCATCGCGCCGCTGACGCGGGACCAGTTCCTTACGGACTATTGGAACAAGTCGTTCCTAGTCGCAAAAGGCACGGCGGGCCGCTTTGCCGATCTTCTTGGCTGGGACGAACTCAACGCAATCTTGGAACAACATCGGCTCTACCCGCCGCAGTTTAGGTTGACCCGTGAGGGGCGCAATATCGAGACTTTCCGCTATACGACGCCTAGTGCGGGCGGTATTCCGCGACTGAACTCTGGCAAGCTCGCCGCCTGCCTCTCGGCTGGTGCGACACTTGTACTGGACTGCGTGGAGGAACTGGCGCCCAGGGTGCGCCAGCTGGCGTCCTCGTTTCGGGACGCGCTTCATGCGAGCGCTCACGTCAATCTCTATGCGGGATGGCATAGCCAGAAAGGCCTCGATCTGCATTTTGACTGCCAGGAGATCATGGTCCTGCAAGTGTCGGGACGGAAGCGCTGGCAGATCTATCGGCCAACGCGCTTAAACCCACTGCCGGACGACGAAGAAGCCTCCCCCAAGCCGGTAGATCCCCCTATTTGGGATGGTATGCTGGAGGACGGCGACATGCTCTACATCCCGCGTGGATGGTGGCATGTGGCCTTCCCGGTCGGCGAGCCAAGTTTGCATTTGACATTCGCGACGGAGTCGCCGCTTGGCACGCACCTACTCCAATGGCTGATGGGGAAGTTGCGACATCATGAGGTGGTACGAGCTGAGGTTCCGCGGCTGAACGATGCCAAGGGGCAGATGGCTTATCTCAACGCCTTGCGTCCTTTGCTTTCCGAAGCGTTCACGGATGACGCGATCGCCGAATTCCGCCACGAATGGGAAGGCGGTTTGCAACCATTTCCCCATATCCGCTTGCCCGACATGCCTTACGTCCAGATTGAAACACTAGGCGACACTCATCGCATCCGGCTTGCGTTGGCGCATCATCTGCATTTCATACGTGACGGCGACAACTGGGCATTCAAGGCTGACGGCATGCTGTACAGCGGGATTTCTCCCAATCTTGTGCCCGCACTTGAGATGCTGAGCGACACAAATGCCTTGGGATTCGCCGAACTGTCTGCCCATCTCGATGGCGAGCCAGCGAAAGCCAATCTGCGGAAAATGCTTGCCGCACTCGCTCGAGCAGGGGTCATTTTGATCGAAAAGCCGTAAGACGCGCGCCGCGGCTCACTCCGCCGCGATCTGGTTGCGCTTGTCGAACTGCGACCAAACACCCTCGGTGCCGTCCCAGCTGCCCTTTGAGGCGCCCTTGGAATATTCGGTGGCGCGCTGTTCGAAGAAGTTGGCATGCTCGACGCCGTTGAGGATTTCCACCAGCCAGGGTAGCGGATGCGCCTTGAGCTGCTTGTAGCCGCTCTCGGTCGCCTCGAAATTGCCGAACACCGGCTCAAGCCTCAGCTGGGTCAGCCGCCAGTCGGCGATATAGCGGACATAGGATTTGATTTCCTTCGCCGTCATGCCCTCGACCTCGCCGAGACTGAAGGCCAGGTCAACGAAACCCTCTTCCAGCCCGACCATGGTATGGGCGACCTCACGGATATCGTCGCGCACCGCTTTGGTGACGCAGCCGGTTTCCTCCGCCCAGGCATGATAGAGCTTGGTGATGCCTTCGCAGTGCAGGCTTTCGTCGCGCACCGACCAGGACACGATCTGGCCCATGCCGTTCATCTTGTTGAAGCGGGGGAAATTCATCAGCATGGCGAAGCTGGCGAACAGCGACATGCCTTCGGTGAAGGCGCCGAACATGGCCAGAGTGCGCGCCACATCGGCGCAGGTGCCCACGCCGAAGGTATGCATGTAATCGGCCTTGGCCTTCATCTCGCGATAATCGCGGAAGGCCTCAAACTCAGTCTGCGGCATGCCCAGAGTCTTGAGCAGCAGGGCATAGGCGTCGATATGCACCGTCTCCATATTGGTGAAGGCGGCCATCATCATCTGCACTTCCAGCGGCTGGAAGATGGGGATGTAGCGCTTCAAATAATTATCGCCCACCTCCACGTCCGACTGGGTGAAGAAACGGAAAATCTGGGTCAGCAAGCCCTTTTCGGCGACGCTGAGATGCCCCGATTGCCAGTCGCGGATATCGGAACCCAGCGGCACTTCTTCGCCCATCCAGTGGGTCTGCTGCTGGCGCTTCCAGCATTCATAGGCCCAGGGATAACGGGTAATGTCATAGGTGCCGGTGGCGTTCAAAAGCCCGATCGTGCCTTTTCCGATCAGCGAACGCGGATCAACTTTCCCCAGATTCACTGACATGCCAGGCATTCCTCATAATCGGTACGCGGCGCGGCGGCGACGCTGGCCTTGTCCTTCTTTTCCATCTGGCCGGCGAACCCGGCGCGGCTGATGGACTTGGAGCGGCAGTAATAAAGACTCTTGATGCCCCGTTCCCACGCCGTCCAATGCAGCATGTGCAGATCCCACTTATCGATGTCGGCGGGCAAAAACAGGTTCAGCGACTGGCTCTGGCAGATATAGGGGGTGCGGTCGGCGGCCAGCTCGATGATCCAGCGCTGGTCGATCTCGAAGGCGGTGCGGTACACCGCCTTTTCCTCATCGGTGAGGCAGTCCAGATGCTGGACCGAACCTTCCTGCTCGACAATCGACTGCCAGGTGGCGTCAGTGTTCTGGCCCTTGGTTTCCAGAAGTGCCTGCAAATAGGGATTGCGCACCGAGAAGGAGCCAGACAGCGTCTTGTGGGTGTAAACATTGGCCGGGATCGGCTCGACACAGGCTGACGCGCCGCCGCAGATGATGGAGATGGAGGCGGTAGGCGCGATCGCCAGCTTGTGGGAGAAGCGCGCCTTCATGCCCTTGTCATGGGCGTCCGGGCAGGCGCCGCGCTCTTCGGCCAGGATATAAGACGCTGCATCCGCTTCCCGGCGTATCTTCTTGAAAATGCGTAGATTCCATGACTTGGCCATGGCGCTTTCCAGGGGGATGTTCTTCATCTGCAGGAAAGAGTGGAAACCCATGACCCCCAACCCCACCGAACGTTCGCGCAGGGCACTGTACTTGGCGCGTTCCATGCCCGCGGGCGCGGTCTCGATGAAGCTGGTCAGGACATTGTCCAGCATGCGCAGAACGTCCTCGACAAAGCCCTCGGTCTCGGCCCACTGGTCCCAGGTCTCGATGTTCAGCGACGACAGGCAGCAGACCGCCGTGCGCTCCTTGCCGTCATGGTCGACGCCGGTGGGCAAGGTGATCTCGCTGCACAGGTTGGAGGTGTTGACCTTCAGCCCCAGCTCGCGCTGGTGCTTAGGCAGGGCCCGGTTCACCGCATCGATGTTGAGGATATAGGGCTCGCCGGTCTGCAAGCGTGTTTCCAGAATGCGCTGCCACAATTCGCGGGCATTGACCTCGCGCAGAACCTGCTGGTCCTTGGGGCTGCGCAGGCCGAACATCTTGCCCTCCTTAACGCAGTCCATGAATTCGTCGGTGATGTTGATGCCGTGATGCAGGTTGAGGCCCTTGCGGTTGAAATCGCCGCTGGCTTTGCGGATCTCCAGGAACTCCTCGATTTCCGGGTGGGCGATGTCCAGATAGACCGCCGCCGAACCGCGGCGCAGGGACCCTTGCGAAATGGCAAGCGTCAGCCCGTCCATCACATGGATGAAGGGAATGATGCCGCTGGTCTTGCCGGTCTTCACCTTCTCGCCGATGGAGCGCACCTTGCCCCAATAGGTGCCGATGCCGCCGCCATTGCTGGCCAGCGCCACATTCTCGTTCCAGGTGCCGACAATGCCGTCCAGCGAGTCCGACACGTCGTTGAGAAAGCAGGAAATCGGCAGACCCCGCTTGGTGCCGCCATTGGACAGGATGGGGGTGGCCGGCATGAACCACAGCCGGCTCATATAGTCGTAGAGCCGCTGGGCATGGTCCACGTCGTCGGCATAGGCGCAGGAGACGCGGGCGAACATGTCCTGGAAGCTTTCGCCCGGCATCAGATAGCGGTCGGTGAGCGTGGCCTTGCCGAACGGGGTCAGAAGGCTGTCGCGGGCGCGGTCCAGGCTCAGGTCGGCGGGCGTGGGCCGCGGCGCCAGCGGATAGGGCAGCGGCGGCTGGGTATGATGCCTGGCGTGATCGGGGATTTCCGCCTTCGGCGCCGGTGCGACAGGCTTAGCCGGGGTCTGGGTCAGCGTGCGGGTTACCACCACCGAGCGCTGGATCACCCGTTCAGGCGGCGTCTGGACGACCACTTGGCCGTCACGATCAAAATCGCCTTCCAGGACGTGTTTACCGAGTGCCGACATCTTGCTTCCCCTCTTTGGGTTTCGGGGAATCGTGGACCGCAGGCGCGGCGTATACCGCTCCTTATTGGCCCCCTGGGACGCCCCGCCCCATTCGCTCAAACATGTTCGACGGCAGGTCTCCTGGCTCGCGGCCCTCTTCCCGGCGGCCTTCCCGGGGCTCTTCATCTTGAAGAGGGGTCCCAGTGGCAAAAGGCCGGAAAATCAGCCGTTTACAGTTGCGGGGGCAGCCCCGGTTTCGGCCCCACCCGGCCGCTCCGAAGTTCCCTTGAATCCCCTATCCAGAGCATTCGAGTGACCGTGAACGACTACATCTAGGGGCCTATTCGCGGAATCCGTCAAGCCGGAAAACTTTCACACAGACGTCATTTTTCGCTTGGGGACAAAAGTGTGAATGCCCGCGAATCTCCCGCGCCACTGGCCAGGGCCCGGACCCCGAAGGCCCTGTGGATAGTTTCTTCTGTGAGCGAATCCGCGTCGTTTATGACCGCTCCATCCACAACTACGATCACCCGGCTGGCATGACGCGCCGCCAGGGTCAGATCGTGCAACGAAGCGATCACCAGCGCGCCGGCACGCGCGAAATCCGACAGCAACTGCATCGAGGCCATGGCATGTTTGGGATCAAGCCCGGTGATGGGTTCGTCCACGATCAATATTTTCGGCTGCGATACGATGGCGCGGGCCAGCATGGCGCGAGCAAACTCCCCACCGGACAATGTGGTCGCAGCCTGATCGCGCCTGGCCGTCAAATCGCATTGCTCCAGCGCACGGCAAATCAGCGGCAAAAAGCTTTGCGGCAAGCCGCCCGTGGCCGGCAGCCTGGGGGTGAGACCCAGCGCCACCAGCCGCTGTACCGAGATCGGCCATTCCAGGTGCGGATTCTGCGGCAGGTAGGCGCGCCGTGCCGCAAGCTGCTTTGTGGACAATAAAGCCAGGGGCTTGTTGTCCAGCATCACTTTGCCGCTGTCCGGTTTCAGCAATCCCGCAAGTACCGACAACAGGGTGGATTTTCCCGCGCCATTGGGGCCCAGCACGGCGATGAATTCCCCGGCGCGTGCTTGGAGCGAAACATCGTGCAGGATGGCGCGGCCACCTCTCGTTACGGTGATGTTCTGCGCCGCCAGCAGGGTCATGGCGCCACCTTCCTGATGCGCACCACAAGCCAGAAGAAGAAGGGCGTACCCAAAAGGCTGGTGAAGACACCCAGCCTGAGTTCGGGATTGGCATGCACCAGCCGCGCGGCGATGTCGGCTGAGAGCAGCAGCAGGCTGCCTGCCAGGGTTGCGGGCAGCAACACACGGCGCGGCGCATGGCCGACAAAGGGCCTGACAAGATGGGGCGCGACCAGACCGATAAAGCCGATGGCGCCGGTGACCGAAGTGATGGCGCCCACGCTGAACGCGGTGCCCGCCACCACCAGCGCAGCCAACCGGTTGAGATTGACGCCCAGGCTGGCGGCCTGCGCCTCGCCCAAGGACAGCGCGTCCAGCGCCCGCCCCGTCATTGCCAGCAGCGCGACACCCACGACCGCGAAGGGCAGCACCAGCCAGACCTGTGTCCAGCTCTTGTCGGCCAGCGAGCCCATGATCCAGGTCATGATTTCATAGGCGGCGTAGGGATTGGGCGCGAAGTTCAAGGCAAGCGCGATACCCGCCGCCGTCAAGCTCGACACCGCTGCACCCGCCAGCACCAGAGCCACCGTGCCGCCCCTGTTTGATCCCTGGCCCAACGCGAATGTCAGGGCGCAGGCCAAAAGCGCGCCCACCATGCCCATCAGCGGACCGGTGACCGGCGAGGCCGCCGCCAGCCCGAAATAAATCGCGATCACCGCGCCCAGCGCGGCGCCGCTGGAAACGCCGAGCAAAGCAGGTTCGGCCAACGGGTTGCGGGTAAAGCCTTGCAGCACCGCGCCCGACAGGCCCAGCACGCCGCCGGTGATCAGCGCCAGCACCGTGCGCGGCAGGCGGATGTCGAAGACGATCAGGCCTGCCAGCGAGCCATGCGGCACGAGCAAGGACGATGGCGGCAGCCACACCCTGCCCGCCAGCAGCGATGCGGCGAAGGCGAGTATGATCAACAGCAGCAATGAAAGATTGAGCCGGTTCATGGTGCGCGCCCTCCGGGCGCGGGGTGTTGCACCTTCAGCAGCGCGTCCTGAAGCCTCCTTGCCACCGCCGCACTTTGCGGCACGCCGCAACCGTAAAGCGCCGCGTAGGTAATGCGGCGGCCGGCATAGCGCTTGAGCAGGGCCGGATGCAGGTCCTGGTCGGTGCGCAAGGATGTGGTGCCGCCATAGGTGTCGCCATAGACCAAGGCGTCGGGACCCGCCGCGATCAGGCTTTCGACATCGAAGTAACCGAAAGCGCCGCGCTCGATATTGCGTGCGCCCGCCACGGTCAGCATGGCATCGAACAACCCGCCCGTGCCCGGCACATAGCCGCCCGTGCCCCAGCCGGCGACCGTGAGCATGTTTTTGGGACGCCGCGCCGCCAGCGCGCGCAGCTCGGCGTCCATGTTCGCGATCAGGGCCTCGCCGCGCGCCTCTTCCCCCACCGCCTTTGCGACCTGACGGGTGACGGTGCGAATTTGTTCGAAATTCTCGGCCGGCGGTACCTCCACGATTCTGGCACCCGTCTTCGCCAATAGCGGACGCAAGGACGGCGCCATGAAAGGATCGGTCAGGATCAGATCGGGATGGAGCTTAAGAATTTCCTCGGCGCTGCCGTGATTGATGGGAATGGTTGCCGCCTGCGGCCAATATTTCAGTCCCGCCTTTTCGCGCGACAGAAAGGTAATCGAAGCAATGCGCGAAGCCGGCACCAGGTCGAGCAAGAGTTCGTCGGTGCAAATCTTCAGCGACATGATGCGCTGAGGAGGAGACGCAGCCGCTGGTCCGGATAGGGCAATCAGAACAGCGGCCGCGATCCATTTCATGCTTACAGGTTCACCTTGATCCCGCCATAAGCGCCGATGCCGGGGCGCAGGAAGCCGTCGGGACTCTGATAGTTGGTATCGGTGGCGTTCTCAATCCGCCCGAACAAGGTCCATGTCTCGGTCAGCCGGTAGCTGGCCGCAACGTCCAGGGTGACATGGTCCGGCATCTTCAGACGCGGAATGGAGAAATCACGGTTGCCGTCGATCTGCGCACCCACGTAAAGCAAGGTCGCATTCAAGTTGAAATCATCGCTCACCTGCCAGTCGGCGCCGACACTGGCCTTGTGGCGCGGCCGCCGCAGCAGCGCCAGACGGGTGCCGGCATCCAGCGCGTCGGTATAGGTGTAGTCGGCACGCAGGGTGAGCGCATCCAGCGCCTTCCAGGCAATGAAACTTTCCACGCCGTCGGTGCGCGCCCGGCCGATATTGGCCAGCTGAAAGGTCGGCGCCGGACCCGACACGATCAGATTGCGGATGTCGTTGCGGAACCAGGTGACGCCGCCGGTGAGCGCGCCATCCAGCAAGCTCTGTTCCACGCCCACATCATAGCCGAAGCTGGTTTCCGGCTTAAGCTTCGCATTGCCGCCGAAGGTACCGAACAATTGCTGCAAGGCCGGCGCCTTGAAGCCGGTACCCGCGCTGGCCTTAAGCTTGGTGCCGGAGCTCTCAATCAGCCAGGCTGGCGCGATGCGCCAGGTGGTCTTGTTGCCAAAGCGGCTATTGTCGTCATAGCGGATCGAGGCGCTGTCATGCAGCCCAAAGCCGAAATCCGATTGCAGTTCGGCATAACCGGCATTGGTGGTGATGCCCCGCGACAAAGGCGAGGGAAAGCCGAACGCCACTCCCGGATGCAGCGCATCGCGCGCCGTTTCCGCGCCAAGCACCAGGGTCTCGCCATCGCTCACATCGACATTGCCCTGCCAGTCCAGCTTTATCCGGTCACCGATCTGGCGGCCATTGCCATTGTCCGGATCCTGGCTGGCGAGAATGCTGCTGCCATAGGCCAGGCCAAGCGTCTGGTCCAGGCGCCCCATCACCAGATGCGCAGTTGCCCGGCTTTCATATTGCAGGGTTTCGATGCGGGTGCGGGTGGGCGAGGGGAAGGACGCGAAGGTCACGGGATCAAAACTGTCACCGGTAATCTTGCCCAGGCTGTTGGTATAGCGCCCCACCAGGCCCAGATCGAAATTGTCTGTGACGTCATAGCCCAGCTTGGTGCTGGCGGTGACATTGTCATAGAAATCGTCATTGCGGCGATGGCCGGGCGGCAGAAGGTTCAGCGGCGTCACCGGTGTGGCGCCGGAATGCAGATGCTGCACCGTCACGGCATAGTGCAGATCGCCTCGCGAGCCGGACGCGGATGCGCGCTGGTTGAAGGTGTCGAAGTTGCCGCCTTCCGCATCAGCATTGACCTTGAGTGGCCCATCGCCGCTTTTGGTGATGATATTGATCACCCCGCCGATGGCGTCGGAACCGTAGAGCGCGCCTTGCGGGCCACGCAGCACTTCCACCTTGGCAATACCGCCCGCCGCCAGCTTGGAAATGTCGGCGGCGCCATTGGCGGTGGAGGGATCGGCGATATCGATGCCGTCCAGCAGCACCTTGGTATGTTGGGATTGGTGCCGCGCAGGAACACCGATGTCTGTCCGCCCGCCCCGCCGCTCTGCACGATGTTGAGCCCCGGTACATTGCGCAGCACATCGGGCAGCGAACGCTGCTGCCGCGCCTCGATGGTGGCGGCGGTGATCACCGTGACGCTGCTGGCGACCTCAGACACCGGCGTGGGCAGGCGCGTGGCGCTGACCACGATGCGTTCGGAATCTTCGGGCTTGATACTGGCGTCGGCGATCACGACTTGGTCGGTGATCTGGGCCAATGCCGGCGCGGTCAACGCCACAAGTGCAACAGTGGTAAAAAAGGACTTCATAACGTCTCCTGGCTCAGGAGCCGCACGCGGACTTGAAAAGGGATTTGCCCCCGCGCGACGACTCCAACTTCGTCGCCGCTGCGGTTCACCCCGCTGCACCCCGCACACCCCGGCAGGCTACAAGACGACGGTGCGAGGCAGGTTTCCTGGCTAGCCGGATCAGCGCCTTGATCCGTCTTCCCAACACCTTGCGGCGTCAGTGACACATGGACCAAAACTCACCGGCGACAGTTGCGGGGGCAGCCGCGGTCTTTTTTAAAGGCGGTCCGGCTCACGCCTTACGCCTTCCCGCGTTCCCTAAACCTTGCACCTGGGCGGGCTTATGGGACGATCATCGGGGCCCGTCAAGCACGACTTCACCATGTCAGCATGGCTGACAGGGACACGCCGCCTGGGCTAAACTTCGTCACCAAAATCCCAAGGAGACCCCATGCCGCTGGCCATCAACGAAACCGCCCCCGATTTCACCGCCGACTCCACGCAAGGCAAGCTGCACTTCTATGACTGGGCGAGTGACAATTGGGTGTTGTTCTTCTCTCACCCCAAGGATTTTACCCCGGTCTGCACCACCGAACTGGGCGCGGTCGCCAAACTCAAGCCGGAATTCGACAAGCGCGGCGTCAAGGTGCTGGGCCTGTCGGTGGACCCGGTGGGCAATCACGACAAATGGGCCGCCGATATTCTGGAAACCCAAGGCATGGGCCCGAACTTTCCCATGATCGGCGATACCGACCTGAAGGTTTCTAAACTCTACGGCATGCTGCCGGCAGATGCGCCCGGCACGTCGGAAGGACGCACCCCGGCCGACAATGCCACGGTGCGCAATGTCTTCATCATCGGCCCCGACAAGAAGATCAAGCTGCTGCTGGTCTATCCCATGACGACGGGACGCAACTTCGCGGAGATTTTGCGGGTGATCGATTCCATGCAGCTCACCGCCAAGCACAAGGTGGCGACTCCGGCGGACTGGAAACAGGGCGGCGATGTGATCATCACCGGCGCGGTCAGCAATGACGATGCCGCCAAGCTGTTCCCCGGCTACAAGACGCACAAGCCATATCTGCGGACGACGGCGCAGCCGAAGTGACTTGCGAAGCAAGTCATCCCCGGCGAGGCGCGGCCAGCGCCGAGGGAAGGGGATCCAGGCTTTCATAACCTGAATAGTGTCAATAGCCTAGGTCCCCTTCCCTCGCATCGTCAATGACGATGCTCGCCGGGAATTACACTCAAAGCGGCGGCTGGTTTTTTGCCCGCTTCTTCCATTTGTAGAAAGCCAGCGAGTTCTTCCAGAAATATTTCTCCGCCGCCGCGCGTGTCCGCGTGGCGAAATAGGCGCGCGCGATATCCACGATCTGGGCCGGGGTGGCGGTGCCCCAGCTGTTGGGCCAGTCGCTGCCGAACACCACCCGGTCCTCGCCGAACGTGTCCATCAGCTGGTCCAGCCGCGCCTTGTGCGCGGCCAAGCCCCTCTCCTTCTTGGTGCGATGGTCGATCTCCGACAGCTTGGCCCAGATGTTCGGGCGGCCATGGATTTCCTTCAGCACCGCGTCATAAGCCGCCTGCTGAGCGGGGGTGGGATCGAAGGACGGCAGGTGGTCCAGCATGATCCGCAATGAAGGGATTTTGTCATTGATCTTCACCATCGCCTGCATCAGCTCGATGTCGGGATTGGCGGTGTCCATCACCTGATCGGCATCGGCCACACGCCGCAGCCCATCGATGAATTTGGCATCATCGACCTGCTTGGTGACATCGCGGCCCCAGATCTTGCCGCAGCGTATCCCCAGGAACATCGGATTCTTGCGGAAGCGGTTGTAGAGCTCGACAAAATCCGGCTTTTCCGGCTCCAGATCGCCCACTGTGCCGACGAACATAGTGTCGGTTTCCATCTGCTCCAGCACCCACAGATTGTCCTCGACCCAGGGACTGGCTTCCAGCTCGATGGCGCCGACAATGTTCAGCGGCTCGGCGAAGGCACGATAGGTAGCGGGCAATGCCACGCCATTATGCTCCTTGGCCCATTCCGGGGAGCCGGCATAAGGCACGCCCTGCGGCCGGCGGGAGTCGAACAGATGGACATGGGTGTCGATGATCGGAATGTCAGCCAGCGATTGCGCCTCTGCCATGGTCGTGGTCACCGCGGCTGCGGCGCTCCCTGCAAGAAAATCTCTGCGTTGCATGCCTATTTCGCCCGCTCCAGGCCCTTGCCCAGCCACAGCGAATAGGTTCCCGCCTGGGTGGCGTATTTCAGGAACTGCGCCGCTTCCTTGGGATGGGCCGAGCGCGCCGACACCGCCGCGGCGGAATCGATATAGGCGCCCAGGGAATCGGGCACCGGTCCAACATTGGTCAGCGCATCGGGATGGTTGACGATCTCGCAGATCAGCTGCAGCGCCATCTGGCCCTCGCCGCGCGCCACCGCCTGGCCGCCTTCGCCATTCTTGCTGATCTTGCGCTTGACCCCGGCGAATTCGGGATGCGCATTCAACATGCCGTCGATGATGCGGGCTTCCATGCTGCCGCTGGTGGGATCGGAATACATCACGCCATCGGACGCCTTCAGCACGGCGGCCAGCTTATCGACCGTGGAGATATCCGGCGCCGGATCGCCCTTGTGGATCGCCAGCCCTATGCGCACCCGCCCGATGTTGATGCGGCTTCCGGCGGCGACATTCTTGTCGGTCTGCGCCTGATCCATCAGCGCATAGGGCAGAAACACAATGTCGGCCGGCGGAGTGCCGCCTTTCAGCTCGTCCACCATCTTGGCCATGTTCAGGGTCTGGATTTCGACCTTGATGCCCATTTCCTTCTCAAAGCCCATCGCCAGGTCGCGCAAGCCGGCATTGGCGGTGACCGCCGGGGTGATGACCTTGATCGTCGTGGCGCTTTGCGCCATCGCGGGCGTGGCCAGCATCACAAACGCCGCACCCAACAGGAATTTTCGCATCGTCTTCTTCCCCTATTTTAATATTCCGAAACTTATTCCGAAACCGGAGCGGCGCGCCCCATGTCGACATTGTGCGCTTCCGGCCCCAGCCACATCAGGGTGGCGATCAAGAGCGCGGCACAGGTGGCGATGATCGCCAGCGCGATACTGTAATTGCCGCCCATCGACTCCGCGATGGAAGATTGCAGCGGCAGGTTGATGGCCGCGATCAGGTTGCCCAGCTGGTAACAGGTGCCGGGGAAAGTGCCGCGCGCGGCGGCGGGCGACAATTCATTGAGATGGGCCGGCACCACGCCCCAGGCGCCCTGAACACAGACCTGCATCAGGAAGGCGCCCAGCGCCAGCGCCACCGGTGTCGCCGCATAGGCCCAGAAATAGATCACCGGCAGCGCCATCAACGTGACCAGGATCACCGTCCTGCGCCGGCCGAAAGTCTGGCTGAAATTGCCGAAGAACAGCCCGCCGATGATGGCGCCGATATTGGCGATCACCAGAACATTCTTGACCGTGGGCGGATTGAAGCCGTGCTGCACCCTGAGGAACGTAGCGTAGAGATCCTGGGTGCCGTGGCTGAAGAAATTGTAGCCGGTCATCAGAATGATGGAATAAAGCGCGATCTTCCAATGCTTGCTGAGAATGCTCCAGGTCGAGGCGGACTTGGAGCGCGCATGCGCCGGATTGAAATGCGGCGACTCCGGCACACAGATATAGATGTAGAGGATCAGCAGTGCCGCGGGGATGACGCCGACCATGAACATGCCGCGCCAGCCGATGCTGGTATAAAGAAAGCCGAACACCAGCGACGAAATCAAAAAGCCGCTGGGATAGCCTGACTGGAGAATGCCGGAAACAAGGCCGCGCGCGGCGGGCTTGATCGTCTCCATCGAGAGCGAGGCGCAGATGCCCCACACCCCGCCCATCGCCACGCCGAAACAGGCGCAGGCGACATAAAACGCCCAGATGTTGGGGGTAAAAGCGATCAGGAAGCTGAGCACCGAATAACAGGCGATATCCAGCATCAGGATGGGCCGGCGGCCAAAATGGTCCGCCAGGCGGCCGAAGATAAAGGCACCGATCGGCCGGCAAGCCAAAGTCAGCATCACCGCCACCGTCACCTTGGTGATGGAGGTGCCGAACTGGGCGGCGATGTCCTTGAACACGAACGTCAGAAGAAAGAAGTCATAGGCGTCCAAGGTCCAGGAGAGATAGCTCGCCGCGACGGTATGCTTGGCTGTCTTCGTCCATCCCTTGAGTGAATTCAGCGCCATCCCCTGCTCCCCTTTATATCGTCATATCGTCGCGCGAGTATGGCGGGGCCGCCACAGCCCCGGCAACACTTAACGCACTGCAATAACTGTCAAATCAGGTCGATCTTGAAAATATAACCGCCGCTGGGGCTGTTGAGCTCCGGAAAACCCGGACGTGCATATTTCTCGTTGATCGGCCAACCCGGATGCTCGCCCGCATCCACGCCATAGAGCTGACCATCCAACACACAGACATCATGCATGTCGCAGGAACCCGGCACGAAATCGATAAACAGGACCGGCTCGCCCGACTTGATGTCGTATTTGATCAGGCCCGGCGTATAGCCCTCATAACCGGGCATCTTGGGATTCTGGGTGCCATAGACCTGCCAGATGAAGCCGCCTTCCACTTCGATGCCGTGCAGCCGGTCGACACGGGCGGCGGGAAACTGATAGTCGCATTCCCAGGTCACGGGGTTCATCCGCACCAGCGCCTCCAGCCGGTTGGACTGAATCCACAACCGGCCGCCATCGACATTCTCCCAGGCCAGACCGTGGCAGGAGCCGCCATTGTTTTTGGGCCCGAACGGGATCTGGCGCTGGCTGACGGTTTTGCCGTTCATGTCGGTCTGAAATACGCCCTCGACCGGCGGATCGGGCGGATTGTGCACCGAGGCGCCGTTGGCGCCGCTCCACACAAAGCCGTTGCCCACCGCCATGCCGCTGCAGTCCTCGCACTTGGTCACCACGCTGTGCAGCACCTTGCCCTTGCGGTCGAGCAGCCAGGCAGTTTCCGGTCCCCGGTCATGGCGCTGCTGCTGCACCCAGAAACCGCGTCCTTGCGGATCGGCGGTGATGGCATTGGGCCAGCAGGGCGGTGTGAGGAACAGCTCCGTGGTCTTGGCCTTGCGGCGGGAAATGACCTTGGCCTTCATGCTGGCGGCGGTGCGGCCCAGATCGTCAGTGCCGGGCTTCTTGGTCTGCGCCTGCCCAAACGCCGGCGTCGCGGCCAGCGCCGCGGCGGCGGTGAGGAACTGTCTTTTGTCCATAGGGATGCTCCTTAGTGGGGTAGGAATACCATCACCGCAGGGCTACCCACGGCCAGGACCTTGTTGATGTATTGCGGTACTCCGCCCGCGCCAATGCGAAAAGTGACGACATTGTCGGCGCGCTGGTTCAGCGAATAGAGAAACTTGCCGGTGGGATCGAGGGTCAGGCTGCGCGGCGTTGAGCCCCCGGTATGGCTGTTGGCGGTGCGGGTGATGCCGCCATCGGCGCTGACCGCGATCGTCGCGATGGAATCCTGGGAGCGGTTGGCGGCATAAAGATGCTTTCCCGCCTTGTCGATCAGGAGTTCGGAAGTGGTGTTGCTGCCCTGATAGCCATCCGGCGGGGTGAAGATGCTGGAGCCGTGCGCCGTCAGCTTGCCGTCCTTGAAATCATAGGCCTGCAGGCGGGAATCCTGTTCCTGCAGCTGGTACATCATCTTGCCATTGGGACTGAAGACGAAGTGGCGCGGCGCGGCGCCCGGCAGCACCTTGGTGACCGAGACCTGTTGCAGCTTGCCGCTGGATTGATCCAATTTCCAAACGAAGATCTGATCGCGGCCGGCATCGTCGCCGATGACATACTGCCCCGACGGATCGGTGCCGATCATATGGCCATGGCTGCCGCGATGGTCGCTGCCGGCAAACTGGCCGGGCTGGCTGTCGCCGGCGGTGGCGGAGGAAAGCGGCCCATCCGGCTTCACCACATCGCTGGTCTCGCCCAGACTGCCGTCCGGGTTCACGCGGATCACCGCGAAACTGCCGCCGGCATAATTCGCCACCAGCACGAATTTTCCCGAAGGATGCATGGCGATATAGGCGGGCCCCGCGCTGGCCGAACTGACGGTGTTGAGCGGCCTCAGCGCGCCGCTGGCGCCATCCACGGCAAAGGCCGTGACCGAACCCGTCTTGTCCGGGCCATAGTCCAGAATTTCGCTATTGGCATAAAGAAATTTGTGATCGGCGGAGAACGCCATCCAGGCCGGCGACAGCATTTTGGCGACCAGCCTGGGATTGGACGCAGCCCCGTTGGCATCGTCTATGTCCACCAGATAGATGCCCTCGCCGTGATTGTCGCCGCGCGCGGTGGGCTCGGGCGTATAGGTCCCGATATAGGCGCGACCCGCCTGCGCGGCGCCGGCAGTCGCCAGCACCGCGGCAAGCGCCGCGGCAGCGGTGAGAATTTTTCTATTGCGCATGAATACCTTCCTTAGGGGAGGAACACCATCGCCGCCGGAGCGCCGACGGCCAGGAACTTGCCCGTAAATTTCGGCACGCCGTTCGCATCCAAGCGGAAGGTGACCAGATTGTCCCCGCCCTGGTTCAGCGAATAAAAGTATTTGCCGCTCGGATCAAAGGCCAGAGTGCGCGGGATGGTGCCTTCGGTATGGGTATTGGCGAGGCGCTTGATGCTGCCGTCCGCCGCAATCGCGAACGTCGCGATGGAGTCATGATTGCGGTTGGCGGCATAGAGATGCTTGCCCGCCTTGTCGATCAGCAGTTCCGAAGTGGTGTTGCCGCCCTGGAACCCGTCCGGCAAGGTCGAAACCGATGCGCCCTTGGCGGTAAGCTTGCCATCGGCGAAACCGTAAACCTGGATGCGCGAATTCTGTTCGTGCAGAAAATAGAGCGTCTTGCCGTCCGGCGAGAACCTGAAATGGCGCGGGCCCGAGCCCGGCACCGACTTGGTTACCGAGACCTGGTTCAGCTTTCCGCTATTGGTATCCAACTTCCAGACAAAGATCTGGTCGCGCCCGGCATCGGCGCCCACCACAAACTGGCCGGATGGATCGGGCAGGATCATGTGGCCGCGGCTACCGTGCGGCTCCTTGCTGCCGAACATGCCAGGCGGCCGGTCGGCGGCTTGATAGACGCTCATCGGACCCGACGGTTTCACGATGTCCGTAGTCTCGCCCAGGCTGCCATCAGGCTTGAGGCGGGTCACCGAATAGCTGCCGCCGGTATAGTTGGCGGTCAGCAGGAACTTGCCGGAAGGGTCGGGCACGATGAAGCAGGGAATGGCGCCGCCGGAATCCACCGTATTGAGTTTCTTGAGCGCGCCGCTGGCGCCATCCACCGCATAGGCGGTGATCGAACCGCTCTTGTTGGCACCATAAGTGTTGATCTCATTTACCGCGTAGAGAAACTTGTGATCGGCCGACAGGGTGAACCAGGACGGCGACTGGTCCTTGGCCACCAACTTCAAGCCCGAAGGCACGCCGGTCGCATCATCAACATTCACCAGATAAATGCCTTCGCCATGACCATTGGCGTAAGCCTTGGGGTCCGCCAGATTGGGCGTGTAGGTGCCGATATAGGCGCGCGCGGCCTGCGCGGCGGTTGCTGAGCCCAGCGCGGCTGCAATCGCGGCAACCGCGACGGTCGTACGAAGAAACTTCATGGCTTGTCTCCTGGTTAAATTGCCAATTTAGTTATCAGGCAGCGCGAAAACGAAAATCGCATTGCCATTGTTGGGATGATGAACGCCCGGCATCAAGGTGGTGGGCTTGCCCACCGGGCTGCCGCCGCCAAGGCCCGATGCCACCGCGACGCTGAGCTTCCTGCCGTCCAGGCTGGCCTCGGCCTTGCCCTCGCCGGTGATGTTGATGCGGGTGCCGTCGGTCAGGGGCGACGGCGAAAGCCGGGTTTCGAACTGTTCCACCGCAAATGCCGGCGCAGTTGCCACAATCAGCGCCACGCACAGGCCGCAAAGCCGAAAATCCATTCCCACGCCCCGGTTTTTATAATTATGGGCGGATTCCTAGCATGGGGCCGCACCCAAATATAAGGTGCGGCGCCCAAACGCCTCACCTTGTGCAGCCGCAGCAAATTTCGGCTATAACCGGGGCCTTCCAACAGGCCCTCTTGAAGGTCAGCTCCGCGTGCTTCTGCTGATCGATAATCGTAATTAGCATTCGCGGTCGTTCGCTTTTGTTCGCACTTGTTCAGAAGTTCCGATAAATCAAGCACTTCTTGCATTTTCTTGATCGCAGTTGTTCGCCAAAACTCGTTGGCATCCGCGTAAAAAGCGGGTATCGATGCGGGTATCGGTTTCCTAATTGTTCCGGTGCTCAATGACAATTACGAACGCAAATGTTCACAACGCGAAGCCTTCATCC
>JANYAR010000068.1 GCA_025361185.1 Alphaproteobacteria bacterium | reverse complement strand
AACTCAACCGCCGCCAGCAGGCGTGCGAGCAGAGCTTTCTGCACCAAGGCATCACCTTCACCGTCTACAGCGACAACAGGGCAACCGAGCGGATCATCCCGACCGATCTTCTGCCCCGTATCGTCACGGCCAAGGAGTGGGACCGCATCGAGCGCGGCCTGACCCAGCGCATTCATGCCCTGAACCTGTTCCTGCGCGACATCTACAATGACGGGCGCGTCCTGAAGGACGGCGTGGTGCCGCGCTCCATGATTTACGGCTCCAAACACTACCGCCGCGAAATGCGCGGGCTGCCGGTGCCGCATGGCGCCTATGTCAACATCTGCGGCAGCGACCTGATCCGCAACGAAGCGGGCGAATTCGTGGTACTGGAAGACAATCTGCGCGTGCCATCGGGCGTCAGCTACATGCTGGCGAATCGCGATGTGGTCCGCCGCGCCTTTCCCGGGGTTTTCCGTTCCATGGGCGTGCGTCCGATCGAGCACTACCCGTTGGAGCTTTTGGCGACCCTGCGGTCTCTCACGCCGTTCCACGAAGATGTCTCCATCGCGGTCTTGACGCCGGGCGTTTTCAATTCCGCCTATTTCGAGCATGCCTTTCTGGCGCGGCAGATGGGGGTCGAGCTGGTGGAGGGCCGCGACCTTCTGGTCAACGACAATGTCGTTTACACGCGCACCACCTCCGGTCTTAAGCGCGTCGATGTCATCTATCGCCGCATCGACGATGATTTTATCGATCCGCTGATCTTCCGCCCGGATTCGGCCTTGGGCGTGCCGGGCCTGTTCAACGCCTATCGCGCCGGCAATGTGATGATCGCCAATGCATTGGGCACCGGCGTGGCCGACGACAAGGCCGTTTATGCCTATGTGCCGCGCCTGATCCGCTACTACCTGGCCGAAGAGCCCATTCTCGACAATGTCGAAACCTTTCTGTGCCGGGAGGAAAAATCGCTGAACCATGTGCTGGCCAATCTCGACAAGCTGGTGGTGAAGGCGGTGGGCGAGTCGGGCGGCTATGGCATGTTGATCGGCCCGCATGCGTCCCAGAAGGAGCGCGAGGACTTCGCCGAAAAAATCAGAAGCGATCCGGAGAACTATATCGCCCAGCCCACTATCCAGCTTTCCACCGCGCCGACCTTTGTCGGCAATGGCGTCGAGGCGCGCCATGTCGACCTCAGACCCTTCATCCTGCACGGCGCTGAGACCAAGCTGGTGCCGGGCGCGCTGACCCGCGTGGCCCTGAAGCGCGGCAGTCTTGTGGTGAACTCCTCCCAGGGTGGCGGTTCGAAAGACACATGGGTGCTGGCACAATGATGGGGCAGGCATGTTAAGCCGCGTTGCCGATTCCCTGTACTGGATGAGCCGCTATATCGAGCGCGCCGAGCATACTGCCCGACTGATCGCGGTGAAGCTGGATTCCATGGTGGAGCAGACGCCGGAGGACGCGGCCGCCAGTTGGGCGCGGGTAATCGAGTCGCTGACGGGTGACAAGACGCCGCCACAGAGCCTGGACGCCTTCGCCATCACCAAAAGGCTGGCCTTCGACCGCGACAACAACACCTCGATGGTCACGTCGCTGGCGCTGGCGCGTGACAATGCCCGCCAGGTGCGCGAGGCGCTCTCCAACGAGGTGTGGGAGAATCTCAACCGCCTCTATCTGCGCCTGACGCCCGTGACCATGGATTCCATCTGGGTGCATACCCCGGCTCGGCTGTTTCGCGAGGTGCTGGAGGAAATGCACACGCTGGAAGGCGTGGCCTATTCCACCCTCAGCCATGGCGAGGGCTGGTATTTCCTGGAGCTGGGCCGTCATATCGAGCGGGTGCAGCAGTTGGGGCGCCTGCTGGACATTCATTTCAGCGCCGCGCAGTCCAGCGGACCGGGGCCCCGCTATTTCGACTGGCTGGTGCTGCTGAAATTCTGCACCGCCTTCGAGCCTTACACCAAACAATATACCGCCTCGATCCGCCCCCAGAAGATCGCCGAATTCCTTCTGTTCGATTCGGAATTTCCGCATTCCATCTGTTTTTCGGTCGACCGCATGACCGACGCCTTGGCGCGCGTGGCGCCCGGCGCACCGCCAGCACGCCGTGCGGCGGTCGAGCGCCTGGCCGGCCGGTTGAAGGCGGCGGTGGATTTCGGGCAGGTGGACGAACTGTTGTCCGGTGGCGTTGCTTCCTTCATTGCCGACATCACCAAACAGTGCGAACAGATCCACAAGGCGCTCTATTCGTCCTACATCACTTATGGCGCGGAAACGGTGCTCTGATGTTTTATTCCATTCGCCACGTCACGCGTTTTCGCTATTCCAACCCGGTGCGCGAATCGGTGATGGAATTGCGCATGCAGCCGCGCTCGGAAGGGCCGCAGACGCTGCGCTCCTTCCAGATAACCACCAATCCCCGTGCCCAGCTTTATGCCTATACCGATCACCTGGGCAACGCCGTCTATCACTTCAATCTGCTGCGCGAGCATGAAG
>JANYAR010000059.1 GCA_025361185.1 Alphaproteobacteria bacterium | reverse complement strand
TCTACCCAGAACTCATTCCGTCTTTTCACCGGATGCTCCCGTACTATGAAACCCATGCCATGTCTGTCAGCGGGCTTTCGCAGCGGGTCAAGCCTGTCACCACAACGAAACCGTGGATATCTTTCAGCGGACAGGTCGGGGAGGCGGAGGGTATGGATGAATGTATCTGAGCAGATCGGCGTATCGGGCAGAGAGTTGGGCGGCCTGCGGGCGGCGGCCCAAAAGGATTCGCCGGATCCGCGTGCCGCCCAGGGCTTGCCGGCGACGATCGCCGCGATCGCCGCTGCGCACCGGCCATCGAATAAGCCATTCTTCGCCCGCCTCGCATCATTACCTGGGAATATCGCTCGCGATCCCCGGATGCTGGGGGAATTGTATCTCGCTTATCAGGCCGCGATGCATGCGACCCGAGCGGCTGTGTATTACCTGCCGCATCTCGATAGCCCGGCCTTGCGCCAGCGTAAGCTGCAAATCTTCGTCGACGACGACGGTCTGGCGAATGGCGATACCCACCACTATCAATTGAGCAGGGCATTTCGGAATATCGGGGCGATCTGTCCCCTCGGCGATGAGGATTTCGGCGAACCCGACGAACTGGCTCCGCATCTGGATTCCCAAACCGCCGCGTTCGTCCGCCTGGCAAGAACCCTTTATGGCCGGTCGCTCGGACCATGGTGTATCGTGGAGACGATGTCGGTCGACTGGATGCGGGCGCTCGCCGATGCCCTCGCGGTTCACTTTCCTGGAATGGCAAGCGAGCCGTATTTCGCCGATTGCTTCGATCAAGGCGTGGAAGAGCGCCATGCCCTGGAAGCCGTCGCGGTGACCCAGTTGGTTCTGGAGCGTCGTCCGGAGTACCTGGCGGTGACGATCGAGGATGCGAAAACCATGGCGGAGGCGTTGGATGGCGTCTGGGCCGCGATGGACGCCATTTTAACCGCGGCGGTGGAGCGTCATGGGGTAGACCCATGACGGAAGTGTTGGGCGTTTTGCGGCGGGGCGTCGCGGCTTGCCAGAACTGCTGGCGGGGCCTGACACAATGGTCGTTCAGCATGACCACGAAAATGTTCTTGTTGGTGTTGCTGGCCATCGCACCGGCAATCGCCATTCAATCGTACAATGAATACGACCTGCGCAAATCGCGCGAAGACGACATTCGGAACAAAACAATTCAGATTACGCGGCAATTTGGCGCGGAAATGGGCGAAATCCGTGAGGGTGCACGGCAATATCTGCAGGTGATCAGCGAACTTCCCTCGGTCAATGCGCTTGACGGTGTGGAATGCGGGAAGTTGCTGGCGACCTTGAACGCCAGGACACCCTATTACAGCTTGCTGGGTGTCGCCGACGCTTCGGGCAAAGTTCGCTGCGTCAGCCGTCCGACGTCGCTGACATCCGTCGCCGATTTCGAATTCTTCAAGCGCGCGATGTCACACCCCGATTTCGCGGTTGGCAATTACTGGGTCGATCCGGCGAACGGCGTGAAGCAAATCCACTTCGCGAAGCCGTTCTCCGCCGAGGACGGCGGCCCCGCGATCGGTGTCGTCTTCGCCGGCCTCGACCTCAACTGGTTGTCCGAGCATCTGAAGGAGCGCGGACTGACCCCAACCCAATCGATCCTGATCGCCGACCGGTTGGGCAATATCATTGCACGGCTGCCGCATCCTGAGCAACTGGTGGGCAAGAACATGCGATTCGGTCATGCGGCTATCATGGACGGCAACGTCGCCGGTTGGGAAGAATCGAAAGGTGTCGATGGAATCGATCGTATCTTCGGATATGTGCCGCCCTCATTACCGCCCAGAGACTTCTTTCTCAGCGCTGGGGAGTCAAAAGCCGCGGCGTTTGCGTCGATCGATCATGTTACCCAGCGTGGTATATTGCTGATTTTGCTTGGGTTGGTTTTGGCGACCTATGCGGCCTGGGCGGGGGGCCGGGTTTTCGTCCAGCGGCCGGTGCAGACATTGTTGACAGCCGTGGCCGAATGGCGCAACGGCAACTACACCGCCCGTTCGGATATCAGAGACCAACGTTCTGAAATCGGCCATCTGGGTGTGGCATTCAATGAAATGGCGGAAGCGGTGGCCGATCGGCATACGGCCCTGTTGGAAGCCGAGGATCGTTTGGTCGAATTGAACGCAACGCTCGAAGACAGGGTGGAGGAACGGACGCGCGAATTGGTCGCCGCCAATCGCGCCAAAGCTCAGTTCCTGGCCAATATGAGCCATGAAATCCGCACGCCCATGAACGGCATCATCGGGATGCTGGAGTTGCTTCTTCTGTCGAAATTGGAACCGCGGCAGAAAATGTTCGCTGAAATGGCTCGGCGTTCGGCCGATGTGATGCTGGAACTGATAACGAGTATTCTCGATTTATCCCGGATCGAAGCCGGGAAATTCGATCTTGCGAATAAGAATTTCGACCTGCGCGATCTTCTGCGAGATTTAACGTATATGCAAGGGTCAGTCGCGGACCAGAAAGGATTGCAGCTATCCCTTGATATTTCCAGCGACGTTCCTGCCGATTTGGTGGGCGATGGGATGCGCCTAAGTCAGATACTCAACAATCTGGTCGGTAATGCGATTAAATTTACCGATGCCGGATCGATTTCCGTTAGTGTCGCGCCGAGGGAAGAAACGGCCGATAGCGCGCTCATTCAGTTCGAAGTTCGGGATACCGGCATCGGCATATCCGAAACAGACCAGGCGGACGTATTCAACGCCTTTACCCAGGCGGATACGAGCAACACGCGCCGTTTCTCCGGAAGCGGTCTTGGGCTGAGTATCTGCAAGGAACTCTGCACCATGATGGGAGGGGAAATCGAGGTTTCCAGTCAGCTTGGCGTCGGTTCGACATTTCGCTTCTGGGCTCGTTTTGGCAAGCAGCCGGATGTCGTTTCTTCCGTCGACCTCACGGCCGGTACCGAGCAGGCGGCGAATTCCCGACACACGGTCGAAATGCCGTACGACCATGGAGCGACCGACCGGTTATGTGCGTTGATTGTCGACGATAACGCGCTCAATGTTCGGGTCACCGCGGGCATGCTCGAATCGTTGGGCTGGCAGGTGGAAGCCGCCCACAGCGGGCAGGAGGCGCTGGTCGCCCATGCGGCCCGGCATTTCGATGTTATCCTCATGGATTGTCAGATGCCCAATATGGACGGCCTCGAGGTCACGGCGGCAATACGCGAACGGGAAGCGGCCGGTGCATTACGCACGCAGATCGTCGTGCTGACCGCGACGGCCGACCAGCAATTCCGGCAACGGTGCTTGGACGCCGGTATGGATGAGTACATCTCGAAGCCGTTTAGCCGACAACAATTAGCTGAGGTTCTGGCCGTGGTTGCTCGGTGAGCGCCCATTGGCGCTTGGCGTGCGGCTGGATCACGCTGTTCATTGTTGGTACGGACCTGTTCGTCATCTCTCCTTTGCTGCCGGCCATAGCCGAGGAATTCAGATTGTCGCCGGCCGCCGCTGGCCTGAGCGTGACGGTCTTTTCGGCCATCTACCTGCTCAGCGCACCGGTGATCGGCCAGGCGGCGGACCGGTTGGGGCGCCGCCGCGTATTGCTCTGCTGCCTGTTCGGCTTCGCGGTGGCCAATTTGCTGACCGGCCTGGTAACCGGGTTCACGCTGCTTTTGATCGCGCGGTTCTGTGCCGGCGCGGCGACGGCGGGCGTGTCGCCGCTGATCTATGCCGGTGTGGGGGACGCGGCGCCGCCGGCCAGACGCGCGACCTGGATGGGGATCGCCGTGTCGGGGCTCCTGCTGGCGCTGTCGGTGGGTGCGCCGATCGGGACGATCCTGGCATCGCATTGGGGCTGGCGCATGCCGTTCTTCGTCATGGCTGCTTTGAGCCTCGTGCTAATCGGTGCGAATCGCCTGGTTTGGCCCGCGGATATTCGTGGGCGAGCTGGTGCGGCAATCGCGCTTCCGACCCTGGGGGTCACTGCGGCTGCCGTGCGGCTGGCGCCGACGGTGCTGTGGGCTACGGCCCTGTACGCAGCCTATACCTATTTGGGCGTCTGGCTGACGGGGGCTGGGCTATCCCCGACGAAGGTCGCCTGGGCCATCGGTTTCTATGGTGCGGGTGCGTTGGCCGGGACGCTGCTAGGCGGCCACATGGCTGACCGGTTTGGCGTCGAAGCGGCAAAGATCGTCAGCCTGGCCGGTTTAGGCGGCTGCTTGTTTGTTTTGGCGGTCGGCGTCGGGACGGGATGGGGGGCGGTACTGGTGCTGCTGGTCCTGTCGGTCTTCGCGCAGCTGTTCTTCCCGGCCCAACAGGCCGGGTTGGCACGGGCGTTCCCCGAGCGGCGGGCGCTGATTTTGGCGCTTAACAACAGCGCGCTGTTTTTGGGGATTTCCGGCGGGTCGTTGATCGGTGGGGAGGCTATGACATTCGCCGGATTTGGGCTGGATGCGGGAATTGGGGCCGGGATCGCGGGGGTTGGGTTGGTTGTGGTGGTGGTGACGAGGCATGCGGGCATAGGAAAATCTGCGCCTCGCGGACCCGGCGACCCTCGCTAAGAACCGTCAGGATCGGCGGCAATGTGGAGAGCATCAGGATCCCTGGGGTGTCTGGCGACGGCCGGCCGGAGAGGCGCTAATCTGACCGGATGAAACGACGGCCGAAATCTCCTGGTTCGGAAGAGAAGTCCCCGGTGTCCGTGGTGGACGCCACCGCAATCCTGCAGGTCAAAGTCTGGCTGGCCGGGATCAGCCCCATGGTGTGGCGGCGCGTTCTCGTGCCGGCAACGTTCACGCTCCGCGAACTTCACGGCGTGATCCAGGTCGCCATGGGCTGGGAGGGCATCCACCTCTATGATTTCCATCTCCGTGCGGCACGCTATGGCTCGTGGGAAGTGGCCGCATCGTCGCCGGACGTCACGCTGGCGGCGCTGCGATTCCGCAAGGGTCAGCGATTCGTCTACGAGTACGATTTGAACATTCCCTGGCGCCATGAGGTTCGCATCGAGGATCGGTTGGAGCCGGAGGCTCGGAAGACCTATCCCGTCTGCACTAGGGGCGACGGCGCCTGCCCGCCCGAGGATTGTGGCGGTCCGGAGAGCTTCATGGATCACCGGCACGACTGGTATTCATGCGATGCTCTTGAGGATATGGACACCATGGTTGAGGTTCTCCAGCAAGTCGCGCTGAAGGGCGGGTCGGAGATGCTCAAGCTCGACCAGGAGACCCGCTGGCGGTTGGAAGATGCTCTGGCGCGGGGCAAGGCTCGCGAGGAAGCCCAGGGACGGCCGTTTTCGCGGCGGGATGTCAACGCCAGTCTTCGCGCTGGCGAGCATCTCAACCTCATGCACCAGCAGTGGTGACGCGCTCCGCCCGCCGCAGTGCGAGCAAGCTGGCGGCGACCAGTGCTGCTTCGTCCCCTTGCTTCTGGCGGATGCCGGCGACCAGTGCGTGCACCGCGGGATCGGTCAACTGGTCGAAGCGGCGCTGTAGCGTGGCGGCTGTCGTTTCCGCGTAAAGACGGGTGGTGGCGATGCTCTCGTGTCCAAGGAAGCGTTGCAGGTCTGTGATGTCCATACCGAGCGCGAGCAGGCGGGTCGCCACGGTGTGGCGCAGCAGATGCGGATAGACACGCTTGCTGATCCCGGCGGCAATGGCGGCGGTTCGGACGATTTGGCCCACCCGCTGGCGCGTCAGCACATGTGGTGTCGGACCCGAACCTTCCTGGCGGCTGACGAACAGGGGCCCGGCCCGCCGCGCGCCAATGTGCAACCGAAGCAACTGCGCCAGGTCACGCCGGATCGGCACCTCCCGGCGCTTTCCGCCCTTGCCCTGACGGATGGTGACCACGCGCTCGGCCAGGCCGACATCCTCGACGCGAAGCTGGACAAGCTCCGAGGCCCTGGCCCCGGTCTCCAGCAACGTCTGCAGCATCAGCCCGGTGCGGCCGTCGCGCGCGTAGGCTTGATCGAGGAAGCGGAGCTCTTCTTCAACTGTCAGCCGATCGACGCCGCCGCGATGTTCCGGGGCCGCCCGCAGCCCGGCGCGTTCCCTCGCGGCTTTGAAGACGGCCTTGCTCTGCGGATAGTCCACGCCCTCGCGCACGAGGATGGCGGCGATAGCGGCGGCGGCGCGCTTGATGGAAGCCATGGGCCAGTTTGCATCACAGTCTCCGGGGTGCAAACCTATGGCGCCGGAGTGCCCGAACGGGCCAAAGTAACCGCGGGCCAGCGTGCCGGACTGGCCTTGAGCTTTCCACTCCGGCATTGTGGAAAGCTCGCTGCCGGCAGTCAGCATTGGAGGGGCGCCATGCGCGTCAGGGTCCTGCTCGAGATCGCCGCCGATGACGGCACAGCCGGCGCTGCGACGGAGGTCGCGATGTTCGACAAGCAAACGGAGCGGCCAGAAGATCTCGGGCTGTCGATCGCCGAGGCCAAGGCGATGATGGCCGTCGTCCAGCAACAGGTCGTCGCCGCTCAGGTTGCGTCATGGACCGAGCGGCAGCTCTGTTGCGAGGCCTGCGGCGCTCGCCGTCACAGCAAAGGCAGTTATCCCGTCGTTTTCCTGACGCTATACGGCGATGTGCAACTTGCCAGCCCGCGACTACACCGTTGTTCGTGCCAGGGCGCCGAGGGGCCGGCGACCCTATCGCCGCTGCGCACCCTGATCCCCGGCTATGTCGCCCCCGAGCGGCTTTATCTGGAGGCACGTTGGGCTTCGTTGGTACCCTACGCCGCCGCGGCCGGCCTACTCGCCGACATCCTGCCGATCGCGGCGGGTGCCAACGCCACCACGTTGCGCGAGCACGTCCTGCATGTAGCCGAGCATGCCGAAGCCGAACTTGGCGAAGAGAGGCCCTGCTTCATTGATGGCTGCCCGGCGGACTGGGCCAGGCTACCCATCCCGGAGGGGCGCATCGTTGTCGGCCTTGATGGCGGCTATGTCCGTAACTGGGAGGACCGGAAGACCAACTTCGAGCTCATCGTCGGGCAATCGGTGCCCGAAGATCGAGACGCCCGCTACATTGGTCTGGCACACGGCTACGACAGCAAACCAAAGCGCCGGCTCTTCGACGTGCTCCGGAGCCAGGATCTGCAGGCGAACCAGGATGTCACCTTCCTGACAGACGGCGGCGAGGAAGTCAGGGCGCTGACCGAGTTCGTCACCCCGGAATCAGAGCACGTCCTTGACTGGTTCCACATCACGATGCGCCTGACGGTGTTGGAACAATACGCCCGGGGTGTTGCCCACCACGACGAGGCTGCCGGTGCTCGCCTGCTGGCCGAGCTGGAACGGATCAAGTGGCTGCTCTGGCATGGCAATCAGCATCGTGCCCGCGCATCGATTGGTATCCTCGAGGAGGACGTGGACGGACTGGAGATCGACTATCCGAACCTGCGTAAATTCGCCAAGTCGGCCCACGAGTTCGCCGTCTATATCAGGACCAACACCGGCAGCCTGATCAATTATGGCGAGCGGTTCCGGGCTGGCGAGCGCATCTCTTCGTGCCTGGCCGAGTCCACGGTGAACGCTGTCATCAGCAAAAGATTTGCCAAGCGGCAGCAGATGCAGTGGACAAAGCGCGGCGCCCACCTGCTGCTACAGATCCGAACGCGCGCACTCGATGGCACGCTCCGGCCACTATTCGAGAGGTGGTACCCTGGCCTCGCGAACGACAACTCGGCCGCTCAGGCCGCCGCTTCATGAAAACCCCACGGATCCTGATGCTCTCCT
>JANYAR010000039.1 GCA_025361185.1 Alphaproteobacteria bacterium | reverse complement strand
CGCCGCCTTGCAATAGGGGCAGGTATAGTCGAAGAACGCGACGATGGTGATGTCGCCCTGGACATTGGCGATCACCGGTGAACCCGGGTTGGACGTCAGTGCATCAAGGCGGGCAGCAACCCGCTCATCACGGTCCCTGCTCTCTTGCGCCTGCATCTGACGCAAATAATCCTGCACCGCGCGCGCGCCGCGCGGATCGGCAGGCAGAGACGGCGCGGCCAGCGCGGGCGATGCCAGCAACAAGGCGCAGAACAATCCCGCAAGCGGTTTCATCATACGATTTTGTGATCCGGACTGAACAACTTCAATTTATGATGCAGCTGATGACGCAACAGCAGACAGGCGATCAGCGCCTGGACAGTGATCGAGGCCAGCGACAGATACCAGAAATCCCGCAGGCTCGCCCAACTTTGTCCCGCCAGCCAGATTGCCGGCACCACATAAGTCAACAACCGGCTGCCGCTGGAGATCAACGCGGGGCGCGTATCGCCCAGCGCCTGGAACATGCCCGAGCAGCAGAAGGTCAGCCCGACGGCGACAAAATTCCACGACGCGATGCGCAGAAACTCGGTCGCCACGTCGATCACCGCCGGGTCGCTGCTGAAAGGCTGCACCAATATGTGCGGGCTGATCTGACAAAACAGGGTCAGCGCCAGCATGATGCCCGCGCCCATCACCGCGGCATGGCGGAAGGTGTCGCGCACCCGCTCGGCGTGGCGCGCGCCAAAATTCTGCCCGGCAATCGGCCCGGTGGCGAAAGCCACCGCCATGGCGGGCAGGAAGATCGCCTGCATCATCCGCGCCCCGATGCCGTAGCCGGCCTGGGCCTGCGGACCGAATCTGCGGATGGACCAATAGGCCACCGCGGTGGTGATGAAGATCAGTGCGAACTCGCCCGTGGCGGGCAGGCCGATGGCCGCGATGCGCTTCCACACATCCCATTTGGGATGCAGCGAGGAATGCAGCCGCATATATTTCTGCGCCCGGTTGAACATCACCGCCAGCGCCACGCTGCCGAACAGCGCGGCGATGGAACTGGCCAGCCCCGCTCCCGCCACACCCATCGGATGCCCGGTGAAAAAACCCATGATCAGGACCGGCGCCAGGATGGCATTGATCACGACCGTGCCCGACTGCAGCATCATGGGAATCCCCACCACGCCCGAGGCGCGCAGCGCCGATCCCAGGGCGGCACCGGGAAACATGGTCGCCAGCGCCGGCAGGTACCAGTACAGATAGGTGCGCGCGTCCTGCGCGGTCTGGGCATCGGAAGCGATCCGGCCGACCGCCCAACCGCCCGCGCCATAGCCCAGCACCAGGAAGACGCCTGCGATCAACAGGCCCATCGACAGCGCTTGCTCGAACACCAGCTGGGAATCGGCCTGGTCCTTGCGTCCCACCGCATGGCTGACCAGCGAAAGCGAGCCGACACCGACCAGCTGGGAGATCGACATGGTGATGAACATGGCGCTGCCGGCAGAAGCCACGCCCGCCACCGCCTGCTTGCCCAGCCGCGACACGAAATACAGGTCGATCAGCATGTAGAGCGTGTTCACCACCAGCCCGGCGCGGATGAACATCGCCATGCCCACCAGATGCCGCCAGATCGCGCCCTGTGTCAGGTCCCGCATGTGCCCTCCCAGCCCTCCGCTTACGCTCCGGGCGTTCGTCGCTCTCGCAGGTCCACCGGACCTGCTCGTCTGCCGCCGTTAACACGGCGGCAGAACGCTCCTCACCCCCAAAAACGCGCGCATAGCGAACCGGCGGCGGCCGGCCGTCAAGACTGTTTCGGCTGCGGTTTTTGTGGCATCATCCGAGCAACGGTTGGCGAATCCCTGCCGTCTTCCCCGCCCTTGATTGACCGCCCCGCCTTAACGGATACCCGTGTTAACGAATAACCGTAACCTGCGGCTCTTCGTGCGGCGTCTGGTTCACCACCACCAGCGCCAAGGTCGCGCCAATAACAATTGCCGTCATCGCCAGGGCCGTAAGCCAGGAGCGCGGCCTGGCCGCCATCGGCTCGGGAATCTCGAATACGTCGGGGACGCGGTGCATGTATCACCTCGGGACAAGTTCGCTCTGCCCTTGGGTGCCTTGCATCAGCTGTGCCGCGCGGCCAAAAAAAGGACCCCGCACGGCTTTCGCCGGCAGGGTCGTGCGAAGTTGGTACAGCGAGGGGACGCTGTACCCCTATACATGCAGGTGGCATGCCAAGCCCCGCCCCCGACGGCACAAGTCCCCGGTGGCGTGCCCTCCCCCGTTTATCGATCGGGACCGGGCCGTGATTTTCGATCGACAAGAACAGGCCGCCGGACCGGCCCAGCCGCTATAGCCTGCTGTAAGAGCAACCGGTATCATCGCGCGCCAATGGCAGGCTGAATCCCGCAAGATGAATCGCAAACAGCGCCGCGCAGGGCAGAAAGCCGGCCAGACGCCGGACAGCGATGCGCGCGACCCCATCGCGCTGCATGCCGAAGGGATTGAGGCCTATCGCGCGGGTCAGCTCGAGACGGCTGCCGATCTGATCGCCCAAGCGATTGCGGCGAATGGGCAGATGCCGGATTTTCACTACAATCTGGCCATTGTGCGGCGGGCGCAAAACAAGCTGAAGCAAGCGGCGGCCAGCTATAAACGTGCGATCCTTCTCAAGCCGGACTATGCCGACGCGCATAACAATCTTGGCAATATCTGGAAATTTCTGGGCAAGCCGGACGAGGCCCGAGCCTCTTTCGAACGCGCCTTGCAATGCAAGCCCGGCAATGCCGACGCCCACTATAATCTGGGCATACTTTGCAGCGATGACCGCGACCAGGCCGCGCTGCATTTTCGATACAGCCTGGAGCATGACCCCGAGGATTCCCGCGGCGCCAGGATACTCTTGGCGCATCTGGGGCTGGAGACGGTTCCGGAACGGGCCTCACCGGCACAATTGCAGAAGATCTATGACGTGCGCTCGCAGTTCTGGGACCGGGAAAATTCCTATTTCGGCCACAGGCTGGTGGCAGAGGGCCTGCGGCAGCATGCAGGTCGCGCCAAGCTGGATATTCTCGATATCGGTTGCGGCACCGGGCTGGTGGGCGCAGCTGTCCGCGATCTGGCGCAGCGGCTGGACGGCGTCGATCTCTCCCCCGCCATGCTGGAAAAAGCGCGCAACAAGAATCTGTATGACCGGTTGGATCAGGCCGACATCGTCCCCTTTATGTTCGAACACCAAGACAGCTATGACGCCATCCTGGGCGCCGCTACCCTGATCCATTTCGGCGATCTGCGCGCGGTGTTCCAGGCCGCCGCCGCCGCCTTGCGCGACCAAGGCCTGTTCGTTTTCACGCTCTTTTCCAGCGAGGAGATTTCCGATTTTGCCATCGCTTCCAGCGACAAACTTGCCCAGAGCGGCTGTTACAGCCATAGCGCCAATTATGTGGAACGCTTGGCGCCGGAAAGCGGCTTTTCGATACAGATGCTGAAAAAAGTCGTCCACGAACACGATCAAGACGGCAATCCGGTTCCCGGTCTTCTGGCGGTGCTGCGGCGCGCCGCTTAGGGCCGCGGCGAGCCCGTCACATCCGCCAGCAGATTGAAGAATCCCTTCTTGCGCACAGACGTGATACCCCAATCCACCGGCAGGCTCTGATAGCCGTCTTCGAACCGTTCGCGGATCTGGCGGTAATCGAAATAGCCCCAGCCGCTATATTCCTGAACCGCCGCCAGCATATTGTTGTCCGGCTTGTCGAAGTCGAAGTGATCGTCCTCGTTGATCAACAGCGGCTGGCCCTTATAGCCCTGGGTGGCGCGGATCTCGCGCGCCCGCGCATGCACCGACTGCGGCGTGGGCAACCCGTTGCCGTGATAGAGGACATAGTCGGCCACCTCCAGCAGCCGCCCCGGCAAGAGCGCAGCTGTCGCAAAGCTGGTGCTGACCAACAGCCGCCCCAGCGGCGTCGCCACCTTGCCCGTGCTGCGCTGTTGGACGCGCATCACCAGTTCATGGGAACGGGCGGGCTTGATGATGTCATGGCTCCAGCGCGAAATATCGCATTCATTGGCAACCTCGATCATCACATTGCCATAGCCGCAGGCCAGGTCGGTGATCTCGTCAGTGGCGCGTATTATCGCCGCCTCGTCCGCCAGGCCCGGCGTCGCCGAGACGTAGAAATAGCCCAGCACCACCACCATGCCGGCGGCGTCGGCGGCGTCCAGCACCTTGAGCAGCCGCGCGCGCGTATCCGGCAGCAGCCGGCCGTCCGGCGTATAGCCGCTGGTGTGCCAGGGCTGGTTCCAGCCATAGCCCATCGGGCTGCCACCCTGGATGTTGAAGGCAATCGACGTCAGGCCATGGGCGCGATAGGTCGGCAACATGGCGATAAATTCGCGCGTGTTGCGCTCCGCGTCCCAAGGCCCGTCGCGCCAGGCCCACATGCCTCGCGTCTCCGGATTCTTGTCGTCGAGGATGCAGTTCACCATGCGGGACGTGAACAACTGCCCTTCCACCTTGCTGCCCTTGTAGGATCGGCCGGGATAGGTGGGCTTGCCGTTGATGTGGAACGCGTTGCCCTGGATGGAAACGGTGGTGGAGCGCCCCGCCGCGAAAGCCCGGCCAGCGCCCAATCCCACGTCAAGGCCCGCCAGCATAAGCGGCGCTGCCAAACTCTTCACGGCCTGCCGGCGGTCCTGGATCATTGCGCCCGTCCCCAATTGTCTCGCCGGATCTGCACTCCGGCGTGGGCCTTTGGGCCCGGATATGCTATTGATCCCTCATAAAACGGGTCATCACAAGACCATCCGGGGAGACACGATGAAACGCCTTGCCTTAGCCGCCGCCTTGCTCTTGTCCGCCACCGCCGCCCAGGCCCAACTGGCCTCCAGGATCACCCATTATGACGTGACCAAGACGGCCAATCTGAAGGCCGTGCATGACGGCGCGGGCACCATGAATTTCGGGCCGCTGATGACCGACAAGACCCTGTCGACCAATTTCATCTTCCTGCATCGCGGCGTGTTGCATCCGCACGGCGGCATCGGCCAGCACTTTCACAATCACTGCGAAGAGATGTTCGTGATCTTCGACGATGAGGCCGAATTCACCGTCAATGGCCGCACATCGCTGCTCAAGGGCTCGGTGGGGGCGCCCGACCGCATGGGCTCCAGCCACGCCATCTACAATCCCACCGACCATGACGTGGAATGGATGAACATCAATGTGGGCACGTCCAAAGTGTATGACGCCTTCAACATGGGCGACGACCGGGTGGGCGCGCCCAAGGATGCGATCCCGCAATTCGTCACCATGCATCTGGAAAAATCGCTGCTGAAGCCCGCGGCGAATGGCGGCAAGGTGCAGCGTCGCCGGGCGCTCAGCCCCAGCGTGTTCTACACCGCCTGGTCCTATGTCGATCATGAGCTGATCGCGCCGGGCGGCGACACCGGCACCTCCCAGACCCCCGCCATGAGCGAGGCTTATTATGTGCTTTCGGGCGAAGGCAGCGTCACGGTGAATGGCGAGACCGTCGCCATCAAGAAAGGCGACGCCATTCCGGTGGATTTGAACCAGGCCAAGAGCTTCAAGGCAGGCACCGCACCGCTGGAACTGATGATCATCGGCGTGGCCAAGGACATGGCGGCCAAGAATGAATTTGCCGCCAACCCCGCCAACGAAAATCCCGAACCCCTTCTCGCGGTTCTGAACAAGCCTCGCTGAGGTCCCAAACAATTATCCATGGAGAATTGGCATGAACCGTCGCCTTGCCGCAGCTTTTGTCTGCCTGATGTCCACCACGGCGCTTTGCGCTGGCGCGTTGGCGCAGACGCCGCCTGCCCCCGCAACGCCTGCGGCCCCAACCGTTCCAGACAAACCCGACTACACCGCCCTGCAAGAAGGACAGCCGTTCGACACCCGTCAGAACGAGAATATCCGCGACAAGCCGCTCTATCCCGAACAGACCCGCGCCCCCTATCACAAGACCGCGCCCTATCAGCTGACCGAGATCACCAGCGGGTTGCATGCCCCCTGGGCGCTGGGCTTCCTGCCCGATGGCAAGTTCCTGGTCACCGAAAAACTGCCCGGTACGCTGCGCGTGGTGGCCCCTGACGGCACCATCGCGCCGCCGGTCTCGGGCGTGGACGGGCTGGCCACCGGCTGGCCGCAGACCGGCCTGTTCGATTTGGTGCTGGACCCCAAATTCGCCACCAACCACCGCATCTTCTTCACCTTCTTCGGCTTTGACCGCGGCATGATCAGCGGCATCCAGGTGGCGCGCGCCACCTTCAACCAGGCCGCCAATTCGCTCAGCGACGTCAAGGTGATCTTCAAGGCCCGGCCCCAGACGCCCAACGACAACCGTTCGGGCGTGGGCTCGCGCAGCGGCGGGCGCATGGTGATGGGCAAGGATGGTTATCTCTATATCACCATCGGCGACCGCGACACC
>JANYAR010000019.1 GCA_025361185.1 Alphaproteobacteria bacterium | reverse complement strand
CGCATCCTGGAAGATGTCCGGGTCGGCGTGAAGTAGGCCCGATTTTATTGCGTTCAGTGAACACGCCAACCCTCTGGTCTGGCGTGTTTTTCTTTACGGCACCTTGCTGGCTTCGGCTTCCGCCACAATCCGCGCCGCATCCGCCGGCAGCATGTAACGCCGGGCCACCAACGCATCGGCTTGCGCCTTCACCCTGGCGACATAGGCGGCGTGACTGGGATAGCGTTCTTGCCGCGATGGCCGCGGATCGCCTTTGGCCATCCGTTCCACCTTGGTGGCGGCAAAGGGGATATAGCCGCCGATATTGTTGCAAAAGCGGCCCTTCTGGAATCCGTCGGCGAAGACGTTCCAGCCGACGTAGGTGCCCAGCGGCGCGGTGATCAGCGGCGAACGGATGCCATCCAACTCATTGCCGTCGGTATCGATGCGCGGCAGCAGTTGCGGTGTGGGTTTGATAATGCGCGGCGGGTTCATGGTGATGACGCCCGACAGGTCGGCATAGTCAAAGCTCTTGCCAAAATCATACTGATAGGTGGGGGAATAGGCCGGTCGCGGAACGCCGGCGATCTTCGGAAAGGCTTTGTCATAGGCCGCTGGGGTGACCAGCCCACCCGACGCGAGCGTCGGATAGATGCTGGGCGGCGGCTCAGTCCCCTTGGTCACCCAGTCCACCAAAGCGGCGAAGATGGCGCGGTTGGTGTCGGCCGCCGGGTTGGGGTTGGAGATCAGCGCGCAGGCCGCGGTCGGCGGGGTCACCAAGTCAAAACCGCCGCGGCCGCCATTGTGAGGCGCGCCGGCATTGAAATAGCGCCGCACATTGGCGGGCAGCGGAATGTCGGCCTTTGCATCGGTGCCGACATAATCGAGGCTGGCGTGCAGGTCCCAGAATTCCGTCGAGCCCATGATCTCCGCGATCTTCGGGCAATGATTGTCCTTCAGGCAGCGGTCAAGCAGACTGTGCTTTCCCTGCCCGCGCGCCACATCGTTATAGACGCTCCACGAGTTGGGGCCGTCACTGCCGATCTCATACAGCCCTACCAGACCGCCGGGCGAAGCAAAGCGGTGGTTCATGGAAAGCATGCGAGGACCGACGATGGGATTGAGGCCGTCAAAGACGATGCGGCCGCCCTCGGCGGTGTTGAATCCCAGATGGATAAGGCTGCGCAGATAATTGCCGGATTGGGAAACACCGCGCCCGATCGCCCAGCGCACCTTACCGGCCAGCGGATTGGCGTTGCTTGTGTCATAGCGCAGGAACGCGATCAGATCGCGGGTGGCGGCAAAGCCGATCCCGAAAACCTTCGGATTTTTTGCGGTGAAGACCAGGGTATAGGCCAGCGCCGGATTGAAACCACCCTTGACGCAAAGCTTGGTCAAGTCCGGCTTGCCGGGGAACGGTGCGCTGCTGCAATCGGAAAACGCCCAGTCGCTTTTGGGCACTTCCTTCTGCTCGCCGGGGCGATCGTCCGACACGCCGGTATAGAGCCTTGCGCCGTCCGCTATTGCCACTTCGAAGGTGCGCCCGCCATATACGCCCTGCGGCCCGCCCTTGACCGGCATGGTGTTGGTGTCCGCCGGCATGTCCATGAACCGCACAGTGGCGGGCCCGGTGACCGGCGCCGAGGGTACATCGATCCATTGGACACCAGGCTTTTCATCCAGGTCGCCCTGCCAGCCGCTGAGCACATTGATATGACCGTCGCCGATGGCGGCGGCGGCGCCCCGGCCGCGATTGGACACGTCATAGACCAGCACACCCGACATCGCTCCCGTGGGCCGGGCGATGGCGAAAGTGGCGGAATATTCCACCCGCCCAGCGGCATTGCGCGGCGCCAGCTTGATGTCATTGATGAGCGCATTGTGCTTCTCGGTAGGGTCCAGCGCGCCGCTGAAATGACCTTCCAGCATCTCATAACCGCCCGCCAGCGGCGAGGTTTTCTCTACCGTCAATTTGGTGACAGCCGCCGATGCTGGTGTTGCGATCAGGCAAGCCAGAAGTAACACTCTGGTCTTCATGTTTCCGCCCCGCTTGTTAGTGGCGCGATCATAGCTCAGCGGCGCTTGCGGTCCAACGCCGCGAATTCCTGGTCCGTCAGGGTGACGGCGGCAGCGGTCGAGGCCATGCGCCGGATCTCACGATCCGGCGCGTTTTTCTTTACTAAAGCTTTGCGGCTTCCGCCTCCGCCACAATCCGTGCCGCGTCGGCCGGCAGCATGTAGCGCTGCGCCACCAAGGCATCGGCCTGCGCTTTCACCCTGGCGACATAGGCGGAATGGTTGGGATAGCGTTCCTCCAGCGAGGGCCGCGGATCGCCCTTGGCCAGCCGTTCGGCTTTGGTGGCGGCAAAGGGGATATAGCCGCCGGTATTGCCGCAATAGCGCCCCTTTTCAAAGCCCGAAGCGGTGATGTTCCAGCCGACATAACTTCCCAGCGGGGCGGAGATCAGCGGCGAGTGGATGCCGTCCAGTTCGTTGCCGTCGGCATCGATGCGCGGCATCAGCTGGGGAATGGTCTTCACGATCCGCGGCGGGGTGGTGCCCATCGCGCCCGTCATGTCGGCAACATTGAACCCCTTGCCGAAATCATACTGATAGATCGGGCTGTAAGCCGGGCGCGGCTGACCCGGAATTTTGGGAAACGCCTTGTCGTAATTTTGCGGCGTGACCAGATCGCCTGCCGCCAAAGTCGGATATTTGCTGGGCGGCGGCTCGGTGCCCTTGGTCACCCAATCCACCAGCGCCGCGAAAATGGCGCGGTTGGTGTCGGAGGACGGATTGGGATTGGACAGCAGCATGCAGGCAGCGATCGGCGGGGTGACGAGATCGAAACCGCCACGCCCGCCATTGTGATGCGTCCCGGCATTGTAATAGCGCCGCACATTGGCCGGCAGCGGGATGTCGGCCTTCAAATCGGTACCGACATAATCGGCGCTGGCGCGCAGGTTCCAGAATTCCGCCGACCCCATGATCTCGGCGATCCTGGGACAGCGATCATCCTGCCGGCAGCGATCGAGCAGCCCATGCTTGCCGGTGCCGCGCACGGTATCGTCATAATCGCTCCACCAATTGATGCCGTCATTGCCCACTTCATAGAGCCCGACCAACCCGCCCGGCGAGGCAAACCGGTAGCTCATGGAATTCATCCGCATCGCCACGATGGGATTGAGGCCGTCGAATATGATCTTGCCGTTTTCGGCGGTATTGAATCCCAGATTGACCAGGGCGCGCAGATAATTGCCCGATTGCGACACGCCGCGCCCGATGGCCCAGCGCATCTTGCCCGCCAGCGGATTGGCACTGCTGTTGTCGTAGCGCAGAAACGCCACCAGATCGCGGGTGGCGGCAAAGCCCATGCCCAGCACTTTCGGATTCTTGGCGGTGAAGGCGAGTGTATAGGCCAGATTGGGATCGAACCCGCCCTTGACGCACAATTTTGTCAGGTCCGCCTTGCCGGGGAATGCCGCGCTGCTGCAATCGGCGAAGGCCCAATCGCTGTGCGGCACTTCTTTCTGCTCCGTGGGCCGGTCGTCAGACGTGCCGGTAAACAGTCGCGCGCCTTTGGCGGTGGCGGCATCGAAGCCGCGTCCACCCTGGTTGCCCTGCGGCCCGCCCTTGACCGGCATGGTGGTGGTACCGGCGGGCATATTCATGAATCGCACCATGGCCAGGCCAGTGACCGGTGCGGCAGGAACATCGATCAGCTGCACGCCGGGCCCATCCTCCAGATCGCCCTGCCAGCCGCTGACGACATCGACATGGCCGTCGCCGATGGCGGTTGCCGCCCCCTTGCCGCGATTGGGCACGTCATAGACCAGCACGCCCGACATGGATCCTGTGGGCCGGGCGATGGCGAAGGTGGCCCTATATTCCACCAGCCCCGCCGGATTGCGCGGGGCCAGCTTGATGTCATTGACCTGGGCATTGTTCTTGTCGGCCGGGTCCAGCGCGCCGCGGAAATGACCTTCCAGAAGCTCATAGCCATCCGCCATCGGCGTGGTTTTTTCCACGCTCAGGCGGGTGACCGCGGCGGATGCCGGACTGGCGATCGCACAGGCAAGTAGCAGCGCCCTGAATTTCATGTCCCACCCCGTTTATTTTGGCGGGAGCATAACTCAGTGGCGCTTGGCGTCCAACGCGGCGAAGTCCGCGTCCGTGAGCGTGACCGACCGCGCCCCCATATTTTCTTCCAGATGAGCCCGTTTCGAGGTGCCGGGAATGGGCAGCATCACGCTGCTGCGCTTCAGCAGCCAGGCCAGCGCCACCTGCCCCTGGGTCGCGCCCTTGGCCCTGGCCAGTCTGTCCAGCGCGCCGCCGGCCCGTGTCAGCTCGCCATCCCCTCCCAAAGGATAGTAAGGAATGAAGCCGATGCCGCTCTCCTGGCAGTAATCCACCACATCGTCGCTGTCGCGGTCGGCCAGATTGTAGCTATTCTGCACCGTGGCGATCCGAAAGACCTTGGACGCGGCCTTGATATCGGCCACCGACACTTCCGACAGGCCGGCGTGGCGGATGACGCCCTCATCCAGCAACTGCCTGACCGCGCCGAATTGCTCATCGCGAGGCACGCGCGGGTCGATGCGATGCAGTTGCCACAGGCCGATCTGCTCCACCCCCAGCCGGCGGCAGCTCTTGCGGGCCTGGGCGATCAGATGTTCGGGGCGGCAATTGATGTGCCACATATTCGGCCCGTTGCGGGTGAAGCCGGCCTTGGTGGCGATCAACAATCCGTCATAGGGATGCAGCGCCTCGCGGATCAACTGCTCGGAAATATCGGGGCCATAGGAATCGGCGGTATCGATGAAGTCGACGCCCAGCTCGGGCAGCCGCTTCAGCACCGCGATCGCCTCGGCGCGGTCGCGCGGCGGCCCCCAGACACCGGGACCGGTGATCTGCATGGCGCCAAATCCAAGCCGATGGACCGAAATCTCGCCGCCGATCTGGAACATGCAAACTCCCTCAGGAACCCATCACTTCAGGACCCCATCCTTCAAGAATTGAGCCCGCGCGGTTCCTTGATCACTTGGCGGGTGGACCAGGTGCGCGGGGTGTGGCCGCTGATTTCGGTGCCTGCTTCGTGGCTGAAGCGGCGGTTCCAGATCGTGGCGCTGAGCGAAATCAGCGCCACGGTCCAGAAGGCCGCGGTGAAATCCGAAAAGACCGGCAAATGATGGCCTCTCAGCACCATTGCGCCCTGCAGCGCCGCCGCGCCGGCGCAAATCCCCATCGACAACATCAGTTGCTGGAACGTGGTGTAGAAGGTGGTGGCGCTGCCCAGCCGCCCCTGCTCGATTTCGTCATAGGCGATGGTGTTGTAGCCGGTAAACTGAATGGACATGAAAAAGCCACTCACGATCATCAGTACAAACATCAGCGGCAGGGGCCAGCCGGGACGAAACAGCCCGCACACGACATAGCCCGCGCTAGCAAAAAATCCGTTGACCACCAAGGTATCGCGAAAACCGAAACGGCGCAGCAGAAGGGGTGCCACCGGCTTGGCGCTGATCGAGCCCAAGGCGGTCGCCAGGGTCATCATACCGGACTGGGCAGCGGAAAAGCCGAAACCCAACTGCATCATCAGTGGCAAGAGATAGGGATGAGCACCCTGGGTGAGACGGGTGATGGCACCGGCGATCACTGAGGTGCCGAAGGTCGGAATCCGCATCAGGGATATGTCCAGGATGGGGTCGCGGATGGCGCGGGCATGGTGGATATAGAGTGCGCCCAACAGCGCCCCCATCGCCAGAAACGACAAGGCCAGTATGGCCTTGCCGTCATGGCTGACCAACTCGAAGCCGAACAGGAACAGGCCTAGCGAGAGGCTGGAAAGGAAGATCCCCTTATAGTCCGTTTTCTCCGGCACCTCGCCGCGCGTATTGGTGATGAACAGGCTGACCAGCACGATGCCGATCAGGCCGATAGGCACATTGATGTAGAAGATCCAGCGCCAGGAATGCAGATAGGTGACGATGAAGCCGCCGACCGGCGGCCCCAGGATCGGTCCCACCACCGCGGGGATCAACACCCAACTGGTCGCCTGGATCAGATCGCGTTTTTCCACATTGCGCATCAACACCAGCCGCCCCACCGGCATCATCAGCGCCCCGCCTATGCCCTCGAAGAAACGCGCCACGACCAGGAAGGCAACGTTGGGCGCATTGGCACAGGAGATCGAGCCCAGCAGGAAGATGACGATGGCGCTGCGGAAAACGGTGCGGGCGCCGAAACGGTCGGCGATACGCCCCGACACCGGAATGAAGACCGCCAGGCTGATCAGATAGGAGGTCAGCGCGATGGACAGGCTGGGGGCGGAAACGCCCAATTCGCGGGCCAT
>JANYAR010000158.1 GCA_025361185.1 Alphaproteobacteria bacterium | reverse complement strand
CGAAAATATGGATTTCCGCCTCAGATTGCACTCCGCCGCTATTGATAAAGGTATCGTGCTGCCCACTATTACCGATGGCTTCAAGGGCAGGGCGCCTGATCTGGGGGCGCATGAGCTCGGCAGCGCGCCCCCGCATTATGGGCCCGAGGTATGGCCGGTTGGGGACGCGCCCTCGCAGCTCCGTTCGGACACCGGCCCGCCGCGTTAATTGCGGCCTAGCAAGCATTTAAACGGTCAGCACACGTTGCACATCGAGAGAGGTCGAAGAATGAAACGCCGGCAGTTTCTGGGTGCAACGGCCGCAACCGTGGCCGCTCTAACTGTCAAGAGCGAAGCCATGGCGGAAAGCCGGCGCAAGCCCAATTTCATCATTATCCTCTGCGATGATCTGGGCTGGGGCGATATCGAGCCGGAAGGCGGAACGACCATCCATACGCCGAACATCAATCGAATGGCGGCGGAAGGAAATGTTCTGACGGACTATTACGCGCCGCAGAACATTTGCACGCCATCCCGTGCGGGCTTGCTGACCGGGCGCTATGCGATCCGTACCGGCTTGGGCTATAGCGTGATTTTGCCGAATGATGAACGGCGCCTGCCTCTTTCCGAGGTGACAATTCCGGCAGCACTCAAACCGGCGGGCTACGTCAGCGCGCTATTTGGCAAATGGCACCTGGGTCATACGGGCCCCACCTGGGAACCGACCCGCCACGGGTTCGATCAATTCTTTGGCCTGCAGTACAGCCACGACATGAAGCCCTTGTGGCTGTACACCGACAACGGTCCGGATCAGGAGCCGACGCGGGAAGATGCGATTGAAGACCAACTGCAGCAGCGGTTCTACGCTGCGGCTGAAAAGTTCATCACCGATCATGCGGATCGGCCATTTTTCGTCGAATTGGCGCTGAGCGCGCCGCATTTGCCGAATTACCCGAACGCACGGTTCCGTGACAAGACCATGCAGGGTGCTTATGCCGACACGGTCGTGGAAATCGACATGATTGTCGGGCGCCTGATGGAGCGTTTGAAGGCTCTGGGAATTGAGCGCGACACGCTGATGATTTTTACCTCCGATAACGGCCCTTGGTATGAAGGCTCGACTGGAGGTCTTCGTGATCGCAAGGGTGGCGCGGCCTATGACGGCGGGTATCGGGTGCCATGCATTGCCCGCCAGCCCGGTGTGGTAAAATCGGGGCTACGCACCCATTCAATCGCGATGGGTATTGATTTCCTGCCAACCTTGTGTGCGATGGCGGGTATCCCGAATCCGGATGGCGTCGAACTGGATGGCCGGGATATTTCGGCGCTTCTGACCCGGGGTGCCGCATCGCCGCATGATCAATTGGTGCTGTTCAATGACGAGGACGTTGTGGCGATCCGTACGCAGCGGTGGAAGTATGCTACCCGTTCCTATTACCACGGGTCACTGGCTTCGACGGAAAACGTGGGCTATCCGCAGTTGTTCGACGTAAGCAAGGATATTTCCGAGAGCTACAGCCTTGCCGAGGTCGAGCCCGAGGCGCTTGCGGACATGCAGGAGCGGATGAAAGCCGCTCGCGCCCGGTTTGGGCCGTTGAAAGCCAGGCAACCACCCAAGATATTCCGCGATCGGTTGCAACAATTGCTCAGGGAACAGCTATCTCAGGATTGAGTAAACGCTAGGCCGAAGCAATGGAAGTCTACAAACCTAGGCTGATCTTAACTTGGTGGCTCGGAATGACAGCTTTTGGCGCAAAGTGGCCGTAGGGCGGTTCAGCGTCGAATGTCCGCTTTTGACCCAAAGCGGACATTCCCGCTGCAGGCCCAAGCGAACTTGCGCTGCTGCGAAGGACGATTGCGTATGACGTCGTTCCCAAACTCTAGGGTCTGGTCGTGCAACGCACGAAATCATCCAGAGCCAGAAATTAAATTTGGGAGTACGGTGCGGGTGTCAAAATCTCGTTCGTGATATTCGAGACTAGGCCTTCGGCCGTGTAACGCGGCAGGCTGTTCAGGGCCTTCCACGCAGGGGACGCGGCAAACGCGGTCCAAACCCGATCTCGCGCCCCCAAATCGTCATAGCCCAGCATGTAGGTGAGCTTGGGAAGGCGCGTACCAATCAGCGTATCGGCAAAAAAAATGGTCCAGGCTCCGGCGCTCTGGAAAATCTCGCTCTCGCCCGCCTGCATTTGCTCCATTTTGAGCTGGTGATCCTGATCGTTCGGACTCTCATAAGTCCGGATTTCGTAGATACGCGCTTTCTTGGCAACCGCGGCTTCCGGCAGCGTCAGCCTTGGATATCTGGGAAAGGCTTGCAGCAAAGAGCTGTCCATCCGCATGAAGGAAGGCTGCGCGGCGGCGGCCGTAAAAAACGGCCTCGCTGCTTTTTGATAGGCAGCGTCCGCCATAAGATTCTCGTCCAGCTTTGCCAGCGTTTCCAGCGATGCGCAGGGCATCAGTATGTAAGGATTTGGGCTGGCTAAGCCGATTGTTACGTTAAAAACGCCGACCGGAGCTATTTTCATTCGGTTGAGAGCCGGGATCAGCGCATTGCTGAAATAGTCGGCAGAACCTCGCGCTTGCGCGCTCGAAAGCTGATAGCGCCGAAGCTGGTAGTATTCTGGTTTAGCATCTGCAGCATTCGCGCCGCCGGCTGAAACCGTCGATAAGGCCGATGCACCCAGAGCGGACCCAAGAAATTCGCGTCTTTTCATAATGCTCCCCTGCCTTCTGTTTCCCCTCGGCAACAATCCGCCATGCCAAGCCTGGTGTAAACCCTGGCCCTTACCCGACGTGAGCCGTCGTGAAAGAGGTGGGGTTTGTTTTAGCTGTGGATTAAGCTCTTATCGTGATGGCGACCCCTAGTGTGTTAGGTCCCGTTAGGCGGCCGGATAAACCTGGGGGACAAGGGGTCGCAGGTTCAAATCCTGTCGCTCAGACCATTCATTCCCGCGCGAACCGCGCGCAAAATGAATGCCGCCCGCCGCGACAGCGAAAAAAAGGGTGGGCGCGGCAGGCGAAACTGATGCCTCACCGTGCTACTATCGTCCCAAGACAATCCCCACGGTGACGCGTCATGCGCAAGTATCTCATCATCGGCCTAGTTCCCGTCCTGCTCGCCGCGGCCGCCGCCGTTGCCGTACGCCTTGTACCACTCGATTCCTTTCGTGCTCCTCTGGAGAAAGCGGTGTCGCGCGGCCTGGGGCGAGGCGTGCATATCGCCGGTTCCCTGCATGCCTCTCTCTTTCCGGAAATTGGCCTGACGGCCGGCGATGTCAGCATCGAGAATGTGCCGGGTGGCGAGGCCAAGGAATTCGCCCATGTCGGTACGCTGGCGGTCGGTGCGAAACTCATGCCGCTGCTGTCGCGCGAGATCGACATCACTAGGCTCGCGCTGGAAGACCCCTCCATCCATCTGGAAGTGGATGCCAGCGGCAATCCCAATTGGAATTTTTCCACGACAAAGAGCAGCAGCGACAGCAGCGCGGCGCCGTCGCAATTGAGCATATCGGGCCTGAAGATAAGCGGCGGCGAGGTCAGCTATTTCGATGCGCGCACGGCCAAGCGCAAGGTGCTGCGCGACGTCGCGGCCAGCCTGAGCCTGGCCGCCATTGACCAGCCCGCGGACATCGACGTCGATGCTCTCTTTAACAACCAGAAATTCACCGTCACGGGCCGCGTGGACAGTCCGCAAACCTATCTTCAGAAACAGCCCACCAAGCTCGTGCTTGATGTGAATTCGGGGTTGCTCAAGCTTCACTTCGACGGCACCGTCATCGGCGCAACACAAAGCTCCGGCACGGTCAAGATGTCGGGGCCGTCCCTGCGCCAGCTCATGCAGGGCGCGGGTGCGAGCGCACCCAACACGTCGGGCCTGGGCGTCTTTTCGCTTGACGGCGCTGTTTCCTCGAATGATCGGGTCTACGCGCTGACCAATGCAAAATTGGCTCTCGACGATATGAAGGCCAGCCTGGACCTGGCGGTCGACATGAGTGGCAAGATTCCCTTGCTTAAAGGCAAGATCGCGCTCGATCACCTGGATGCGGGCGCCTACATGATGGGCAAGGAGCCGCAAGCCAAGACGGCCGGCTGGAGCACCAAGCCCTTGTCGCTGGACGGCCTCAAACTCGCCGACGCGGATGTTGCGATATCGGTTGAGCGCTTCCTGCTGGGTACCTTCGTGGTTACCGATGGCGCGATGCATGTCGCCTTGCAGGACGCGAAATTGACGGCCGATCTCACCCAGGCGGCGCTGTTCAACGGCAGCGCCACCGGCCGGGTGACCGCCGACGCCAGCGGCACCGTGCCCGCCTTTACGATAAAAGCTGATGTGAAATCGGTCGCCATGAAGTCTCTTCTGCAAAGCGCCATGAAAGTGGACCGCATTGAAGGCACCGGCCTGCTGACGATGGATGTCGCGGGTCATGGCGCCAATCAACAGGCGATCGTGAACAGCCTGAGCGGTACCGGCAGCGCGACGGTGAGAAACGGCGCTCTTCGCGGCGTGGACCTGGCGGCGGTTGGACGTACCATCCAAAACGCTCTGTCGGGAAATCTGGGCGCCGCGACCAGCGGCAGTGCAAGCACCGATTTCGCCGAGGCCGGCGGAAAATTCGTCATCCACAATGGCGTAATGCACAACGACGATTTCCACCTGCTCAATCCCTTTGTGCGGATCGCGGGCAGCGGCGACATCAATCTGGGGCCCCGCACGCTGAATTTTCGTGTCGAGCCGAAAGTGGTGATGTCGGGCGCAGGCCAGGGCGGCGCCCGGAATGCCGCAGGCATCGGCATTCCGTTTCAGGTTTCCGGTCCCTGGAGCAAGCTTTCCTACGTGCCCGACTTGAAAGCGGTGGGCGGTGCGCTTGTGAACCAATTGACGAGCGGCACGGGCGGCGTCGGCAACCTTCTGGGAAGCACCCTGGGCGGTAAGAAAGGGAGCGAAAAAAGTCAGCAACAGCCCGGTTTTAATCTGAACGGCCTGTTCGGCCGCTGACTGTGACTTTGTGCGGCGCCGCGCCCAGGACGGCCAGCGCGGTGTTGTGCTAGCCTCCCACATCCCGACTCATTCCCGGCAGTTCCATGCCCGACGGTTCCGCGACTGCCCATCTTTATCGCCCCAAGCTGGCGACGATCCTGCGCGAAGGCTATGGCGGCGGGGATTTCCGCGCCGACCTGCTGGCCGGGCTCACCGTGGCGATCGTGGCCTTGCCGCTCTCCAGCGATCGCGGTGGCGTCCGGGGTGTCGCCTGAACGCGGGCTCTATACCGCCATCGTCGGCGGCTTCATCGTCTCGGCGCTGTTCGCACTTGTGCGGCGCGCGGTATCGAAAGAAGGCGAGTAGCCTTCAGCCCGAAATCGGCCCCGGCGGCGCATCCTTGTCCAGCTCCGGCACCTCGGTGACGCCGCGTGCCACATGGCTGTGGCGATAGCCATAGCTGAAATAGAACACCAGTCCGATTCCCGCCCAGATGAGAAACCGCAGCTGCGCCTGCCACGGCAGGAAGACGAACAGGAGTGTACACCCGGCGATGGACAGCGGTGCGAACAGCCAGATCAGCGGAGCGCGGAAGGGGCGGTGGCGATCCGGCTGCGTCCGGCGCATCACCAGCACCGACAGCGCCACCACCGCGAAACCGAACAAGGTTCCGGAGTTGGAAAAGTCCGCCAATTGTCCCACCGGCAGGAAGGCCGCGCCGAACGCTACCGCGATTCCGGTGATCCAGGTGACCACATGGGGCGTGCGAAATCTGGGATGCACGCTGGAGAGAATTTCCGGCAGCAATCCGTCGCGCGCCATGACAAAGAAAATGCGGGTCTGGCCATAGATCATCATCAGGATGACGGTGGGAAGCGCGATACCCGCCGCCAGTCCCAGCAGATTGCCGACCAGGGGATGGTGAATGGAGCGCAGCACATGCGCCAGCGCCTCGCTCGAACAGACCAGCGGTTGGCTGGTCAGCGACGCGCATCGCGCCTGCAAGGCCATCGAGCCGGGCTCCAGCACCTCGCCATGGGCTCCGAGAACCGGCTGGGCGCCATAGGAACCGATCGCTCCCGCCGCCACCAAAAGATAGATCACGGTGCAGATGCTCAAGGACGCGATCAATCCGATCGGCAGGTTGCGCTGGGGATTTTTGGTTTCCTCCGCCGCGGTCGAAACCGCATCGAAGCCGACATAGCCGAAGAAGATGGAGGATGCCGCGCCGATCACCCCCAAACTGCCCCAGCCATTGGGAAGAAAGGGATGGAAGTTGCCGTTCTTCATCACCGGCAAGGCCAGCCAGAGGAAGGCGCCCAGCGCCACCAGCTTGACGGCCACCAGACAGGCATTGACGTTGGCACTCTCGCGGGTGCCGATCACCAGCAGGGTGGTGATCACCAGCGCGATGAACACCGCCAAGAGATTGACCACGCCGCCGGCATAGGGCCCCGCCGCCAGTTCTGGCGGGATGACGATGGGGTGGGGCAGGTTGGCGAGCAGTCCCACGATATAGCCGGACCAGCCCACCGACACAGCGCTGGCGGCCACGGCATATTCCAGGATCAGGGCCCAGCCCACCAGCCAGGCCATCAGCTCGCCCAGCACGGTATAGGAATAGGTATAGGCCGAGCCGGACACCGGTACCACCGAAGCCAGTTCGGCATAGCACAGCGCGGCACAGGCGCTGACCGTGCCGGCGATGATGAAGGACAGCATCATGCCGGGGCCGGCTTTTTGCGCGGCCTCGGCCGTCAGCACAAAGATGCCGGTGCCGATAATGCCGCCGATGCCCAAAAGGGTGAGCTGGATCGGACCCAGGCTGCGGTGCAGGCTTTTCTTTTCGGCGGTGGCCAGCACCACATCCAGGGATTTGACACGCCACATGAAAAGATTGCCCCAACGCCTTGTTGCATCGGACATACCGCGTGGCGGTCAGTCAAGCATGTCCATCAATCCAGGACGTCTTGCGCCTCGAGATGGCGGGCGAACCAGATGCGGGCATAGGAACAGCGCGGCACGATCACCAGTTTTTCGGCGCGGGCATGTTCGACAATGTCAGCCATCAGCCGCCCGGCTGCGCCAGTGCCGCGCAGCGGCGGCTCGGCCTCGACATGGGGGATGAGATACTTGCCGTCACGGATGCGGTATTGCGCCCAGGCGATCAGGCCGTTCTCCTCGCGCTCGAACCGGCTCTGATCTTTGTTGTCGATCATTTTCACTTATTTGCTTTTTTGGGCTCGCGGTACATCCAGGGCAGCGACAGCCCGATGGGCACGATCCACAGCGAGCCGGCCAGGGCATAGAACAGCAGCGCCACAAACCAGGGTGCGCTGGGGAGCAGATGGCGCGCGAGCCCCATGATGAACAGGGCATAGAAGGGCAGCCAGAAGAACACGATCACGATGGCGGCAATCAGGGTTTTGAAACGGCGGGACATTTTGACTTCTTTGACGGCTGCGAACCCAGACGGTATCAGAGCGGCCATGGAAGACGCACCCAATTTCTGCCCCCCTTCATTTATGAAGCGCCGCAAGGCCGTGGGGCTGTGGCTGTTGGCCGTGGCGCTGGTCATCTTGGCCATGATCACCATCGGCGGGCTGACGCGGCTGACCGGATCGGGCCTGTCCATCACCGAATGGAAGCCGATCATGGGGGTGTTGCCGCCGCTCAGTGACGCGGCCTGGGCTGAGGCTTTCGCCAAATATCAGCGCATCCCCCAATATATTCTCGAAAATCGCGGCATGAGCCTGGACGGGTTCAAGGCCATCTTCTGGTGGGAATGGACTCATAGGTTTCTTGGCCGCTTGCTGGGGGTTCTGTTCTTTGTACCGTTCGTATGGTTCGCGGCCACCGGGGCGATCGCGCGCAGCGAATGGCCGCGCATGCTGCTGTTGTTCGCGCTGGGCGGGCTGCAGGGCTTCATCGGCTGGTGGATGGTGACCTCAGGGCTAGAAACGCGCGTCTCGGTCAGCCAGTACCGGCTGGCTATCCATCTGGGCGCCGCCCTTCTGCTGCTGGTGGCGATAGTGTGGATTGCGCTGGAAAATCTGCGCGCCCCCGCGCCGATAGGCGCGCAACAAAAAAGACTCAAAAGCACCGGCATGTCCAAGCGCGCGTCAGCCTTTGTGCTGTTGGTCTATGTCCAGATGTTGCTGGGTGCGCTGGTGGCGGGGCTGCATGCCGGACTGATCTACAATAGCTGGCCGGACATGAACGGGCATATCTTTCCCGAAAATCCGTTTTTCGTCTCGCCCTGGTGGATCAATTTCTTTGAAGAACCAGGGCTGGCCCAGTTCGACCACCGCATCGGCGCCTATGCCGTCGCGGCCTTCGCGGCCTGGGTCTATGTCCAGGGCATCAAGCTCAGCGGCTACGCCAAGACCAGCGCCAAGGTTGTCGCCGTCATCACCGTCTTCCAGATATTTCTCGGTATCTCCACCTTGCTACTGATGGCGCCGGTCTGGCTGTCGGCGCTGCACCAGGTTACCGCCGTAGCGCTGCTTTGTGCGGCGGTTTGGCATGCGTATGAGCTGCGGTGCTGGGGGCCTGAACTTTCCTAGTTCCCGCGGGATTCGCCGCGCCCAGACATTGCGCCTTCGCCAGGATCAATTTCATCGGATCGCCGCCGCCCACTTTGCGCAATGCGACCGGGCTCTTGTGGCTTATGCCGTCGCGGCACAGCCGGTCGAATTCCGCATCGCCGATCTTGCGTCCCATATAGGTGTAGCGGACAGCGCCGTTGCCCGTGACTGCGACCTGAACAACAGCCGCGCGAACGGGCGCGCGCCTATGTGTTGCGGCCACAGCCCCGTTTGAAGTCGACCAACTACCCGCCACCAGCAGCGCGATGGCGCCGCAGATACCTTTTGTGGCTGGTTGCACGATCTTCTCCCTATCCAGTCATCGCCTGTTCCAGATCGGCGATGATATCGGCGCTGTCCTCGATGCCGACGCTCAAACGTACCACATCCGGGCCTGCGCCCGCCTTGATCCTATCTTCATCGGAGAGTTGGCGATGGGTGGTGGAAGCGGGATGGATGATCAGGCTTCTGGTGTCGCCGATATTGGCCAGATGGCTGAACAGCTTGACGCCATTGACCAGCTTCACGCCCGCCTCATAGCCGCCTTTCAGCCCAAAGGTGAACACCGCGCCCGCGCCCTTGGGGCAGTATTTCTTGTGCAGGGCGTGGCACGCATTGTCTTCCAGTCCGGCATAATTCACCCAGCCCACCTTGGAATTGGCCTTCAGCCACCTGGCCACCGTCAGGGCATTGTCGCAGTGCCTCTGCATGCGCAGCGGCAAGGTCTCGATGCCGGTTTGCACCAGGAAGGCGTTCATGGGGGAGAGCGCCGGCCCCAGATCGCGCAGCCCCAGCACCCGGCAGGCAATGGCGAACGCCATGTCGCCGAAGGTCTCCCAAATTTTCATGCCATGATAAGAGGGGCAGGGTTCCGACAAAGACGGGAATTTTCCGCTGCCCCAGTCGAACTTGCCGCCATCCACGATCACCCCGGCCATGGAGTTGCCGTGCCCGCCTAAGAATTTGGTGGCGGAATGGATCACGATGTCGGCGCCCCATTCCAGCGGCTTGATCAGATAGGGCGAGGCCAGGGTATTGTCCACGATCAGCGGCACGCCCGCGGCATGGGCGATTTTGGCGATCTTTTCGATGTCGGTGATGATGCCGCCGGGATTGGCGATGCTTTCGATGAATATCGCCTTGGTGCGTGCGTCCGGCTTGAAGCTGTCGGGTTTGGTCGCATCGGCCCATTTGACATGCCAGTCGAACTTGGCGAAGCCCTGGGAGAACTGGTTGATTGAGCCGCCGTAGAGCTGGCGCGCCGCCACGATATTGTCGCCCGGTCCCATCAATGTGTGCAGCGCCACCAGTTGCGCCGCGTGGCCTGAGCCGCAGGACAGGCCCGCACGGCCGCCTTCCAGCGCCGCCACCCGCTCCTCCAGCACCGCATTGGTGGGGTTCATGATGCGCGAATAGATGTTGCCGAAAACCTGCAGGTTGAACAACGCCGCGGCATGGTCGGCATCCTCGAACACAAAGGCTGTGGTCTGGTAAATCGGCGTCGCCCGCGCGCCGGTGGCGGGATCGGGCTGGGCGCCGGCATGAACGGACAAAGTGTTGAAGCCATAGTCGGCCATCATTGTCTCCTAGTCACATGTTTGCGTACGGGCGATCTTTAATTCGCGGCGCACTTGTCAGGCAGGCTTATGAACAATTCCGGTGGCCGCATACATGATAGGTCATCCAGATCTCTTGACCAAAAATCCGCCGGGCCCACAGCCGAACACTAAGCCAGAGGCTCAAGGCCGAGGTCGCGCTCGATGCGCCGCACCCATGCACGCACCTCAGGATGGCTCGCCAAGTCGAGCCCGGCCTGATGGGCGAAGCGTGTATAAGCCACCAGCGCGAGGTCCGCCAGCGACAGTTTCTCGCCCACGAAATATTCGCGGGTTTGGAGATGACTATTCATCAGCGCCAGCACCTTGACGCATTTGGCGGTCAGGGCGGGGTCGATCTCGCTGTCGGATTTTTTGAGGTAAAATTTCTGAAAGCGCAGCACCGCGATGGCAGGCTCGTGGCTGTATTGCTCCCAGAACAGCCATTGAAACATCAGGGCGCGGTCGAAAGCATCAGCTGGGATCAGTCCGCTTCCTTCCGCCAGATGCAGCATGATGGCGTTGGACTGGGACAGAACGTTATTGTCGGCGAAGCGCACCACCGGCACCTGGCCGGCCGGGTTCATCGCCAGAAATTCCGGGGTGCGGGTCTCACCCTTCAGCACGCTGATCTCGACCCAGTCATGGGCAATGCCCAGCAGGTCGGCGACGAACTTCACTTTCAGGCAATTGCCCGAGATGGAGTCGCCAAAAACCGTCATCGCGGCGTTATCGAGGGACATGATCGTTTCTTTTCTTTCGGCCACGCATTTAGGGCCTGTCGCGCGCGATCCGCAAGATCGTGGCATTGGTGTTTTCCGCCACCCAGATGGCGCCGTCTTCGGCCACCGCCAGTCCCACAGGTGCGCCGCGCGGATGCGCGCCGTCCACATTATTCCAGCCCGGCGTGAGCAGAAGCGGTTCGGACGCCGGTCCCGCATAGGGCAGGCTTGCGGTCTCGTCGCCGTTCGGCCCGGCATAGATGTCATAATGGGCATTTCGTGCAGCCTTGGGGATGCCGCGGCGATCAACGGTAAAGGCGGCGATGCGCGAGCCGGCCGGTCGATAACCATGCAGGGTGATCAGCAACTTTCCGCGCAGCTGCCGAAACATCGGACCGTCATAATAGAGCATGCTCAGCGGTGCGCTGTGTGGCGGCAGCAAGCGTACGGGCTTGGCGTGCGCGGGACTGCTGCAGTCCATGACATGCGCTGGCGCCCATGCCGGATTGGTGCCGGTCATGTCATAGCAATAGGGCCAGCCATAATGGGCGCCCTGGCGCAGCACATTGAGTTCCTCGAACGGCGTGTCGGCGGGCGCAAAGTCCTCGCCATTGTCTGCCTGCAGCAGGGTGCCCGAGCTGTGCCGCACCATCGCCACGGAATTGCGCAGGCCAAGCGCCATCATCGTGAAGTTGGGCGACCACTTGCCGTCTCCCAGATAGGCATAGCGCCGGATGCCGGCGGCTTTGTAGTCGCCTTCCGATTGTTCGCAGAAGGTGGTGCCATCCGGCTTGCCGTCCTTGAGGCATTGGTCGCTGGGCGCCCCCACAGCGACCAGCAAGTCGTTGTTGGTGTCGAAGATGAAGCTGGAAAGGGGATGAAAATTATAGCGAGTCCTTGTATCCGGCGCGTCGGCGATCACGGTCTCGACTGTCGCCTGCGGATCGGCGGCGAGGGGGTCGAAGCGGAAGATACGGCCCTGTTCGTTGACATAAACCTTGCCGCCCGGGCCGCGCATCATGGCATGCGGCATATAAAGGCCGGTGATGACCGGCGTGATGACGGTGGGTTGGCCGCGCTCGGCGGTGATGCGGAATAGCTGACCGCCCGGGGCTTGCCATTTGCCCACGTCGGTGACCAGAAAATCCTTTCCACCCGGCAGCGCCAGTAGCGCGCGCGGTACGCGGATGGTGCGCGCGTTGAAATCGGCGGGCGGCGCGACGACGATCCCGGCGCAAAATCCCGGGGCCATGCCGATAGAGGCACGAGGCCAACCATCGCAGGTTTCTCCGGTGTCGGCATAGCTGGTGAGGTGTTGCGCCCATGCAGGAGCCGCCAAAATCGCGGCAGCAAAAAGCAGGATCAGGTCAATACGCATGATCAATTGTTCCTAAGGCTGCCGCCCTTGCCAAACAGCGAGGGCTTGCGATTGTCGATGACTTTGCGGTTGACGCCCATCCAGCCGATCTCGCCCGAGAAACGGCCATGTTCGATCTTGGGGCAGCGGTTCATGATCACCGTCAGTCCGGCGTCCTGCGCGATCTTTTCGGCTTCCGGGCTGATCACGCCCAGCTGCATCCATAACACCTTGACGCCCAGCCGGTCTTTTTCCGCCACGGTTTCGCGCGCGATGTCGGGGGCATATTGGGCCTCGCGGAAAATATCCACCATGTCCACCGGGGCGGGCACATCCTTCAGGCCGCCATAGACCGTCTGTCCGAGTATCTGTTTGCCCGCCATGCCCGGATTGACCGGGATGATTTTGTATCCCTTGTTCAACAGATACATCATGGCAAAATAAGAGGGGCGGATGTCGTTGCCGCTGGCGCCCACCATGGCGATGGTCTTGACACTGCGCAGGATCGATTTGATCAGCGTGTCGGGATATTGAGGAAGACCTAAGTCGGCCACTCCTTCAATGGGCGGCCCATTCATGTGGGCCATCGCGGTTCGCGCTTCTCCAGGAACGCCCCGATGCCCTCGCAGGCTTCGCCTTCCAGCATGTTCTCGGTCATCACCTTGCTGGCATAGGCATAGGCCTCGGCCAGCGGCATCTCCAGCTGACGGTAGAATGCGTCCTTGCCGATCTTCAGAGTGCCGCGCGGCTTGGACGCGATCTTGCCCGCCAGCATCATGGTCTCGCTTTGCAGGATTTCCGGCGCCACCACCTTGTTGATCAGCCCGATGCGCACCGCCTGCTCGCCGTCGATGGCCTCGCCCGTCAGCAGCATTTCCATCGCCGCCTTGCGCCCGACATTGCGCGACAGCGCCACCATGGGGGTGGAGCAGAACAAGCCGATATCCACGCCCGGGGTGGCAAAACGCGCCGAGGTTGACGCCACCGCCAGATCGCAGCTTGCCACCAGTTGGCAGCCCGCGGCGGTGGCTAGCCCACCGACTTCGGCGATGACCGGCTTGGGGCTATGCACAATGGCCTGCATCATCGCCGAGCATTGGGTGAACAGCCCGGCATAGGCGGCACGACCGGCGTCGCCATCGGCGCGGTGCCGCGCCATTTCCTTCAGGTCATGGCCGGAGGAAAAGACCGGCCCGTCGGCGGCGATCACGATCACGCGGGTGGCATTGTCGGCGGCAGCCCCCTGCAGCGCCGCCTGCAGCGCCGCCATCAAGTCCGACGACAACGCATTGCGCCGCTCGGACCGGTTGAGGATCATGCGCAGCACGCCTCCGGGCGTGGCGGTGAGCAAAAGGGGCGGGGAAGCGTCCATGGGTGGACAATCTAGTGTGCCCGGAGGTGCGGAACAATGCCGCCACCAGGCGCCCGCTTCGCACATCCCATGCCCGATTTGCATGCCGGATTGATTTTCGCCCGAAATGATCGCGCGCAACCGCTCAGTCGGAATCGATCCGTTTGCGTTGTTCCGCGATGGCGTCTTCCAGAGACTTGCGTTTGTCCGGATCAGGCTCGCGGTCCAATTGCGCCTGCATCCCGGCGATCATGCCGTGCGCAGCCCATTCGGCTTGGGTCTGTTCTATGGTCTTGCTCACCATGTCCTGACCGTCCGCCTATCCCGCCAGAGTGTCAATCGAGTCGGGTGGGGGTACGATGTCCTGGCGGGTTTCCCGGTGCACCGGCCAAAAAACGGCGCTATAGTGCGCCCATGTCCTTGAGCCGTGACGAGACGATCGAACTTCGGCAACTCTACGACCGATTCTCCCTGGCCGTGGAGCGCGCCTCGGCGACCATGCATATGCGCGGTATGGATTCCACAGCGTTCCATGTCGAGGACGGCAAATGCGTGGCGCTGTGGGGCCATATCCGGGTCCTGATGGAAAAGGCGGACGCCTCGCCAATCGCCCCGAAATAG
>JANYAR010000115.1 GCA_025361185.1 Alphaproteobacteria bacterium | reverse complement strand
GCAGACCGCACAATTCACCATGCGCGCCTGCCTTGGGCGACATCGCCACGGCCGGCATGCCGGTGAGAGTGGTCAGCCAGTTCATCAACTGGGAGATCAGTTCCAGCGCGCCTTGGGTGGTGGACTGCGGCGCCAAGGGATGCAGATCGCCGAAGCCCGGCAGCCGCGCCATCTTTTCGTTCAGCCGCGGATTGTGCTTCATGGTGCAGGAGCCCAGCGGATAAAGCCCGCTGTCGATGGCGTAGTTCTTCCGCGACAGCCGCACATAATGGCGGATCACTTCGGGCTCGCTGAGACCCGGCAGGCCGATGGCGGTCTTGCGGCGTGCTCCGCCCAGCCGCTCGTCGCCGACCTTCACATCAGGCAGGTCCACACCGATGGCGCCGTGACCCAGCTCAAAGATCAGCGCTTCTTCATGGTCCAGGCCGCGGTCGCCGGAGATGGTCGCGATGCTGGCCGGAAAGGCTTCACCAGCATCGCCCTTATCAATGGAAGATGGGCGTCCTTGATTGTTCATACTCATTGGATCGCTTCCTTCAGCGCATCTGTCAGCACCGCGAAATCATCGTCGGTATTGGTTTCGGTCACAGCCAGGATCAGCAAATTCTCGCATCCCTTGTCACGCGGCAGCAGGCGCGAGGCCGGAACGCCCGCGATCACGCCTTTTTGTGCCAGCGCTTCCACAATAGGCGCGGCCGGTTTGGGCAATTTTACGGTGAACTCATTGAAGAAAGCAGACGTCAAGACTTCCACGCCCGGCAGCGCCGCCAGCCTATCCGCCAGGGCGCCGGCCTTGGCGTGATTGATCCGCGCCAGACGGGTCAGCCCTTCCTCACCCAAAAGCGACAGATGGATCGTAAAAGCCAGGCAGCACAGGCCGGAATTGGTGCAGATATTGCTGGTCGCCTTTTCGCGGCGGATATGCTGCTCGCGGGTGGACAAGGTCAGCACATAGCCGCGCCGGCCTTCCACATCCACGGTCTCGCCGCAGAGGCGTCCTGGCATCTGGCGCAGGAATTTCTCGCGGGTGGCGAACAGGCCGACATAGGGCCCGCCGAAATTCAGGCCATTGCCGATGCTTTGGCCTTCCGCCGCCACGATGTCCGCTCCCTGGGCACCTGGCGGTTCAAGAAGTCCCAACGACACCACTTCGGTCACCACCGCGATCAGCAGCGCGCCCTTGGCATGGGCGGCGTCGGCGATGGGGCGCAAGTTTCGGATCAGCCCGAACACGTCCGGCGACTGCACCACCACGCTGGCGGTTTCCTCATCGATCAAGGCAATAATGTCTTCGCACCTGCCGGGCGTCACAGGGCTGCGGCTGACCGCGCCCGCCAGGCTGGCAACAGTCTCCACCGTCTCGGCATAATGGGGATGAAGCCCACCCGACAATATCGTCTTACCGCGCTTGGTGATGCGCTGGGCCATCAGCACCGCTTCGGCGGTCGCGGTCGAGCCGTCATAGAGCGAGGCATTGGCCACCTCCATGCCGGTCAGCATCGCCACCTGGGTCTGGAACTCGAACAGATATTGCAGGGTTCCTTGCGCGATTTCCGGCTGATAGGGCGTGTAGCTGGTGAGAAATTCCGAGCGCTGGATCAGATGATCCACGGCGCTGGGGACATGATGCTTGTAAGCGCCTGCGCCGCAAAAGAACGGCGCGGCGCCCGCCGCCACATTCCTGGCCGCCAGCTTCGACAGGGCCCGTTCGACTTCCAGCTCGCCCTGCGTGTCCGGCAAATCGATGACCGAAAGCGGGATCAAAGCCGATTTGGGGACATCGCGGAACAGCGTATCCACATCCGGCGCCCCGATCCTGGCCAGCATGGCGCGGCGGTCATCCTGGGTGAGCGGCAAGTAGCGCATCAGAGCGTCTCCAGGAACTTCGCATAAGCGGCGGCATCCATCAGCTTGGCGAACTCACTCTTGTCGGACAGCTTCAGCTTGAAAAACCAGCCTTCGCCTTCCGGGTCTTCGTTGACCTTGGACGGCTCCTTCTCCAGCACCGCGTTGGTGGCGGTGACGGTGCCGCCGGCCGGCGCATAGATGTCGCTGGCGGCCTTGACGCTTTCCACCACGGCCGCCTCGCCGCCCGCCGTCACGGCTTTGCCGCTGGCTGGAAGCTCCACGAACACCACATCGCCCAGGCTTTCGGCGGCGAATTTGGTGATGCCGACCGTGGCTTCGTCGCCGTCCAGGCGGATCCATTCATGCTGGTCGGTATAGCGGACGTCACTCATGAAAAACTCCTGATCTACTTCTGGGGGCGGCGGTAGGTGTGAGGAACAAAAGGCATGGACGCGACGACGGCAGGCAGCGCCTTGCCGCGCACCACAAGGTCCACCGGCGTGCCGATGGTCGCAAAGCTGCTTTCGACATACCCCATGGCGATGGGCGCGTTCAGGCTGGGGCCGAAGCCGCCGCTGGTGACTTTGCCGATGACGCGGCCCTGTTTGTCGGCAATCTCAGTGCCCTCGCGCGCGGGCGCGCGCCCCTCCGGGCGGATGCCGACGCGCTTGATGGCCGGGGTGGCGTCGATGATTTTCGCCGCGCCGGGGAAATCCTTTGCTTCCTTGCGCCGCTTGCCGATGGACCACATCAGCGCCGCTTCCGCCGGATTGCGGGTTTCGTCGATGTCATGGCCGTAAAGGCAAAGGCCGGCTTCCAGACGCAAACTGTCGCGCGCGCCAAGCCCGATGGGCATGACGCCCTCTTCGCTCAGCAGGGCGCGGGCGACGCGTTCGGCGTCGCCGCCTTCCAGCGAGATCTCAAAACCGTCTTCACCGGTATAGCCGGTGCGGCTGATGATGGCGGCAGCGCCCGCAACAGTCGCGCGCACGACTTGCATGAAGGTGAGTTGCGAGATGCCGGGCGAATGGCGTTCCAGCACGTCTGCCGCCATCGGGCCTTGCAGCGCCAGCAAGGCGCGATCGAAGTGGGGCGTCAGGGTCGCGGCACCGTCGAGTTTTTCGGCGATATAGGCGAAATCGCCTTCCTTGGTGCCGGCATTGACGACCAGGTACCGGTCCGCCTCGCCCGCAAGGCGCGAAAACATGAAATCGTCTTTGATGGTGCCCGTCTCGGTCAGCAGCAGACCGTAACGCTGCATGCCGTCCTTGAGGCCCGCGACATCGGCAGGCGTGACGCGCTCCAGAGCGGCCGTGTCGCCGGAAAGAAACCCCTGCCCCATATGCGAGACATCGAACAGCCCGCACTTCTGGCGAGTGTGCAGATGCTCTTTCAGAATGCCGGCCGGATATTGCACCGGCATTTCATAGCCGGCGAAAGGCACCATCTTACCGCCCAGCTCCAGATGGAGGGCGTAAAGCGGGGTACGGCGCAGAATTTCAGAAGCAATGGTCATTTTGGTCCCGATGCAAGAGTCCACGCCCGCAAGGAGCGCGGCCCCTCTGTATCGGACCTGAGAGATTTCCCTCCTTCCATCTTCACTTCGAAGACAGGGAGGTTACCCCTTCGGTGGAAACAGCCCTTTCAAGGGCCGTTTCACTTTCCAGAAGTTCATCACCCGATCGCGGTCCTTTTGCCTGAGAGTTTCCGGGGCGGTTGCTCCTTCGGCCCCCTCCTTCGCCGAGGCTTCGGAGGACGTCTCCCGCGAGGGATCGTGTGCTGGCCAGACCCGCGCGCCATCCGGCGGACAGGAATGTTGCAGAGCATCATAAAGGGGGCCTTAGGGGAGTCAACAAAACCAGCCAAGCGGCCGGAGTTACTCACATTCTTTCGGGAACTTCGATGCCCAAAAGACCCAGGATCCGGGTCAAAACCGCCAGCACCAGGGCGCACAGCCCCAGCCGGGCGGCCCGAAGGCTCGCGTCCGGCTCGGACAGGACATGATGGGCGCCATAGAAGCGGCTGAAATTCTGCGCCAGTTCGAAGGCATATTCGCACAGCATGTTGGGCGCGCGCTTGTCTTCCGCCGCGGCCAGCAGGTCGCCCAGCGACAGAAGTTGCAGAACCAGCTTGCGCTCTTCGGGCGAATGAATCACGGGCGCGGCGGCCTCGAGCCCCTGCAGCTGCGCCTTGCGCAGCATGGACTGGATGCGTACCGCCGCATATTGCAGATAGGGACCGGTCTTGCCTTCGAATTTCGAATACCGTTCCAGATCGAAAATGTAATCGGTGGTGCGATGGTTGGAGAGATCGGCGAATTTGATGGTGGCGATGCCGACCTTGCGCGCGATTTCGCCGCGCTCCGCGGGGGAATAGTCTGCACCGATCCCCTGCTCCGCCAGCCGCTTTTCCGCTTCCGCAGCAGCCATCGCGATCAGGTCGTGCAGCTTCATCGCCCCGCCGGCGCGGGTCTTGAACGGCTTGCCATCGGCGCCGTTCATGGTGCCGTAGCCGACATGCTCCAGATGCGCCTTGCCTGAAAGCTTGGCCCGCTCTGCCGCCCGGAACACTTGTTCAAAGTGCCCGTGCTGGCGGTGATCCACCACATACAGAATCAGATCCGGATCATAGGCCCGCACCCGCTCGATCACGGTGGCCAGGTCGGTGGTGCCGTACAGCACGCCGCCTTCCGATTTCACCAGGATCAGCGGCGGCATCGGCTTCTTGTCGCTTTCTTCCGCGACATCCACCACCAGCGCACCCTCGCTCATTTCGGCGAGCCCGCGCGCTTTCAAATCCTCCAGCATGGGCGCGATCAGCGCATCCACGCTGGATTCGCCGTTCCACAGGTCGAACGTCACCCCCAGGCTGGCGAATTCGCGGGTGAGGCCCACTTCCGTGACCTTGACGAAATGCCGCCACAACGCGTGATAGCCGGGCCGGCCGGCCTGTAATTCCACCGTGGCGCGGCGCGCTTTTTCCAGCCGCGCCGGATCGGCCTTGCAGGCGGCGGAAGCGGCCGGATAAAGCTCTTCCAGGTCTTCCATCGTCACCGGCGAGACTTCGGGATAAGGCCCGGTGAAAGCGGCATCGAAATAGACCGGCGCAAGTCCGCGTATTTCGACCTCGGAAATCAATTGCCCCATCTGCAGGCCCCAATCGCCCAAATGCACATCGCTGATCACCTTCCAGCCATTGGCGCGGTAAAGCCGCTGCAGACAATCGCCGATGATGGAGGAACGCAGATGGTGAACGGCCATCGGCTTGGCGATGTTGGGGCCGCCGAAATCGATCACCGCGGTCTTGCCATTGGCGGCGGCGGGGCCATCCCTCTTCGCAAGCCGTGCAGCGCGCGCGTTCAGCGCCTCGTCGGTCAAATCCAGATTGAGAAAACCCGGCCCGGCAATCTCCACCTTGCTGAAAATTTCTTCCGCCTTGAGGCGGCCCGAGACCTTTTCGGCGATGGCGCGGGGATTGGATTTGGAAATCTTGGCCGCCGCCAATGCTCCATTGCACTGGAACTGCGCCAGGTCGGGCCTGTCGGAGGCTGCTACCCGCCCGAAACTGTCCGAAAGGCCCTCCGCGGCGAACGCCTTGCCGGCGATGCGCGAAAGTTCGGCCGCCAGCGACGTCATGGGACGTAACGGCCCCTGGTCTTGTTGTATTCGATCTGCGCCGCCGTCATCTGGAAGCCGGCCATCTCCTGATAGTTCCAGGGCAGCTTGCCGTTGGCGATCGCAATTTCGATGTCGTCCGGCGATTGGGTGATGGTCGCCGTCGACGCGCCCGGCGCAAAGGCGAACTTCAGGGTGTAGAGGCGTTTGGCATAGATCTTGGCCCCCTCATGCACCGCCACGAAATAGGGCACCGCATAGCTTGCCGCCTCGGTGGACGGGGTGCGGGCGGCCACAAACGTCAGGTCCAGCGAGGCGTGCACCAGGGAGGTTTTGGTGCTGTAGGTACAGTCACCCTCGGCATTGATCAGCGCGACCGTGTAAAGCTCATTGGCCATATCCGGCGTGGTGCCCGGGCGAAAGATGGTCACGCTCTGGGTATCGGCCAGGATGGCCGGCACCGGGCAGATCGCTATCTTCGTCGAGCAGCCCAAGAGCAGCAGCAGAGCGCCCAGAGGGGCCAGGCGGAACAGGCGATGCATCAACGCGATTCTTTCCTTGGGCGCCGCCCAAACCATGGGGGCGCTTGACATTTGCCCGCTGCCTGCCCGACTTCTCGCCAGACCGCCATTTGGGGCGGCGGACCATAGCCAAGCAGACCCCCGATGGAAAGCATAGAAGGCCAGAAAAACCAAGGAGCGTCCGCGAGGCCGGTAGCGGCAGCGTACCGGCGAGCGACCAACAAATATGTCCGCTTATTTAGGCGTGGGGCCTGAGTCCGATGGCCGTCTATACCGAAGTCAGTTTCGAGGAGCTGGAACGGCTGCTGGCGCGCTACGACATCGGCGAGCCCCTGTCCTTCAAGGGCATCGCCGAAGGCATCGAAAACTCCAATTTCTACCTGCAGACCGACCGCGGCGCCTTCTTCCTGACCCTGTATGAAAAGCGCGTGGCGGCGCAGGACCTGCCGTTTTTTCTGGGTCTGATGGAGCATCTGGCGCAGCGCGGCGTGCGTTGCCCCCTGCCGGTCAAAACACGTGACGGACATTCGCTGGTGATGCTCAACCGCCGCAACGCCGCCATCGTCACCTTCCTCACCGGCATTGCGTTGCGCCGGCCCGACGCCTCCCACTGCGCCGCCGCCGCCGCCGCCCTGGCGGGCCTTCATAAGGCGGGCGAAGGTTTTGCGCTGAAACGCGCCAATACCCTGGGACCGCAAGGCTGGCGCCCGCTGGCGCAGGCCATTCACGGCGCCGATACAATCGAAGGCGGGATGACCGCGTTGATCAACGGCTCCCTGGAAGAGCTGGTGTCCGGCTGGCCCAGCGGATTGCCCAGCGGCGTGATCCATGCCGATTTCTTCCCGGACAATGTGTTGTTCGTGGGCAATGAAGTGGGGGTGATCGATTTCTACTTTGCCTGCAACGACGCCTATGTCTATGATCTGGCGATCATGCTCAACAGCTGGTGTTTCGAGCTGGACGGCAGTTACAACATCACCAAGGGCCAGTCGGTGATCAACGCCTATCGCGCGGCACGCCCGCTCAGCGAGGCGGAGATCGCAGCCCTGCCCGTGCTGATGCGCGGCTCCGCCCTGCGCTTTTTGCTGACGCGCACCTATGACTGGCTCAATCCCGATCCGGGTGCGCTGGTGCGGCCCAAGGACCCGCGCGAATATTCCAAGAAGCTGCGCTTCCACAACAAGGTGAAGCACGCGCGGGAATACGGATTGTGAGCATTGATATCTTTACGGACGGCGCCTGCTCGGGAAATCCCGGCCCCGGCGGCTGGGCAGCGATCCTGCGCAGCGGCCATCATGAGAAAGAACTATGCGGCGGCGAGAAAGCCACCACCAACAACCGCATGGAAATGATGGCGGTGATCGAGGGCCTGCGCGCTGTAAAGAAAGGCAGCCCCGTCACCATCCACACCGATTCCCGCTATGTCATGGACGGGGCGTCCAAATGGCTTGCCGGCTGGAAGAAAAAAGGCTGGAAGACCGCCGGCAAAAAGCCGGTCAAGAACGAAGACCTGTGGCACATGCTGGATGATGAAATGGCCCGGCACGACATCCATTGGATATGGGTGGCGGGCCACTCTGGACATCCCGAAAACGAGCGCGCCGACCAATTAGCGCGGGATGCTATCCCGCGCTAATTTCTATTTGTTGGTCGCGCAGGCAACTTCTCGCTTGCGCTCGCCTGCCTGTCGCTCCTAGGGCAACTGGCCTGAACTCAGAAGATATTCAGCACTCGACACTTCAAACGCGCCCGGCGCCTCGACGTTGACGGATTTCACCACGCCATTGTCCACGATCATGGAATAGCGCTGGCTGCGCTTACCCATGCCAAACTTGCTGGCGTCAAATTCCAGCCCCAGGGCGCGGGTGAAATCGCCATTGCCATCGGCCAGCATATGCACCTTGCCGTCCGCCTTCTGGTCCTTGCCCCAGGCGCCCATCACAAAGGCGTCGTTGACCGACAGGCAGGCGATGGCATTCACGCCCTTGGCCTTCAGGGCATCGAAGTTCGCGACGAAACCCGGCACATGCTTGGCCGAGCAGGTCGGCGTAAAGGCGCCCGGCAAGGCGAACAGCGCCACCTTCTTGCCGGCAAAGAAACTGTCGGTGCTCACAGGTGCAGGCTTGCCGTCCTGCATCTCCATCAGGGTGGCGAAAGGAATCTTGTCGCCGGCTTTGATCGTCATGTGCGTCTCCGTTGAGAAAGAAGGGGGTTATCCGAGTTCGGGGGCAGCCGTCATGTTATAGTGTCTTGCGATGTAATCCAGTGCCGCGGCACCATCCAGAGGCGGCGAAAAATAATAGCCCTGGCCGAATTCGCAACCGATCTTGGCCAGGAATTGCGCGTCGGCTTCGCTTTCCACCCCTTCGGCCACCACCGCCCGCTTGAGCTCATGGGCCATGGAGACGATACCGGCCAGCACCACTTCGCCGTCGGCGTCCATTTCGGTGGCGCCATGCCGGGCCAGGAAGCTGCGGTCGATTTTCACCGTATCCACGGGCAGATTGCGCAGTTCGCTCAGCGTGCTTGCGCCGGTGCCGAAATCGTCGATCGAAAGTCCGGCCCCCGCGGCGCGGATGCGCGCCATAAGCTCAGGCACTTTGACATCGGAGGCGATGATGCTCTCGGTGATCTCCAGGTTCAGGGTGCCCGGGGCGATGCCGCTGCCGCCCAGGATGGTCTGAAGCAGGGCTTCAAAACCGGAATCCCGCAGCTGGCGGCGGGAAAAATTGACACTGACGAACAAGGCAGGCCGAATCGGAAAATAGCGTTGCCAGTGCGCCAGATCGGTCGCCGCGCGTTCCAGCGCGAAGCGTCCCAACTCGACAATCAGGCCACTCTCTTCCGAATGGGCGATGAAATCGGCGGGAGAGATCAGGCCCCGGGCGGGATGATGCCAGCGCAGCAACGCCTCGAACCCCGCGACACTGCGATCCGTCAGCCGGACGATCGGTTGATAAAAAACATCCAGCTGCTGCGCGCTCAAGGCATGGCGCAGTTCGCTCTCCAGCGCCACGCTGTCGCCCCGCGCCGTTGTTTCAAGCTCGGCGGAATAGAGCCGGGCGCAAGAGCCGCCCTGCCGCTTGGCGGCCATCAACGCCAACTCAGCATTCTTGATCAGCGCGAGAGGGTCCTCACTTTGCGAGCCGCTGACCAGGCCGACGCTGCAAGGCGCGAAGACTTTGCGGCTTTCCAGCTGATAAGGCTGGGCGCAAACTTCGACCAGCGCGTTGCCGATGGCCAGGCCTGCATATTCGGGGCGGGCATAGATCATGGCAAAACTGTCGCCACCAACGCGGAAAATCTCCGCCGGTTCCTTCAAGCCCCCGAGCCTTTCGACCATCATTTTGAGAATTTCGTCGGCACCCCGGTCGCCCAGGCTGGCATGCACGGCCTTGAAGCGGTCCACATCCAGGAGCGCGAAAAGGGCGCCGGAAAAGCTTTCGCCCAGCGCGTCCAGCGCCTTCATCAGCGCCACGCGATTGCCCAACCCCGTTAGCGGGTCCGTCGGCAAGGCCGCCTTGCGGGCGCGCTCATTTTCCACCTCGATCGCGGCGAACTCGGCCTCCTTGCGCTGGGTGACGTCAGAGATCAGGCCCAGACAGTCGGACGGCACATCCTGTTCGCTGACAATGGTGGCGCGCAACTCCAGCCAACGATAGGGACCGCTGCCGCCGCGCGCGCGGAATTCCAGACGGAACGCCAGCCCGGGACGGCCCCGATATTCCTCCAGCGCGCCGGTATAGACCTCGCGGTCGTCGGGATGGACATGTCCCACCCAGTCGCCGTGTGACAGCGTGGCTTCGTGCGCCGACAGCCCCACCATCTGCGCCGCCTCGGCGGACAGAGTGAGCAAGCCGGCGCGGAAATCCAGATCGAACACGCCTTGATGCGCAGCCCCGATGGCGGCCCGCGCCAGGCTGTTGAAGGGCGCGTTGGGATCGATGGATGTTTGCGGTATGGACTGCCCTTCCAGCAGCTTGGCGGCATGCGAGCCGTGCAGGAACGGCAATACGGCGATTTCCTCGGATGCAATCACCGCCAGAGCCAGCAGAATTGCGCCGGCGGCGGCAAAGCCGCCCGTCGCCGCCGGGCCGGTGAGGCTTTCGCCCAAGCCGCCGATCGCCATGACGGCTGCCGCCAGCGCCACCAATGCAAACGCCGCGGCGCTGGGGGCGATAACTTGGGCCGCCTTGTGACCATGGCGGCCGCAATGAACCAGATAGGCCGCAACTGCCATGCTGCCCACCACGATGCTGACATCCGTCAATAGCGTCGTGCCCGGAACACCCACATAAGCCAGAAGACCCAGAACCATCAGCCCAAACAGGACGCGATGAAACAGCTTCTCGCGTTTGGGCCAGATGTCGCGCACCGGGATGATGGCGTTCGCCAGCCGCGCGCCGGCCGCCAGCGCCGAAGCCGTGAGCAGCGCGGACAGGCCGTAAGGCCCGCCGATCCGGGTTGCCAGGCTGGCATCGAACATGCCCGTGCCTGACAACCAGCTGAACAGCAACAGAAGAAGGGTCAGCGCCACCCAGCGCGGCGCGGCATGGCCGATCAGCACCGCAAGGCCCCCGGTGATCATCGCCGCCGCCCCGATCAAGGCGCCCACCGCGGTGATGAAAATGGCAAGCTGGCGGTTGTGGGACGACAAAGCGGGCTCGGTCCAGGCCGACAAAGCGGGCGGTGTGTCCGCGGAACCGACACGGATGGCCAGGCCGACAGTGGAGACCGGCGGCACGATCACGCGCCAGGCGCGGCGGCCATAGGCGCTGGCGGTTTCCACCACGGTGCCGGAATCCGAACTGGCCACCGCCAGGATCGAAGGGCGCGCGCGGCGCGGCAAAAGCGACAGAGCCATGCGCGGCGGTTGGCCCGCCAGCAGCACGCGCGTGGCCGGGCGCACCGTATCGTTGCTGACCTGAACGATGTACCAAGACGAACCGTCCGCTTCCGTGCCGCCGCCCGGCGCGCGATAGGGCGACAGGAAAGGTTTGAGATCGAGCACATTGTCGGTCTTGCCGAAATTGACCAGATCGGCCTGCGGCTTGTCAGCCGCCCAAGCCGGCCCCAGAACGCAAAGAAACGCCGCAAAAAGCGCGACGTGAAATAAATCATTGCGGCGAAATAGTGTCATCAATTTTTTGTCGCCGTGAACGCGAGCCTCAACCTAGCTGCGCTTCTTCCTTGAGCAAAGCAAATAGCAGGTGATCGGCCCATTCGCCATTGATCAACAAATAACGCCGCGCCACACCTTCCTGCTGGAAGCCGGCACGCAGCAAGAGCTTTCTGGAGGCTTCATTGCCGATCAGACAAGCCGCCTCGATGCGGTGCAGCCCCAGGGTGCGGAAGACAAAGGGGACCAGCGCCTTTACCGCCCGCGTCATATAACCCTGGCGCGCGAATTTGGCGCCAACCCAGTAACCCAACGTGCAACATTGGGTGACGCCGCGCCGCACATTGGACAAGGTACATCCGCCCACGAGCGCGTCATCGCTTTCGCGCAGGACGAAAAAGACATAGGCCGAATCCAGGCGTGTTTCCTTCTGGTAACGCTTGATGCGGCGGCGAAAGGCGCCGCGCGTCAGCTCGTCATCGGCCCAGACCGGCTCCCAGGGCGTCAGGAATGGGCGGCTTTCGGCGCGCAGCCTGGACCATATGGGAAAATCGGCAATGCGCGGATAGCGCAGATAGACACCCTGCCCGCGGATCACCGGCTGCTGACCGCCGGGGAAGGTAAGCCCGCGCATGAAGGCGATCGGGCGGGTCTTGGCGAAAGCTGCTTTGACCATTATTCCGCCGCGTCCGCCAAAGAATGTCCAAAGCGGCGCGCGAATGCCGTGTGTGATTCCAGTTTTTCGATCGGGCCGACCGCGGCGATGGAGGGCCGGCCCGCCTGCATCATGCGCGCCGCGTAGCGTTTCACCGCGCCGGCGTCGATGGCATCGAGCTGCGCCACGATTTCCGCCGCCGTCTGCACCTTGCCCAGCGCGAACAATTGGCCCGCGATCTGCTCGGTGCGCGTGCCGGGGCGCTCCATGCCCATCAGCAGGGATACTTTCAACTGGGCGCGGGCGCGGGCCACTTCCGCGTCGGTCAGATTGCCCGCAATCGCTTCCATTTCGCCGGCGATGACCGCGGAGATTTCCGCGGCCTCGCTTTGCCCGGTGCCCGCATAGATGCCCAGAAAGCCGCAATCCTGGAAACCGTTGGAGAAGGCATAGATGGAATAGCAAAGCCCGCGCTTCTCGCGTGCTTCCTGAAACAGGCGCGACGAGGTGCCCCCACCCAGCGCCGTGGCATAGATCTGGGCCACGAAATAATCCGGATCACGGTTGGACAGGCCGGGAAAGGCGTAGGTCACATGCGCCTGTTCCAGGTCTTCGGGGTTGCGGTAATCCCCACCGACATAGTGGGCGGGCGCGCAATTGGGCACGGCGCCCCGGTTCAGGCCGGCGCACTTTTCTTCGGCCAGCGCGAGAATATTGGCGTGATCGACGGCGCCCGACGCAATCAGGGTCATGCCCTCAAGCCTGTAATTTGACGCCATATAGGATTTGAGCATACCGGAATCGAAGGCGTTGACGCTTGTCTCCTCGCCAAGGATCGACCAGCCCAGCGGCAGATCCTTGAAGATCGCCGCTTGCAGATGATCGAACACGATATCGTCGGGCGTATCGCGCGCCTGTCCCAACTCCTGCAGCACCACCTGGCGCTCGCGTTCCAGTTCCGTTTGCTCGAAGGCCGGGTTGGTCAGGATGTCGCCGATCATGTCCAGCGCCAGCGGCACATCCTCTTTCAGGATGCGGGCATGGAACGCGGTCTGCTCGCGCCCCGTATAGGCATTGAGGACGCCGCCCACCGCCTCGATCTCCTCGGCGATGGCGCGCGCGCTGCGCCTGGCCGTGCCCTTGAAGGCCATATGCTCGAGCATGTGGGAGATGCCCATCGACTTCGCATCTTCGTTGCGGCTGCCGGTGTTCACCCAGATGCCCACAGCGACGCTTTCCAGCCCCGGCATGGGATCGCTGACAACCGTCAAACCATTGGAAAGTTTGGATATTTTCAGGGTCATGGAGCCAGTCTAGAGAAGATGAACCGCTTTATCAAAGCAGGGTCGTTGGCCAGTATTTCCATTCTTTCGGGCAGGTTTTTGAGGCCGGCAAGGCGCGCCGGTTCCGGGGGCGCGGTACCGATGGCCTCTTTCACCGCCTGCGGAAATTTCGCCGGATGGGCGGTGGAAAGGATCACCACCGGCGCGCTTGGCTTTTGACTGCGAAGTGGGGCCATCTTCATCGCCGCGGCAACGCCAACCGCGGTGTGCGGATCGATGATGCGCCCGGTCTGCTTATAGACGGCCCCGATCGCGGCCCGGGTTTGCTCATCGCTGCTGGCAAAGGCGCTGTAGCGGGCGCGAAGCTCGGCCAGAACGGAGGCGGGCAACTCCAGTTTGCGGGTCCGCGCGAAGTCGCTCATCGCCGGGGCGGTCCAGTCGGCATCGCGCCCCGACGCTTCAAACAAAGCGCGTTCGAAATTCGACGCCACCTGGATATCCATCGAGGGGCTCAGCGTGGCGTGGTTTGTGCCACTGGCATAGACGCCGTCATTCAACGCCCTGGCCAAGATGTCATTGGCATTGGTGGCGATCACCAGCCGGGCCACGCCCAGTCCCATGCGCATGGCCGCCTCGCCCGCGAAGATGTCGCCGAAATTGCCGGTGGGAACCACGAAACTCGCTGGCTGTCCCAGTTGGGCGGTCGCGGTGAAGTAATAGACGCATTGCGCCGCAATGCGGGCGAAGTTGATGGAATTCACCGCCGTCATGCTGATCGTGCTGGCGAACGGCGCATCGGCGAACAGCGCCTTCACGATGCCTTGCGCATCGTCGAAGCTGCCTTCCAAGGCGATGTTATGAACATTGGCGTGGGCGCAGGTGGTCATCTGCAGCCGCTGCACATCGCTGATGCGGCCGCGTGGGTGCATCACAAAGACGTCGATATTGGGCAGCCCGCCGAGGGCGGCGATTGCGGCCGATCCGGTGTCGCCGGACGTGGCGGCGACGATGGTGGCGCGGCCACCGCGCCTGGCCAAGGCGCGGCTGAACAACTGGCCGAGCACCTGAAGCGCGACGTCCTTGAAGGCCAGGGTGGGGCCGTGGAACAGCTCCAACAGATATCGCCCTTCACCGATCTCTACCAAGGGAGCGATTTCGGAAGCATCGAATTTCGCATAAGCGGCTTCGACCGCGTCGCGCAGTTCGGCGTCGCTGAAAGAACCTTGGGTGAAACGTGACAGAATCTGAAAGGCCACATCCTGATAGCGCGCGCCTTTGAAGGCCGCGATCTCAGCCGGCGTAAATTGCGGCCAGCTTTGCGGCAGGTACAGGCCCCCGTCGGGCGCCAGACCCGCCAGAAGGGCGTCTGAAAAGGAGGCCGGGGGCGCCTGTCCCCGGGTGGAAATAAACTGCATGGCTGGGGTTATAGGGCCCCAAAACCGCCCTCGCCACCCTGAAGCCCCACTGGCCGGTGGTTATTTCAGGCCGATCCGCCCTTTGGAAATATGATAGGCAAACCAGATACCTAGCAGGCCCAAGGCCAGCCCGAACCAGGTCACCGCATAGCTGAGATGCTGGTTGCGGAAGCTGACCACGGTCTGGCCGCCTTTCGGCCAGCCGCTGGGATTCGCGCTTGCGTCGGCCTCAACCACCACGGGGGCCGTCAGGATCAGATGATCCGCCGCAGCGATTGTCCCCAAGTCGCGGGCATACCAGATCCGGTGCGCCATATCGGGTGGCGGCGTGAAGGCGCCGGGCGCATCGGGCACACGCCACACGCCCGTCACCTCGACCGCGCCCAGGGCATTGCCGGCCGCGCGGGTGGCGGGATCGAGCAGCTCCTTGGGCACTTCGCCACGGTCGACCATCAGCACGCGGCCATCCTCGAGCCGCAAAGGCGTCAGCACATGATAGACCGGCGCTCCGGCATCGGTGGTGAACACATAGGCTTCGTGTGCGTGATCGAAACGGCCAGTGAGCCGCACACGGCGATACTGCGCCTCATCGGCACCCAGCACCTTGATCTGGTCCAGCGCCAAGGGAGCGGCGGCCATATGGGCGTTCACCCGCGCGATCAGCGCCAGCTTCCATTGCAGGCGCTCCAACTGCCACACGCCCAGTCCGCACAGGATCGCGAACAGGAGAGCGCAAGCAACCGTCAGGCCGGGGTAAGGACGGAAGGTGAGTTTCATGTGGAACCTTGTATAGTGCGGTCATAATAGGGGGTGGGGAGAAAAATGCCGTCGAATGTCCGCAATTTCTTTTGGCTGAACTTTCTAGCTCTGGTTTTGGGCGTGGCAGTCGCGATCCTGACGGCACCCAAAAATGCCGCAATTGCTGCGGCCGGTGGGCTAGGGCCAGGATTTGTAATTGGAGTCCAGGTTTCCGTCGAAGCCCTGTTGCTGCTCCTTCTTTGGCTCATAGCGTTCAAAAGGCAGAATTGGGCGCGTTGGGTCTGGCTGGCGATGTTCGTCCTGGGCCTGCCCGGTTACATAGCCATATTCAAAAATCTGTTCGGCATTTCCGCTGCTGGGGCAATTAGCCTGGTGCAAGTGATCCTTGAGATTGTGGCGCTGTATTTCGTCTTTACGGGAAATGCCGCCGCATGGTTCCGACGGACAACGGAAGCTGAGTCTGTCTAGCGTTCCACGCGCCCCTCGCCGGCCTTATGCTTGTATTGCAGCACCAGCAGCGCCGACTTGGACAGGCGCAGGAATATCCCGGTCAGCAGACAGATCAGCGGCAGCCACAGCACGGCGTGCACCCAAAAAGGCGGCGACCAGGTGAACTCCACCCACAGCGCCAAGCCGCAGACGATGGCGCCCACGATCAGGATGCCG
>JANYAR010000100.1 GCA_025361185.1 Alphaproteobacteria bacterium | reverse complement strand
CTTCCTGATCGTTTCGGACTTCATGAAATGGACCAAGGGGCGCGGCATTCCCGTGGGCGTGCGCGGTTCCGGCGCGTCTTCGCTGGTGGCCTGGGCGCTGGACATCACCAATCTTGATCCTTTGCGCTTCGGTCTTTTCTTCGAACGTTTCCTCAATCCGGAACGCATCTCGATGCCGGACTTTGACATCGATTTCTGCCAGGAACGGCGCGACGAAGTGGTGCGCTATGTGCGGGACAAATACGGCCATGACCGGGTGGCCCAGATCATCGCCTTGGGTAGCCTGCAGGCGCGCGCCGCGGTGCGCGATGCCGGGCGCGTGCTGCAGATGCCGCTGGGCTTGGTGGACCGCATCGCCAAGCTGATCCCCAATCCGCCCGGCCGATCCATTTCGCTGCGCGAGGCGGTGGACAGCGAGCCGCGCCTGCAGCAGATCGCCGAACAGGAGCCCATGGCGCAGCGCCTGTTCGAGATCACCGGGAAGATCGAAGGCCTGTACCGCCACGCCTCCACCCATCCGGCCGGCGTGGTGATCGGCGACCGGCCGCTGGATGAAATCCTGCCGCTCTATCGCGATCCGCGCTCCGACATGCCGGTGACCCAGTTCGATTACGAGGACGCGGAAAAAGCCGGCTTGGTGAAGTTCGACTTTCTGGGGCTGAAGACCCTGACCGTCATCGCCAAGGCGGAAGAATTGCTCAAGAGGCGCGGCATCGCGCTACACACCCAGACTATCGATTTTGACGATGTGAACACGTTTGAGATGCTGAGCCATGGCGACAGTGTGGGCGTGTTCCAACTGGAAGGCACGGGCATGCGCGATCTGCTGCGCAAGATGAAGCCCGATCATATCAACGACCTGGTGGCGCTGGTGGCGCTGTACCGCCCCGGTCCGATGGATTCCATCCCCAAATACATCGCCTGCAAGAACGACAAGGAGGCGCCGGACTATCTGCATCCGCTGCTGGAGCCGATCCTGAAGGAAACCTATGGCGTGATGACCTATCAGGACGATGTCATGCGCATCGCCCGCGAACTCGCCGGTTACACCATGGGCGAGGCCGACATCCTGCGCCGCGCCATGGGCAAGAAGATTCCGGCCGAGATGATTCCCCAGCGCGAGAAGTTCCTGAAGGGCGCGGGCGAAAGAGGCATCGTCAAATCGGTGGCCGAACAGATTTTCGAACAGGCGGAGAAATTCGCGGGCTATGGCTTCGACAAGGGCCATGCCGCGGCCTATGCCCAGGTCGCCTATCAGACGGCCTATCTGAAGGCGAATTACCCGGTCGAGTTCCTGGCCGCGTCCATGACCTTGGATATCGGCAACACCGACCGGCTCAATATCTTCCGCCAGGAAGCCCAACGGCTGGGGGTGAAGGTGGCGCCGCCCGACATCAATGTGAGCGAGGCGGTGTTTACCTGCGATGCGGCAGCCAACACGGTGTTCTATGCCTTGGCGGCGGTGAAGGGCGTCGGCCGCCAGGCGATGGACCATGTGGTGGACGTCCGCAAGGAGGGCGGCAAGTTCAAGTCGCTGTCGGATTTCGCCCGCCGGATGGACCCGCGCCTGGTCAACAAGCGCGCCTTTGAAAATCTGGCGCGCGCAGGGGCCTTCGACAGCCTCAATCCCAACCGCCGCCAGGTAGTGGAAAATTCCGACCGTATTCTGGGCGGGGCCCAGGCAGCCCAGCGCGAACGCGAAAGCGGACAAGTGTCGCTGTTCGGCTCGGGCGGGGGAAACGAAGAGTTGCGCCTTGCCGCTATGCCGGACTGGCCGGTGCATGAGCGGCTGGGCGAGGAATTCAACGCCATGGGCTTTTATCTGTCCGGTCATCCGCTGGATTCTTACGGCCCGGCGCTCAAGCGGCTGGGCGCATCCACCTATTCGGCCCTGGTGGAAGACCGCCGCCGCGGCGGTTTCAAGGCCAAGATCGCCGGCACCTTGATCAAGAAGTCGGAACGGCGCGGGCGCAGCGACCAGATGTATGCCTTTGTCTCCTTCTCCGATCCCACCGGCATGTTCGAGGTGATGCTGTTTCCCGAAGTGCTGGCGGCTTGCCGCCCGTTGCTGGAATCCGGCAAGTCGCTGCTGATCACGGCGGCGGCGGAATGGGACGGCGACGAACTGAAACTGCGCGCCGCGTCCATACTCGATCTGGACGCGGCGGCGGCGCAGGCGGGCGAAGGAATGGTGGTCAAGCTATCCGACGCCTCCGCGTTGGGGGCCTTGTCGGCCGAACTCTCCCAGCCGGGCAAAGGCCTGGTCAGCCTGGTGGTGCCGGGCCATGCGGGTGAGGAGGTCGAGATCGCGCTCAGCAAACGCATCGCGGTGAATGCCACCTTGCGCAATCGCGTCGCGGCCTTACCCGGTGTGACGTCGGTCGAGGCCGTTTAAGATGCGGGACCAACATGTGCCAAGCCTTGTCTGATGCCTTCCGTGCTGTGGGCGGGATATTGGTAATCGGGTGGGCCGCGGTGTCGCCCGCGGCCCAATGGGTTTGGCACTTCCTGAACACAAACTTTTCGGCTGCCCTATGGGGCGCGTTGGTCGGTGCCTTGGCCGCTCGGTACATCGCCCGCAACGTCGAGCACCGTCAGCGGCTGCGAGATGAAATCTCGGGCGTCAATAATGCAATAGCCCTCGCGGTCAGCATCACGAACACATTTGTCGGGATGAAGCGTCAGCACACACTTAGTATGTCGAGAATGTACGAGAGCACTTTCCATGAGTATGCGCGCGTCCTTCGCGCACCCTCGCAGCAAGGATTGGTCTTCGAGTTTATAACCGATTTTCGCGTATTGCAGACGCCATTGACCTGTATAGTTGAACTTCGGCAGACGATTCTTGAACGGGTCAAGTCGAGCATCGGCGCTATTCACATTTCCGTTACGCTGCACCAAAGCATTGACAGCCTGGGGCTCGTACTGGATCGCTTGCCGCAAAGTATTGAACGACTTCGCGCGATACCCGCAGATGGCGACCGCATCATCGGCTACTTTGGGCTTAAGACGCCGGGCGGCCACATAGACTCGTCCTATTCGGACAATATTAGTGCGATCTTTTCTTTCGTTGATGATGGCATCTATTTTCCAATGCTCTTGTGCGAGGTTTTGACCGCCCACGGGAAGAAGCTGGCCAAGGAGTACGGCAGAAATCCGCCTGCTGTTAAAACTATAACCTACAAAGAATTTGAAGACCCGGACCTTCTACCGGATCGCGCTCTCTATGCCGACTTTGAGAGGATTTATCGCTCACCGCCGCCGCCCGAAAAACCAAAGACGTTTAGGCAGCGAATGGCGGCGCGATGGGAAACACTGAAGCCCTGGTAGATTGCGAGCTAGCAATTAAAGTTTCCTTATCGCGCCTTCCAGCCGTTCCAGCGCTTCGGCCAGCCGCGCGGAATCCTGCGCGAAGCAGATGCGCAAGTAAGAATCGTCGCGCGGATCGCCCAGGCTGAAGGCCCAGCCGGGCGACACGCCCACCTTGTCGTTGCGCACCATGTTTTGGCAGAAACCCAGGCTGTCCTTCAGCCCGTCGACATGCAGGAAGCCGTAAAAGGCGCCATCCGGCTTCAGCCAGCGGACCCGGTTCTGGCGGCCGATCCAGTTTTCCACCACGTTGCGCCCCTCTCGGCAGCGCTCCAGCAACGTGGCGCGGAAGGCGTCGCCTTCCGGCGACAGCGCGGCCAGCGCGCCATACTGGGCGAAATGCGTGGCGCCCGTGTTGTTGCACTGGGCCATGGCGGCGGCGGCGCCTTCCACGCTTTTGGGATGCACCAGCCAGCCGATGCGCCAGCCCGTCATCGCCCAGGGCTTGGAAAAGCTATTGATGGCGAACACCGCGTCGTCTTCATCGGCGATGGAAAGGAATGATGGCGCGTGCGCGGCGCCGTCATAGATCAGCGTGCCATAGACCTCGTCGGCCAGGATGGCGATGCCGCGCCGGCGGCAGAAATCCAGGATGGTTTTCTGTTCTTGCGCGCTCAGCATCCAGCCGGTGGGATTGCCGGGCGAGGCCAGGAACATCGCCTTGGTACGCCCATCACAGGCGTCGAACAGCTTGTCGAGATCCAGGTGCCAACGCCCCGCGCTCCAATCCTCGTTCAGCCGCACCAGCCGGGGCTCCGCCCCAACTACCCGGGTCGCCTGGAAGATGTTGGGCCAGATCGGCGAGACGATCACCACATTGTCGCCGCCCTCGCAGCACATCTGCAGCGCCGTCACCACCGCAGCATGGCGGCGCCCGGTATGGTGATGCGCTCCAAACCGATATCGGCACCGATCGTGCGCTTGTGAAAACCCTGGATCGCCTCGCGCAACGGCTGAATGCCGCGTGCATTGGTGTAAAAAGTGCGGCCGTCTTCCAACGCCTTGATGGCGGCCTCGCGAATGAAAGGCGGTGTCACCAGATCGGTCTCGCCGAACCAAAGCGGCAGGATGTCGGGATTGCCCAGCCCCAGGGCGGTGACTTTGGTAATGCCCGAAGGCTCAAGCGCGCGAATGGCGGGACGGATGGGATCGTTCGGACTCATGGCGTGTGTCTAGCATGGCCAATGCAAGGAATGCCGCGAGCTTTGCGCATAGCCCCCGTTACGCGGCGGCTTTGCGCACCGCCGGCAGGGGTAGGCGCAGCCGCGCCAGGACTGTCACGATCCAGGCGGCCAGGAGGCAGAGACCAATCACCATAAACCCGCGCAGCGGAGCGGGATGGCGGTCCAGGCCGAACAGCGGCGTGCGCGCCGCCAGCAGGATCAGGCCCGGATGGATGGTGTAGAGGGGATAGGACAGATCGCCCAACGTCTTGAACCAGGCGGGCGCCTTGTCGTCCGCGCGCAGCAGCAGAACCACCAGGACCGGACAGAGGATCGTGACGGCGAAGGCGTCGAAGGTAGGGGTCGCGGTGAAGGTGGGCACCGAGGCTATGCAAAGCCAGATGACCAGCAGCAGTTCGGGTGCCAGCTGGGGCAGGCGGTCGAAGGTGCCGCGCCGATGGAGGCGGCAGATCACCACGCCTGCCAGGAAGGCGGCGGCCCCGCGCAACAGGCCGAGCGACAGCATCTGGTATCCCACGCACCAGCCTCGGTCAGTGAAATAGCCCGCCACCGTCATGGCGAGCCAACCGACAACCGCCAGCATCGCCAGGGTGCGGGTGCGCAAGCGGAAAATGCCTGCGGCATAGGCCAGGTTGACCACCCATTCCACCAGCAGCGACCAGGTGACATTCAACATGGGCGGCGAAAAGCTGCCGTCCGGCGTGCCCCAGGCGGGAAGCATCAGCAGGGTGGTGAGCGGCACCACGATCCAGATCAGGGTCCAGCCATAGCCGGGATAATGGCCCGTCGCCGCCATCCAGAAGAAAATCGCGAGATTGAACAGGGCCCCGATCCAGAACACCGGCAGCAACCGGCGGGCGCGCACCCGGGTGAACCAGGGCAGACCGGCGCCGGCCTTCAGCTGGCCCTCATGGACGAAGGCGATCACGAAGCCGCTGAGCAGGAAGAAAATGTCCACGGCCAGGAAACCGTGCTGCAGGATCGGGCCTTTGTGAAAGAAGTCGTCGGAATGGTAAAAGACCACGCTCAGCGCGCAGATGCCGCGCAGCCCGTCCAGGCTCAGGAACCGCCGTTTGGTCATCCCCAATTGTGGCAATCCCGGCGTTAAGGAACCCTCAAAAGCTTGATTTTGGGGTACCGCAGACCGGAATCGCGCCGGTTTTGGGCCTGGCGCCCCGGGGCCTGAGGCTTGCGAAGCCCCCCCCAAATCCCTATAAGCCCGCCATCTCGCACGCGGGGATGGCTTTCGGCAGGTGTTCTGCCGTCGCCGTCCGGTGTCCCCCACAAGGGATAATCCCCGCGTCTGGCTAACCGGTAAAGGAGACTGAACTTATGGCTTTGCCAGAATTTTCCATGCGCCAACTGCTCGAAGCAGGCGCCCATTTCGGCCACCGCCAGCAGCGCTGGAACCCGAAGATGGCGTCCTACATCTATGGCCAGCGCAACGACATCCATATTCTCGACCTCACCCAGACCGTGCCGCTGCTGCACCGGGCCCTGGTGACCTTGCGCGAAACCGCCGCCGGCGGCGGGCGTATTCTCTTTGTGGGCACCAAGCGTCAGGCCAGCGAACCGATCGCCGCGGCCGCCAAGCGCTGCGCCCAGTATTACGTCAATCATCGCTGGCTGGGCGGCACGCTGACCAACTGGCAGACCATTTCCCATTCGATTCGTCGCCTGCGCACCATCGAAGAGACACTGACCAGCGCCGGCGAGTCGGGCCTGACCAAGAAGGAACTGCTGGGCCTGCTGCGCGAGCAGGACAAGCTGGAACGTTCGTTGGGCGGCATCAAGGAAATGGGCGGCGTTCCCAACCTGCTGTTCGTGATCGACACCAACAAGGAAGCCATCGCCATCGCCGAAGCCAAGAAGCTGGGCATTCCCGTCATGGCGATCCTGGACTCCAACAGCGATCCCGACGGCATTGCCTTCCCCATTCCCGGCAATGACGACGCCGCACGTGCCCTGGCGCTTTATTGCGACCTGGCTGCCCGCGCGGTGATCGATGGCCTTGGCCAGGGCCAGGCCGCGGCCGGCGTGGATCTTGGCGAAGCCGAAGTGATCGAAGAAGCCGGTGCCCAGCTGGTCGAATCCGCACCGGCGGCAGTCTGAGCTTTACGCAAAAATGATGCCCCGGCCGTGCCCATTTGAGCGCGGCCTGGGCACAGATGGAGACTGACATGGCCAACATCACCGCATCCATGGTGAAGGACCTGCGCGACAAGACCGGCGCGGGCATGATGGACTGCAAGAATGCGCTCAATGAGACGGCGGGCGACATGGAAGCCGCCATCGACTGGCTGCGCAAGAAAGGCATTTCCAAGGCCGCCAAGAAGGCCGGCCGCGCCGCCGCCGAGGGGCTGGTGGGTGTCGCCGTGGACGCCGGCACCGGCGTGCTGCTGGAAGTGAACGCCGAAACAGATTTTGTCGCCCGCAACGACGAGTTCAAAACCTTCGTCAAGGACGCCTCCAAACTGGCTTTGAAGGAAGGCGGCGATCTGGAAAAGCTGCTGGCCAGCCCGATGGGCTCGTCCAGCGTGCAGCAGACCCTGACCGAAATGGTGGCGAAGATCGGCGAGAATATGAGCGTGCGCCGCGCCGCCGCTTTGTCGGTCAATCCCGGCGTGGTCGCGGCCTATGTCCACAATCCTGCCTCGCCTGAGCTGGGCAAGATCGGCGTGCTGGTGGCGCTGAAGTCGTCCGGCGACAAGGAGAAGCTTTCCGCTCTTGCCAAGCAGCTCGCCATGCATGTCGCCGCGGCGTCTCCGCTGGCGATTTCGCCGGAACATCTGGCGCCCGAAGTGGTCGAACGCGAGCGCAACATCCAGGCCGAAATCGCGCGCCAGTCGGGCCGCCCGGAAAATGTCATCGAGAAGATGATGGAAGGGCGGATGCGCAAGTTCTACGAAGAGACCGTGCTCTTGCAGCAGACCTTCGTGATCGACGGCGAGACCCAGATCGCCAAGGTGATCGAAAAGGCCGCCAAGGATCTGGGGACGGCGGTGGTGATCGAGGGCTTTGTCCGCTTCCAGGTGGGCGAGGGCATCGAAAAGGCCGAGGCCGACTTCGCCGATGAAGTTGCCCAGATGGCGGGCGGACGCTAACTGAGCGAGGTCTACCCCATGCCCACCGCGCCGAAATACCGCCGGATTCTGTTGAAAGTCTCCGGCGAGGCGTTGATGGGCAATGGCTCCTTCGGCGTCGACATCGATGTCATCGACCGCATCGCCCGCGATGTGAAGGAAGCCCATGGCGCCGGCAGCGAAATCTGCATGGTAGTGGGCGGCGGCAATATCTTTCGCGGCCTGGCCGGATCGGCCAAGGGCATCGACCGCTCCACCGCCGACTATATGGGCATGCTGGCCACGGTGATGAATGCCCTGGCCCTGCAGGCGGGGCTTGAGCGGGTGGGTCTGGCCTCCCGGGTCCAGTCGGCCATCGCCATGAACAATGTCTGCGAACCCTATGTTCGCCGCCGGGCTATCCGGCACATGGAAAAGGGCCGGGTGGTGATCTTTGGGGCCGGGACGGGCAATCCCTTCTTCACCACCGATACTGCGGCGGCGTTGCGGGCGGCCGAGATGGGCTGCGACGCCCTGCTGAAAGGAACCCAGGTGGACGGTGTTTACAGCGCTGACCCCAAAAAGGACTCTGCCGCCATTCGGTATGATTCTCTGAGTTATCACGAGGTGTTAGCTAAGAATCTTCAGGTAATGGATGCGGCGGCCATCTCACTTTCCCGGGAAAACCGCATCCCGATCCTGGTATTTTCCTTGGGCGACCCGGGGGGGCTGGCCAAAGTGCTCAGGGGCGAGGGCCGGGCAACCATTATAGAAGAAAAATGAAGTTCGGCCGGGGTCTTAAGGTAATCTTTCCCCGGGGTGCATGGAGCGATGGTGATGGCTGAGGCCTACAGCAAGGATGAACTGGACCGCCGCATGAATGGCGCGGTCGCCACCCTGAGGAGCGAGCTGGCCGGACTTCGCACCGGGCGGGCCAGTGCGGCGCTGCTCGACCCCGTCAAGGTCGAGGCCTATGGCAACACGGTGCCGATCAACCAGGTCGGCTCGATCGGCACGCCCGAGGCGCGCATGATCACGGTGCAGGTGTGGGATAAGGGCCTGGCCAAGGCGGTGGACAAGGCGATCCGCGATGCCGGTCTGGGCCTCAATCCGCAGATGGACGGCCAGCTGCTGCGCATTCCCTTGCCCGAGCTGAACGAGGAACGGCGCAAGGAACTTTCCAAGCTGGGGGCGAAATATGCCGAAGCCGCGCGCGTTGCTGTGCGCAATGTGCGCCGCGACGGCATGGACCTGCTCAAGCGGCTGGAGAAGGACCACAAGATCAGCCAGGACGACCAGCACACCAAGGGTGACGAACTGCAGAAGGTGACCGACGCCCATATCAAGGACATCGATAGCGCGCTCCATGCCAAGGAGCAGGAAATCATGCAGGTATGACCGACTTGGGCGACCTTCCACTCCATCTTCCCAAGCATGTCGCCATCATCATGGACGGCAATGGCCGCTGGGCGAAGAAGCGCTATCTGCCGCGCGAGGCCGGCCATTATGCCGGCATGAGCGCGGTGCGCGAGACGGTGCGCGCCGCCTGTGACATGGGGCTTGAGAATCTGACCCTGTTCGCCTTTTCGAGCGAGAACTGGAAGCGCCCCAAGACCGAAGTCGGCGCCTTGATGGGCCTGTTCCGCGCCTATTTCCGCAGCGACATGGACGAGCTGGTAGCGCGCAACGTGCGCATGCGCATCATCGGCCATCGCGGCCGGGTGGCATCCGACATCCAGCAGATGATCGAGGAATCGGAAAAACGCACCCTGGCCAACACCGGCATGAACCTGACCTTCGCCTTCGATTATGGCGGGCAGGAAGAGATCGTCGCCGCCACCCGCGAACTGGCGCGTGCCGCCGCCGACGGACGGCTGGACCCCGAAACCATCACCCCCGAACTCTTTGCCGCCCGCCTGTTCACCAGCGCGCTGCCCGCGCCCGATCTGGTGATCCGCACCTCGGGCGAGCACAGGCTGTCGAATTTCCTGCTCTGGCAATCGGCCTATGCCGAGCTTTTGTTCGTGGACACGCTGTGGCCGGATTTCGACCGCGGCGCGCTGATCGCCGCGCTGAATCAGTTCGCCGCGCGCGAACGCCGCTTTGGCGCCCTGGATTCGGAAGCCGTGGCGTGACCATGAGCCAGGGCAATTCCGCACCGATGCTGCGAACCGCCGGCGAAGGCGTGCTGCGCCTGTTGTTCGGCATCGTCATGGCGGTCATTGCCGTGGCGCTGACCTTCGGCAAGCCTGTCTGGTTTGCCGTCGTCACCGCCGTGATGATGATGCTGGCGGCACGCGAATGGCACCGCATGGTACGCTCCCCGGCCCAGCGCGAGGCCGCCGACCAGAAGCCGATCCATATCCAGACCGCGCTCACCGCTATGGCCATCGCCTTGTCCATCACCGCACTGCTGCTGCATCAGATCGTGATCGCCTTTGGCCTGCTGGTGTTGGGCGCGGCGGCTGCCACTGTCCAGGCGCGGCTGCGGGACGACAATCCATTGTGGCACGGAGCGGGTGTGCTGTATGTCGGTCTGCCGGGGCTGGCGCTGGTGGGTCTCAAGACACTCGCGCCGCAAGGATCTCAGACCGTGCTGGGGCTGTTCCTGATCGTGTGGGCCGCCGATACCGGTGCGCTGGTGTTCGGCAAGCTGATCGGCGGCGCCAAGATCGCGCCGCGGATTTCGCCGGGCAAGACCTGGGCCGGCACCATCGGCGGCAGCATCACCGCAGCGATGGTGTTCGCGCTCTATATCGCCATTCTCAGTTTCAACGTCCCGCTGGCCATGCTGTTCGCTTTTGCCTTCAGCTTTGTGGCCCATGGCGGCGATCTGTTCGAATCCCTGGTCAAGCGCCATTTCGGCACCAAGGATTCCGGCGGGCTGATCCCCGGCCATGGCGGTGTGCTGGACCGCGTGGATTCGCTGTTTGCCGCCAGTGTGGTGATGGCGCTGCTGGTGTTCGCCTTGCACTTCAATCCCCTGTTCGGGGGCCACCTATGAAGGCCATTGCCGCCACCCGGATTTTTGACGAACTGCCGCCGATGGCAGATGTCCTGGCGCGCAAGGTGACGGTGCTGGGCTCTACCGGCTCGATCGGCGTCAATACGCTGGACGTCATTGCCCATGTCCGCAAGCT
>JANYAR010000080.1 GCA_025361185.1 Alphaproteobacteria bacterium | reverse complement strand
TTCTTCCGCCGTGGTGGCGCGCTTGGCGAGGAATTTCAGATCCACCAGCGAGACATTCGGCGTCGGCACACGCACCGAGACGCCGTCCAGCTTGCCTTTCAATTCCGGCAGCACCAGGCCGACGGCCTTGGCGGCGCCGGTCGAAGTCGGAATGATCGACAAGGCGGCGGCGCGGCCGCGATAGAGGTCCTTGTGCATCTGGTCCAGCGACGGTTGGTCGTTGGTGTAGGAATGCACCGTCGTCATCATGCCTTTTTCGATGCCGATCAAATCGTTCAGCACCTTGGCCACCGGCACCAGGCAGTTGGTGGTGCAGGACGCGTTGGAAACGATGATGTGGTCCTTGGTCAGCTTGTCGTGGTTGACGCCATAGACCACGGTGATGTCGGCGCCCTCGGCGGGGGCTGAGACCAGCACGCGCTTGGCGCCGGCTTCCAGATGCAGTGCCGCCTTGTCGCGCGCGGTGAAGATGCCGGTGCATTCCAGGGCGATGTCCACGTCCAGCGCCTTGTGCGGCAGCTCGGCGGGATTCTTGATGGCGGTGACCTTGATCTTGTGACCGGCGGCGATCATGAATTCGCCGTCCACGCTCACCTGGGCCGGGAAGCGGCCATGCACGCTGTCATAGCGCAGCAGATGGGCGTTGGTTTCCACCGGACCCAGATCGTTGACCGCTACGACCTCGATGTCGCGGCGACCCGACTCCACGATCGCCCGCAGCACCAGACGGCCGATGCGGCCGAAGCCGTTGATTGCTACCCGAAGCGCCATGTCAGTCTCCTAAACTAGTTCTTGAGCAATTTTTTGGCCGCCGCGACGGCGGTATCGGCGGAAATGCCGAACTTGGCATAAACATCCTTGTAGGGCCCGCTGGCGCCGAAGCTGTGCATGCCGATAAAGGCGCCGCCGTCACCGAGCAGTTCCGAGCCGATATAGCGGTCCCAGCCTTCGCGGGCGGCGGCTTCGATGGCGACCTTGACGGTGCCGGGTCCCAGAACCTGTTTGCGATACGCTTCCGGCTGTTCCTCGAACAACCTCCAGCAGGGCATCGACACCACGCGTGACGGGGTGCCTTCAGCGGCCAGTTTGGCGCGCGCTTCCATCGCCATGCTGACTTCGGTGCCGGTGGCCAGGAAGGTGACTTTGGCGCCGGCATCACCGGCCAGCTCATAGGCGCCCTTGGCGCAGAGATTCTCGCTGGTATGGGTGGTGCGCAAGGTGGGCACGTCCTGGCGCGAAAAGGCGATCAGGCTGGGATGATGATCGCTTTTCAGCGCCAGCTCCCAGCATTCCGCCGTCTCCACGCCGTCGGCGGGGCGCATCACCAAGAGACCCGGAATGGCGCGCAGGGCCGCGAGATGTTCGACCGGCTGGTGGGTGGGGCCGTCCTCGCCGACGCCGATGGAGTCGTGGGTCATGACAAACACAACCCGTATGCCCATCAGGGCGGCCAGGCGGATGGCAGGGCGGCAATAATCGCTGAACACCATGAAGGTGCCGCCATAAGGAATGACGCCGCCATGCAGCGCCATGCCGTTCATTGCGGCGCACATGCCGTGCTCGCGGATGCCGTAATGGATGTAGCGCCCGGCGAAATTGCCGGGGCTGATTTCCACCAGGCCCTTGCTGCGGGTGTTGTTGGACGGAGTCAGATCGGCGCTGCCGCCGACGGTGGTCTGCAATTCGCTGTTGATCACCTCCAGCGCTTTTTCCGACATCTTGCGGGTGCCGGCGCTGGGCTTTTCCGAAGACAGCTTCTGCTTCAGCGCCAACAGCGCGGGCGCCAGCGATGCCGGGATCACGTCATTGACGGTGTCGTCGAATTCCTTGGCACGCTTGCTGGCGGCCTTGCGCGCATTCCACGCGTTGTGAGCGGCCGCACCTGTGGAACCGATGGCGCGCCATTGATTGAGCAGATCGTCGGGCACCATGAAGGGTTCGTAGGGCCAGTCCAATTCCTTGCGCGCGCCCGCCACGATCTCGGCGCCCGGCGCGTCGCTGTGCGCCTTCTGAGTGCCTTCGCGGCCCGGCATGCCGAAACCGATGATGGTGCGGCAGGCGATCATCACCGGGCGGCCGGAGGTCTGCGCTCTTTGCAGGGCGGCGAAAATATCGGCGGCGTCATGGCCGTCGCAGGAATCCACGGTCCAGCCCGCAGCCTGGAAGCGCTGTGCCTGGTTGGTGGAATCCGACAGCGAGAGCGCGCCGTCGATGGTGATGTTGTTGTGGTCCCACAGCACAATCAGGTTGGACAGCCCCAGGTGCCCGGCCAGGCCGATGGCCTCGTGGCTGATGCCTTCCATCAAGTCGCCATCGCTGGCGATGACATAGGTCTTGTGGTTGACCAGCTCGTCCCCGAAGCGGGCATTGAGCAGGCGCTCGGCCAGCGCCATGCCCACGGCATTTGCGATGCCCTGGCCCAGCGGCCCGGTGGTGGTTTCAATGCCGGGCAGATGGCCATATTCGGGATGGCCGGCCGTGGGGCTGCCGACTTTTCGGAAATGCTTGAGGTCCTCGATCGTGACCTTGGGATAGCCGGTCAGCCAGAGCAGGGAATAGAGCAGCATCGAGCCATGCCCGCCCGACAGCACGAAGCGGTCGCGGTCGGCCCAGCCGGGCTCGGCGGCGTTGAACTTGAGAAAGCGGGAAAACAGCACCGTGGCGACGTCGGCCATGCCCAGCGGCAGGCCGGGATGTCCGGATTTTGCCGTCTCCACCGCATCCAGGGACAGCATCCGGATGGCGTTGGCGAGACGGCGGACTTTGTGCTGCTCAGGGAGGGCCTGATCGGGCAGGGTCATCTGGGGTTCCCGGCTGGTGGTGGGTGGCCTTAGCGAGCGGTTGGCGCCCCCGTCAAGGCCTGAGGGCATGCGGCGCGCGCGTATCGGTTGACCCGATTTCCCCTGAGGGCCTAAAGTCTTGGGGAAATTGAGCGATGAGGCGCGCATGAGTCGGCTTGAATTGGCGCGAAACCGCTTCCAAGTAGCCCTTCAAGGTCTGGAGAATGCCGCAGTTTCGGTGGGCGAGAGCTTGGATGCGGCCGCCAAACTGCCCGAAAGGATCGCGGAACTGGAGGCGGAGCGCGAAAAGCTGCTCGTGCGTATCGCGGAACTGGAAGAAGAGGTCGCGGTGCTTTCCAGTCTGACCGAGGAAGCGGAAGACCGGGTGGATGGGGCCATGGGCGAAATCCGCGCCGCCCTGGCGCGCTAGGAGCGAAAAAAGGATTTGCGATGCCTCTCGTAAACATCATGGTGAACGGTCGCGCTTATACCATCGCCTGTGATGACGGCGAGGAGGCGCATCTGAAGGATCTGGCCACCCATGTGGATGCGAAGGCGCGCGAGGTTCTGGGCTCGGTAGGACAGGTGGGGGACTCGCGCATGCTGCTGATGGCGGCCTTGCTGATCGCCGACGAACATCATGAACTGACGGGCCGCGCCGGTACTGGCACCGTGAACGATGGCGAGAGACAATCTCTGCATTTGCGGGCGGAACAGGCCGAAAGCGCCGCCGCTGATGCGCTGGAAAGCGCCGCCAAGCGGCTGGAAGACATTGCGGTGCGGCTGGCGCACGCCTAAGTTAGGGGTGGACGGTCACTGTCTCGCGCGTCAGGTTGCGATGCCCAGGGGCCTTAATTGTACTCATCGGGAGTTGTCCCTGACCGGGACCGTGGTTCCGGATACACGACGCCCACCTGCACTTGCAGGCCCATGAGATCCAATACCAACGGCGAATACGGTACCGTCCACCGGCCGTCCATGTCGGACTGATCCGGAAAAAAGAGCAGCACGTGGGTGGGGTGTAGGCGTGTTTAGCAGCGGGCGCATCACTGTCGCTGCCATTGTGCTAGCAGCCGCCGGCTGGGCGGTGGCGTATTGGCCGCGGGGCTTTTTCGAAAATCGCGCACACACTGCGCTGGTGGCGCACGGAACCGAAATTCTGCGCCAGAACAGAAGCAATTCCGCCATCGTTCCGCTTCAGGAATTGTTCGGCAACGATATCGAGGGTGTCTGCATTGTCTGGAACGGGCCGATCGCTGAAGGCCAGATGCAGGGCCGCTCGCCCACCCAATTCGGTCCTGTCATATCGGCGATCGCAAAAATGCATGCGGGAGAAAATGCCGAGGACAGCGATACGCGCTATTGGATCATCCATACCGTAAAGGGCGGCGCAGTGCTGAGGACATACAGTCTGGCGATCCGCTCCAGCCTGGATATGTTGCGGACGGACGAGCCGGAGAACCGCTGCTTTGACCGCAACGTGGCGGCCCAGCTGAACTTTTATGGCGCACAGAATGGCGAGGACAAAACCTTGATCATCAAAGTACCCGCCGAGCCCCCCGCCACGGCGCAGTGATGGCCGAGGTTGACGCGCAAAAGCAGGCTCTGCGGCGGGCGGCGCGCGAAAACCGTCTGACCTTGGCACGTCCCGGTTTTGCGGCCGAGATCGCGCGGCACAGCGATGCGCTGGGGATTGCGCCGGGCGCCGTGGTGGGCGGCTATCACGCACTGCCCGATGAAGCCGACCCGGCGGCGCTGCTGGAACGGTTGGCCGCCCTTGGGTGCCGCATCGCCTTTCCCCGCGTGACCGGCAAAGGCCTGAAGCTGGAATTTCATGTTGTGCCCGATGGCGAAAAGATGGCGCCGGGCGCATTCGGTATTTGCGAGCCGCACGCTTCCTGGCCGCGCGCCAACCCCTCCGTGCTGCTGGTGCCGCTGCTGGCCTTTGACGGTTCGGGGCGCCGGCTGGGATATGGCGGCGGCTATTACGACCGCACCATCGCGGGGTTGGCTGTGCCTGCCATCGGCATCGCCTATAGCGGACAGCAAGTCGCCTCGCTTCCCCACCAAGCCCATGATAGGACGCTCGACATGGTTCTGACCGAGCAGGGCATCAGGCGTTTCCAATGAATATTCTTTTTCTGGGCGACATTATCGGCAAGCCGGGGCGCGACGCGGTGGCGGCCGAGCTGCGCGGGCTGCGCGCGGGTCTGAAGCTCGATCTGGTGATCGCCAATGGCGAAAATGCGGCGGGCGGCTTCGGCCTGACGCGGGTCATCGCGGAAGAATTCTTCGCCATGGGGATCGATGTGATCTCCACCGGCAATCACTGGGCCGACCAGAAGGAGATTCTCACTTACATCGACACCGAGGACCGCATCCTGCGGCCCGTCAATTATCCGCCAGGCACACCGGGGCGCGGCGCCAATCTTTATCAAACGCCGGGCGGCAGTGTGCTGGTGATCAACGCCATGGGCCGGGTGTTCATGGATGCGCTGGACGATCCGTTTGCCGGCGTGGACGCGCAATTGAACGCCTGCCGCTTGCGCGAGGGCGCCGACGCCATTGTGGTGGACATCCATGCCGAGGCGACGAGCGAAAAGATGGCGATGGGCCATTTCTGCGACGGCCGCGCCAGCCTGGTGGTGGGCACCCACCAGCATGTTCCCACCGCCGACGCGCAGATCCTGCCCGGCGGCACCGCCTATCAGACCGATGCCGGGGCCTGCGCCGATTACGATTCCGTGATCGGCATGGATAAGAACGAGCCGCTGCAGCGTTTCACGCGCAAAATGTCGTCACAGCGTTTTTCGCCCGCCACCGGTCCCGCCACCTTGTGCGGGGTGTTCGTGCAGACGGCCGCGAACGGTCTTGCCACCCGCATCGACCCGGTGCGCGCGGGCGGACGGTTGAAGCCGACGGTGCCGGAGCTTTAAACCGTCCACGCCGCCTTCACCGCCCGCCATCCCGCCACGACGAACAGGATCAGCACGATGCCCTGGACCGCGCCGAAGACCGGGCCGGCCGGGGGTGCGCCAGGGGCGAGCGCGTGCAGCGCCGGAATCTTGACGAAGGACTGGATCACCAGCACGAAGACATTGAGGTACAGCGCCAAGGCCGCGGCAACGGTGTAGGCCACGCGCCAGCGCCCGGCGAGCCGGCGGCCATAAAAGGCGAACACCGCTATCGCCAGTACCCCCAGTGAGATGGCGCCGATGATCATGCCCGGCGTCACATGGCTGTTGTGAAACAGAAAGCCGGTGACGCTGGTCAGCACGGTAAGGCCCAAAAAGATGCTGGTCAGGGTTGGCGGCATTTGCCCCTTCAGCATGGCCACCAGCACAGGCAGGCCGGTGGCGATGGCGGCCAGGCTGATGGCCAAATGTATGAGGGTCAGGGGATCGGTGGCGAGCGTGGTCATGGGCGGCTCCCGCAGCTTAAAAAGCCGCGTTATCCTGCACAGGCCCAATGGATTGGACAAGCGCGGGCTTGAAAAGAGGGGGGAGAGGTGGGTATCTCACCGCCCGAGCGGGGAAAGACGACAATGGCCGGCCATAGTCAGTTCAAGAACATCATGTTCCGCAAGGGCAAACAGGATAAGGAGCGCTCCAAGCTCTTTGCCAAGCTTTCGCGCGAAATCACCGTGGCGGCCAAGTCCGGCATGCCCGACCCGGCGCACAATCCGCGCCTGCGCACCGCTATTCTCGCCGCCAAGGTGGAGTCCATGCCCAAGGACAATATCCAGCGCGCCATTTCCAAGGCGAGCGGAGGGGATGCCGAAAATTACGACGAAATCCGCTATGAGGGGCGTGGTCCCGGCGGCGTGGCGCTGATCGTGGAAACCATGACCGACAATCGCAACCGCACATCCGCCGACGTGCGCGCCGCTTTCTCCAAATATGGCGGGGCGATGAGCGAAACCGGCTCGGTCAGCTTCCTGTTCGATCATGCCGGGGTCATCAGCTATCCGCTAAGCAAAGGCAGCGAGGACGCCATGCTGGAAGCGGCATTGGAATGCGGCGCCAATGAATGCGTCTCCACCGCCGAGGGCCATGAATTCCTCACCGGTATGGAAGACTTCGCCACCGTACGCGACGCGCTGGAAGCCAAGTTGGGCGCCCCCGCCAGCGCCGCCATCGTGTGGCGGCCGCAGAATTTTGTGAGCGTGGCGGATGAGGCGGGCGAAACGCTGATGAAGCTGATAGAAGTGCTGGACGATCACGATGACGTGCAGAATGTTTATGGCAATTACGAATTGTCGGACGCACTGATGGCCAAGCTGGCCGAGTAGCGCGCCGGCGGCCAAGAGCGGCCAAAAAGGGGGATGCGATGGTCCGTGTCAGTCCACCCGTTCAGATCGCCGTGCGGCGCAAGGGATTCAAGGTCCGCGCCGTCGCGCGCCTGAAATTCGAACCCGGCCCGGAAATTGCCGGCTGGGCCAACTACAACAACAAGGTCTATCCGGTGTTCAAGGACCCCAATGGCAACCTGTTCCTGAATGAGGATGGCTGGGCCTCGACCCGGCATTACCCGCTGACCCGCAGCGACGACGACTATCGCAACTGGAAGCCGGGCGGCGAATTCCGCTTCTAGAGCGATGCGCTGATGGCGCAACTGGCGGACACACGCATCCCCTCTCTATAGTGAGGACATGGAGCATATGTCCCCCCTGATTGGCGTTCTGGTCATCGGCCTGGGCTTGGCCTTTGTGCTGGGCACGGCGGCGCAGCGGCTGAAACTGCCGCCGCTGGTGGGCTATCTGCTGGCCGGCGTGGTGGTCGGGCCTTTCAGCCCCGGTGTGGTGATCGACCAGCATCTCACCTTGCAACTGGCCGATATCGGCGTGGTGCTGCTGATGTTCGGCGTGGGGCTGCATTTCAAGCCCGGCGATCTGATGGCGGTCAAAGGCACGGTGGTGCCGGGCGCGGCGCTGCAGATGGCCATCATCACCGCGCTCGGCGTGGGCGCCAGTCTGGCATTCGGCTGGCCGCTGGCGCAGGGCCTGGTGTTCGGGCTGTGCCTGTCGGTGGCCTCCACCGTGGTGGTGATGCGCGCCCTGCAGGACCGCCGTCTTACCGAAACCGGGCGAGGACGCATCGCCATCGGCTGGCTGGTGGTGCAGGACCTGCTCACCGTGCTGGTGTTGGTCATACTGCCGCCCATCGCCGCGGTGCTGAAAGGCGGCGACGTCCATGCGGCGGTGCTGATCAAAAGCCTGGGGCTGACCTTCGGCAAGCTGGCGCTGTTCGCGGGCCTGATGCTGGTGGTGGGGCGCCGCGTCATTCCGGCGATCCTGCATTACATCGCCCATACCGGCAGCCGTGAACTGTTCCGTCTGGCGGTGCTGTCGACGGCGTTGGGTGTGGCCTTCGCCGCGTCCCTTCTGTTCGGCGTATCCATTGCGCTCGGGGCTTTCTTCGCCGGCATGATCCTGGCCGGTTCACAGTTATCGCAACGCGCGGCGGAAGAATCCCTGCCGCTGCGCGATGCCTTTGCCGTGCTGTTCTTCGTCTCGGTGGGCATGCTGTTTGATCCGCGCGTGGTGGTGAACCAACCCGTGGCGCTGGCCTTGACCTTCGCCATTGTGGTGGCGGGCGGTGTTGCCTGTTACCTGCTGCTGCTTGCGTTCGGCGTCAAAAGCGCCAGTGCGCTCACCATCGCGGTCAGCCTGACGCAGATCGGCGAATTTTCCTTTATCCTGGCCGATCTCAGCATCGGGCTGGGTCTTTTGCCGGACGAGGCGCGGGGCCTGATCCTGGGCGTGTCCATCCTTTCCATCTTTCTCAATCCGCTGCTGTTCGCACTCGCCGCCCGGCGCGAAGCCTCGCCCAAACTGGCGCCCGCGCCCGACCTGCCGCGGCCCGCGCCGGAACTTACCAAGCTCACCGGCCATGCCGTGCTGGTGGGCTATGGCCGGGTGGGCAAGCTGATCGCCGACGGCATCAAGAACGCGATGCCCTTGCTGGTGTTGGAGGAAGGCGCGGTGGGCGATCTCGGCATCGAACATATCCGGGGCAATGCCGCCAAGGACGACGTGCTGGCGGCGGCCAACCTGGGGGCGGCGAAGCTGTTGTTCGTGGCCATTCCCGAGGCCTTCGAGGCGGGGCAGATCGTGGAGCAGGCGCGGCGCGCCAATCCGCAATTGCCGATCGTGGCGCGGGCCCATTTCGACGCCGAGGTGGATCATCTTTTGGCCCATGGCGCCAACAAGGTGATCATGGGTGAGCGGGAAATTGCGCTGGCCATGCTGGATTTCGCCCAAAACCATTAGAGACCCAGTAGGAAAAGCCCGAACATAAAGGGTACAAACGGGTCATGAGCCTGACGATTCGCATCCTTGGCCTGGACCCAGGCCTGGCCCAGATGGGCTGGGGGGTAATCGATGTCTCGGGTTCGCGGCTGACCCATGTCGCCCATGGCGTGATCGCCACCAAGGCGGCCAGCGGGCTGGGGGTACGGCTGATGACCCTGCATCGTGAGTTGTCGCTGATCATCCAAAGCCATGCGCCGGCATCCATCGCCGTCGAACAGGCGTTCGTCGCGCGCGATCCGCAGGCAGCGCTCAAGCTGGGCCATGCCCGCGCCGTGGCGCTGCTGGCGGCGGCGCAGGCGGGGCTGGAAATCGCCGAATATGCCCCCAACCATATCAAAAAATGCGTGGTCGGCGCCGGTCATGCCGGCAAGGAACAGGTGCAGTTCATGGTCAAGCGCCTGCTGCCGGCCTGTGGCGTCACCCAGGCCGATGCCGCCGATGCGCTGGCCTGCGCCATCGCCCATGCCCATCTGTCCGCGACCCGCGCGCGGATGGCGGCGGCGCAATGATCGGAAAACTCACCGGCACGGTCGACTCCACCACTGACGACGCGGTGATCCTGGACGTGCATGGCGTTGGCTATCTGGTGCAATGCCCGGCCTCGACGCTGTCGCGCCTGGCGGTGGGCGCGCAAGCCAGCCTGATGATCGAGATGAAGGTCAGCGACGACGCCATCAAGCTCTACGGCTTCGGCTCCGCCGAAGAACGCGAATGGTTCCGCCTGCTGCAGACGGTACAGAATGTCGGCGGCCGGGTGGCGCTGTCGGTGCTCTCGACGCTTTCGCCCCGCGACCTGCAGCGGGCGCTGGCGCTGGGCGACAAGGCGATGATCGGCCGCGCTCCCGGCGTCGGCCCCAAGCTGGCGCTGCGCATCGCCACAGAACTGAAAGACAAGGCACCGTCAATGATGTTGCGCGCCGACGAGGACGGCGCGATCGCCGCGGTGGCGCATGCGCCGCGCGGCCCCGAAGGCGACGCAGTGTCCGCGCTGGTCCATCTGGGCTATTCCGACATTCGTGCGGCCGAGGCCGTGGCGCGCGCCGCGCAAGCGCTGGGCGCACATACCGAAACCGGCGCGCTGATCCGTGAAGCACTGAAAGGCATGGCGCGGTGACAGACAAACACGCCGCTGACAGGCTTGTCGCGCCCGAACGCAGCGAAGACGACACGCTGGAAGCCAGCTTGCGTCCCAAGCGGCTGGCCGATTTCGTCGGCCAGCAACAGGCGCGGGAAAATCTTTCCATCTTCATCGACGCCGCCAAGGACCGGGGCGAGGCGCTGGACCATGTGCTGTTCCACGGCCCGCCGGGCCTGGGCAAGACCACCCTGGCGCAGATCGTGGCCCGCGAGCTGGGGGTCAATTTCCGTTCCACCTCCGGGCCGGTGCTGGCCAAGGCGGGCGATCTTGCCGCCATCCTCACCAATCTGGAGCCGCGCGACGTTCTGTTCATCGACGAGATTCATCGCCTCAATCCGGCGGTGGAGGAAATCCTCTATCCGGCGATGGAGGATTATGAACTGGACCTGGTGATCGGCGAGGGCCCCTCGGCACGCTCGGTGAAGATCCAACTGGCGCCGTTCACGCTTGTCGGCGCCACCACCCGCTCCGGCCTGATCACCACGCCGCTGCGCGACCGCTTCGGCATTCCGATACGGCTGAATTTCTACACGCCTGCGGAACTGCTTTCGATTGTCGAGCGCGGCGCCAGGGTTCTGGGCTTTGCCCTGACCCAGGATGGCGCGCGCGAAATCGCGGCGCGCTCGCGCGGCACCCCGCGCATCGCGGGCCGCTTGCTCAAGCGGGTGCGCGACTTCGCCGCCGTCGCCGGCCAAGCCAGTGTCGACGCCAAGACCGCCGATGCCGCTCTGACGCGCCTGGAAGTGGACGCACGCGGCCTGGATGCCTTCGACCGCCGCTATCTGAGCTTGATCGCGGAGAATTTCGGCGGCGGCCCGGTGGGGATCGAAACCATGGCGGCGGCGCTGGGCGAGGCGCGCGACTCGATCGAGGAAATCGTCGAGCCTTTCTTGATGCAGCAAGGGCTGGTGCAACGCACCCCGCGCGGGCGCGTTCTGACCAGCGCGGCCTATGGCCATCTGGGCCTCGTCGCGCCGCCATCCCAGACCGGCCTGTTCGCGAGTGATGACAATGACTGAACCGAAGGGATTGGGCACTCTGGACGGCAAGACCCATATCCTGCCGATCAGCGTCTATTACGAGGACACCGATCTGTCCGGCTTCGTCTATCACGCCAATTATCTGCGCTATATGGAGCGCGGCCGCACCGAATTCTTCCGCCTGTCGGGTATTTCCAAGATGGCGGGCCTGGAAGAAGAGGAACCGACCGCCTGGGCCATCCGTTCCATCCAGGTGGATTATCATCGCCCCGCACGCCTTGACGACGTAATCCAGGTGCGAACCACGCTGATGGCTCTATCGGGAGCACGCCTGAAAGTGATACAGCGCGTGACCCTTGATAAAACCGTACTGGTCGAGGGGCGGGTCGAAGCCTGCATTACCACCTTGACAGGCAAGCCCCGGCGATTGCCCAAAAACGTCCAGCAGACTCTTGCGCCTTTCCTTATCGCAGAAGAAACTTGAGCTTATTCGCCAAAGTTCGGCCACGATCGCACGCCATGAACCCGTTGGCGCCAAAAGGTTTTCCGATGATCAAGTCCCTCGCCGCCGCTGTCCTGATTCTGGCCGCTGTGTTCGCCGTTCCGCTTGCGAGCAGCCAGGCGCTGGCACAAAACGCGCCCCTTGCGGCCCCGACCGGCCCCGCGGCGCAGACGCAAGGCCTGGCCCCGCTGCCGGGCGCGGCGGCCGCGCCGGCCGAGGATGCGGCGGGCGGCTTTAACATTGTCTCGACATTTCTGCGGGCAGATCATGTCGTGCAGGCGGTGATGATCCTGCTGCTGCTGGCCTCGCTATGGTCCTGGACCATCATCTTCAACAAGCTGGTGGCGCTGTCCAACCTCAAGCGCAAGGCGCGCAAGTTCGAGAAATTGTTCTGGTCGGGCCAGTCGCTGGACGAGCTCTATCAGCAATTCGGCGCCCGCAATGATCATCCCCTGTCCGCCATGTTTCTCGCCGGCTTGCGCGAATGGCGCCGCGCCTTTGAAGGATCGGGGGGCTTGCGCGAATCCCTGCTGCCCAGCGTCAAGGAGCGCATCGACAAGGCGATGAGCGTCACCATCCTGCGCGAGACCGACGGCATCGAACGTCAGTTGGGCATGCTGGCCACCATCGGCTCCGTCTCGCCCTTTGTCGGCCTGTTCGGAACGGTCTGGGGCATCATGAACAGCTTTTCGGCCATCGCCGCGCGCCATGACACCACGCTTGCCGTGGTCGCGCCGGGCATCGCCGAAGCCCTGTTTGCCACCGCCCTGGGCCTGCTGGCGGCCATTCCCGCCGTGATCTTCTACAACCGCTTTGTCGCCGAGATCGGCCGCTATGTGAATTCGCTGGACGCATTCGCCGACGAATTTTCCGCCATCCTGTCGCGCCAGCTCGACGAGAAAGCGTCGCGCTGATGGCAGGCGGCATTCAGCACACGTCACAGCGCGGCAGGGGACGGATGCGCCGCCGCGCCATGGCCGAGATCAACGTCACCCCCTTTGTCGATGTGATGCTCGTGCTGTTGATCGTCTTCATGGTGACGGCGCCGCTTCTCACCGTGGGCGTGCCGGTGGACCTGCCCAAGACACGCGCGCCGGCGCTGGGCCAGGACCGCGAGCCGCTTTCCATCACCGTCAAGCGCGACGGCACGATCTATCTGCAGAAAGAGAAAATTCTGCAGGCCGCATTGGTGGACAAGCTCACGGCGATTTCCGCCAACGGCTACAATCAGCGTATTTTCGTGCGCGGCGATACGCAGGCCAATTACGGCAAGGTGATGGAGGTCATGGGGCTGTTGGCGGCGTCGGGATTCACGCATATCGGGCTGGTGACCGATGTCGTCAAGCCAAAACCCAGCCCGTAAAAAGGCGGCCGCGCCCGGCTCACGGCGCGCCCGCCCCACCACGGCGCGCGGCCCGCGCTATGGCATGGTGCTGTCCGCGCTGTTTCATGGCTTGATCCTCGTCACGATGCTGTTCACGTTTCACCGCAATTTTGATACGCCGCAGGACAATCATGTCGTTCCGGTGGATCTGGTGACCATCGCCGATCAGACCAATGTCGCCGCCCAGGCGCCGCCGGCGCCGGAGCCGCAAAAGATGAATACGCCGCCCCCCGCGCTGGAGCCGCCGCCGGAGCCGCAGTTGCAGGAGGTTGAGCCCGCTCCCGTGCCGCCGATGCCCCAGTTCAAGATCGCCAAGGAAAAACCCAAGCCGGTGGACAAGCCGGCGCCGACCAAGAAACAGATGCAGCAGGATTTCAACGCCTTGCTCAACAAGCTGACCACGCCCGAAAAGACGGTGAAGACCGCCAAGGCGGGTCCGCGCGTAATCCAGGGTATCGGCACCGGCAATCTGATGACAGCCGATCTGGCCGATGCCCTCAAGAGTCAGATCTATCGCTGCTGGTCTCCGCCCACCGGCGCCCCCGACGCGCGTGACCTGATTGTGGACTATGATTTGAGCCTCAATCTGGATGGCACCGTGGGCCGGCTGCAGATGACGCCCGGCACCGTCGCGGCGGCCACCGGCAACGGCTATACCCGCGCGGCCGCCGAAGCTGCCAGCCGCGCCGTCTATCAATGTCAGCCCTACAGGCTGCCGCCCGACCGCTATAATCTTTGGCGCGAAATCAACCCGCTACGCTTTGACCCGCGCCAAATGATGAACCAATAAGACGCTGACACGTTGGTGCCATGATATGAGCGTCCCCTGTTTGCTGGAGAACGGCATGAAGAAATTTCTGGTCCTGTTGGCTGTATGGGCCGCCCTTTGCGGATTGCCGCAGTCGGCCCACGCCGCGCTGCAGGTGGATGTGACCCAGGGCAATGCCCAGCCCCTGCCCATCGCCATTCCCGATTTTGTGGGCGATCCCCAGATGGGCGCGAATGTTGCAGGCGTGGTGCGCGCCGATCTGGAGCGCTCGGGCCTTTTCCGTCCGCTCGACCAGAAGGGCTTCGCCGAGCACATCACCGACATCAACAAGGTGCCGACGTTCGCCACTTGGCGCAGCATCACCGCCCAGGGGCTGGTCACCGGCCAGGTGATCCAGCAGCCGGACGGACGGCTGCGGGTGGATTTCCGGCTGTGGGATGTCTATGGCGAAAGCCAGATGCTGGGCGTGCAATTCTTCACCACGCCGGAGAATTGGCGGCGCATCGCCCATATGGTGTCGGACGCGGTCTATGAACGCGTGACGGGTGAAAAAGGCTATTTCGACACCCGCATTGTCTTCATTTCGGAGACCGGGCCGGCGACCAAACGCGTCAAGCGGCTGGCTATCATGGATGAGGATGGCGCCAATCCCATTTTCCTCACCAACGGCAGCTATATGGTGCTGACCCCGCGCTTCAACCCCACGGCGCAGATGATCGCCTATATGTCCTATATTGCTGGCAAGCCGCGGGTCTATCTGTTCGATATCGAAACCGGCAAGCAGGAGGTGCTGGGCAACTTCCCCAACATGACCTTCTCGCCCCGTTTTTCGCCGGACGGCAACCGCGTGGCGCTGACGTTGGAAACGAACGGCAATTCCGACATCTACATCATGGATTTGCGCAATCGCGCCGTTCAGCACCTGACCAGCGATCCGGCGATCGATACCGCCCCCAGCTTTTCGCCGGACGGCAAGCAGATCGCCTTTGAATCGGACCGCGGCGGCAGCCAGCAGATCTATGTGATGAATGCCGACGGCTCGGGCCAGCACCGAATCAGTTTCGGGCCGGGCCTCCATGGCACGCCGGTCTGGTCGCCGCGCGGCGATCTGATCGCCTACACCAAACCGGACAAGGGCCGATTCGACATCGGCGTGATGCGCGCCGACGGTTCGGGCGAGCGGCTGATCTCGTCCGGCTGGGAGGATGAGGGCCCCACCTGGGCGCCCAATGGACGGGTCTTGATGTTCACACGGTCCCTGGAAGGGGGGCGCGGCTCGCAGATATGGTCGGTGGATGTTACCGGCCGCAACGAGCGGCGTGTTCTGACCCCCGGCTCCGCCTCCGACCCGGCCTGGTCGCCCTTGATCCAGTAGGGTTCTTTTCTTAGAATTGGTCCAAATTCGGACGCAATTTTTCGTTCTTTTTTGATCTTTATCCCCTCTATTGCGTTCCCAATCATTAGGTGCAGTCTTTGTCTATAAGCGTGGGCGCCGCCTGCACCGGCGGTCTTCGCGGCCAGGAGAATCCATCATGATCCAGTTTTCGCGTTCCCTGAAATTTGTGTGCCTGTCGGCCGCCCTGATCCTGGGCGCCTGCACGCACAAGCAGGAAGCGGTCGCCACCGCGCCGCCTCCGGCGCCTCCGCCGCCCGCCGCGCCGGCACCCGCGCCCGTCAAGCCCAGCATCCTGCCGGGCAGCGCCGAGGACTTCCGCGTCAATGTCGGCGACACCGTCCATTTCGCCTACAACGAATATAATATCGAGGACACCGACAAGACCGTGCTGGGCCGTCAGGCGCAATGGCTTGCCAAATATCCGGCGGTGCGGGTGACCGTGGAAGGCCATGCCGACGAGCGTGGCACCCGCGAATACAATTTGGCGCTGGGTGCGCGCCGCGCCAATGCCGTGAAGGAATTTCTGGTCAGCCAGGGTGTCTCCACCGGCCGTGTCGAGACCGTGTCCTATGGTAAGGAACGGCCGATCTGCACGGAGTCGAACGAGGCTTGCTGGGCGCAGAACCGCCGCGGCGTCACTACCATTGCCGGCGGCGCGAATTCTTAAACCGCTCGCCGATCAAGCGCGAGCGGGTTGGGTTTGTATGACCCGCGAGCGCGCATAAAATTAAGGGGCGTGGGATAAATCCCATGCCCCTTTTTTGCTTTAAAGATTTCGTAGAAGGCCCCGATGATGACCCAGCGCACCGCGATTTTGCTTATGGCTCTTTGCCTCACCATGGGCCCGGTTGCGGGCACCGTGCCCGCCCGTGCCCAACTGTTCGGTCCCAGCGATGAGGAAAAGGCGCGTGAGGTTGCCCAGGACAGCGGTATCCACGACTTGCAGGGAACCGCGCAGCAACAGGATGCGCGCATCCAGGCCCTGGAAGACAAGGTGCGCGCGCTGACCCAAAGCCTCAGTCAGGCCACCGGCACCAATGAAGAGCTCGGTCACCAGCTGCAGCTGTCGAACGACAAGATCGACAGGATGGAAAAGGATTTCGCCTATCGTCTCTGCACCCTTTCGGCGCAGCAACTGGGTGCCAACGATGCCATCAACTGCGCTGCGGCCGGTACGGCGTCGGCCGGTCAGCCTTACGCTCCCCCGGCACAGGCGGGGCGCCCCGGCGACACGTTACCTCCTCTTGGGCCTTCTCTGGGGGCGCCCAGCACTGGCAACGGCGCGGCCGTACCCGGACGTCCGCCGGGCGTTTTGGGCACGCTGCCGATGGCGCCGGCACAGCCGCCGGCAGGTCGGGCCGGCGGGGCCCAATATGACCAGGCGATGAACCTGATGAGCCGGGCGCAATATTCCGAAGCGGCGGCGGCCTTCCGCGCCTATGCCGATGCCAATCCCGACGACAGCGATCTGGCGCCCCAGGCGATCTACTGGGTCGGCAATATCAGTTTCATCCGTCAGGACTATGCGTCCGCCGCGCGCACCTTTGCCGAAGTGATCAAGAAATATCCCAAGTCACAGCGCGCGCCGGACGCTATGCTCAAGCTGGCTCAATCCATTATGTCGCTGGGCCAGAAGTCGGAAGGCTGTACCACCCTTGGGTTCATCACGTCGAAAAAATACCCCGACGCCTCGCCGCAAACCCTCGCCAGCGCCGCGACCTTACGCAAAACGGCCTGCGGCAAGTAAGCCTTCTGCCGTTTCTTTCAAAAAAGAAGCGGCCGAGCTTGAGAAGAATTTCGCCCAAGCCATGGCCGGGCATGCCCGCTCGCCCCTAGCCGTCGCGGTGTCCGGCGGCGGCGACTCCCTGGCTCTGATGCATCTGCTGTGCGCTTTCGCCGCGGCAAACAGGCTCGCCCCGCCCATCGTGCTGACGGTGGATCATGGTCTTCGCAAATCCTCCGCGCGCGACGCCGCAAAGGTGGCGGTCTGGGCGAAACAGGCAGGCCTGAAAGCCCATGTGCTGACATGGCGGGGCAAAAAGCCCAAGAGCGGCATCGAGGCCGCTGCGCGCCAGGCGCGCTACCGGCTGATGGGCGCCTGGTTGTCGAAGCACGGGATCGCCACGCTGTTTGTCGGCCATACCCAGGACGATCAGGCGGAAACCTTCCTGCTGCGGCTGGCGCGCGGCAGCGGATTGGACGGTCTTGCCGGCATGGGCGCGCGCGCGCCCTGGCCGGTGCCGGGATTTTCGCAGTTGGTGGCGGCGCGCCCGTTGCTCGGTTTGCGCCGCGATTCCTTGCGCGCCTATCTGAAGGACAGGGGCCAGGCATGGCTGGACGATCCCATGAACGAAGATCCTGCCTTTGACCGGGTCAGGATCCGAAAAGCGCAAGCCGCCTTGAGCGAAGCGGGACTGTTGCCGGCGCGCATCGCGGCGGCTGCGTCACATCTGGCGCGTGCCCGGGAGAGTCTTGAGATCGTGACGCAGGCGGTTCTGCAGCGCGCGGCCAGAAGGCTGGACAATGGACCCGTCCTGCTGGACCCGTCCGCCCTGGCGGCAGCGCCGCGCGAGGTCGGATTGCGCGCCCTGGCCACGGTGTTGATGGCGGTGGGCGAGCAAACCTACCGGCCGCGATTTGAGTCGCTGGAGCGACTTTTTGATCACATCGTCGGTGAAAGCCTGCGCGGCGGCGCCACGCTGCATGGCTGTCATATTCGCCCCGCGGCCAAGGCAGAGCGGGATTTTGCCCCCTTCCGGTTGGCGGTAGTGCCTGAAAGTACAAGGAAAACCTGAAATTCGGCGTCCCGGCGGCTTCGCCAATAGTTGGTTTGCCATGTTGCGGGAACTCTCCAAAATTCTTAACATTTTGATGGCTGGCAATAGGCTAAAACCTTCCTATCTAATGGCTGGGGTGGGAAGGTTCGCATTGCCCGGCGACCAGAGAAGGACGGCCCTTGAGTAATCTGAGAAATCTCGCGCTTTGGATCATTATCGCGGTCCTGCTGGTGTTCCTATTCAACATGTTCCAGGGGACCAACCCGCACACCACGGCCTCGGCGCTGTCCTATTCCAAGTTCAACGAGCTGGTGATTCAGAACCAGGTCAAGAAGGTCGCCTTCCAGGGCGACTCCGTGAAGGGCGAGATGACCAGTGGTCAGCCATTCACCACGACCGTGCCTGCCAATGACCCCACCTTGTGGCCGACCTTGAAGGCCCATCATGTCGATACGGCGGTCGCCCCTTCCGATGAGGGCATGCCGTCCTTGCTGGCGATCTTCATCAACTGGTTCCCCATGCTGCTGATCTTCGGCGTGTGGGTGTTCTTCCTGCGCCAGATGCAATCGGGCGGCGGCAAGGCGATGGGCTTCGGCAAATCGCGCGCCAAGCTGCTCACCGAGCGCCAGGGCCGCGTCACCTTTGAAGACGTGGCGGGTGTGGACGAAGCCAAGGACGATCTGAAGGAGATTGTCGACTTCCTGCGCGATCCGCAGAAGTTCCAGCGCCTGGGCGGCCGCATCCCCAAGGGCGTGCTGCTGGTCGGCCCGCCGGGCACCGGCAAGACCTTGCTGGCGCGCGCCATCGCGGGCGAAGCCAATGTGCCCTTCTTCACCATTTCGGGCTCCGACTTTGTCGAGATGTTCGTGGGCGTCGGCGCCAGCCGTGTGCGCGACATGTTCGAACAGGCCAAGAAGAATTCGCCTTGCATCGTCTTCATCGATGAAATCGACGCGGTCGGCCGCCATCGCGGCGCCGGGCTGGGCGGCGGCAACGACGAACGCGAGCAGACCCTCAACCAGTTGCTGGTCGAGATGGACGGCTTTGAAGCCAATGAAAGCGTGATCCTGATCGCCGCCACCAACCGGCCCGACGTGCTGGACCCGGCGCTGCTGCGCCCCGGCCGCTTCGACCGCCATGTCGTGGTGCCCAATCCCGATCTGGCGGGCCGCGAGAAAATCCTGCGCGTGCATCTGCGCAAGGTGCCGCTGGCGCCCGATGTCGACCCGCGCACCATCGCGCGCGGCACGCCCGGCTTCTCCGGCGCCGACCTGGCCAATCTGGTGAACGAGGGCGCGCTGCTGGCGGCCCGGCGCGGTAAGCGCGTCGTCACCATGAGCGAGCTGGAAGACGCCAAGGACAAGGTCATGATGGGCGCGGAGCGGCGTTCCATGGCGATGAGCGACGAGGAAAAGAAGCTCACCGCCTTCCATGAGGCCGGCCATGCCATCGTCGCCATCAGCGTCGAAGGCTCCGACCCCATCCACAAGGCCACCATCATTCCGCGCGGCCGCGCCTTGGGCATGGTGATGCGTCTGCCGGAACGCGACCAGCTTTCGCTGTCGCGCCAGAAGATGCTGGCCGATCTTGCGGTGGCGTTCGGCGGACGTCTGGCCGAAGAAATTGTTTTTGGCCATGACAAGGTCACCACCGGAGCGCAAAGCGACATCGAGCAGGCCACCCGCATGGCCCGCGCCATGGTGACCCGCTTCGGCATGTCCGACAGTTTGGGGCCCATCGCCTATGCCGAGAACCAGGAAGAGGTTTTCCTGGGCCACAGCGTCTCGCGCACTCAGAATATCTCGGAAGCCACGGCGCAGAAGATCGACAGCGAAATCCACCGGATCATCGATGAGAGCTATCAGCGCGCCAAGGAAATCCTCACCACCCGGCAGAGCGATCTGAACGTGCTGGCGCGCGGGTTGCTGGAATACGAGACCCTGACCGGCGATGAGATCAACGCGCTGCTCAAGGGCATTCCGCCAGTACGCACGCCCTACGAGGAGCCGGTATTGCCTTCGCGCGGCGAGGGCACTTCTGTGCCGGTGGCGGGCAAGTCGCGTCCGGCGGCGCCTGGTCCCGGTCCAATCGTCTCTCCGGCTTAGGCGCGGGTCTTTTGCGTCGTGAGTTCGTCGCGCCTTCGCTCGTGTACGTCTTAGTACACGTCGCTCGGCGCTCCTGCTCACGCCACAAAATCCCTCGCGCCGGAAACTGGACTACACTTTCCATGGCCGGGCTTGACCCGGCCATCCATCTTCCATGACAAAGGCGTTCCAGCCGCCTTTTTTTGATCATGGAATGGCGATGAATACTTTCTTTCGGACACTTGCGTACTGCATTCTCGGGCTCCCCAGCTTGCTGATGCTGCAGCAGGGGCGTCCCGCTTTTTTGGTGCTATACGCGGTGGCCCTTTTTGTCGTGGTCGCTGTGCACGAAGGGGGCCATGCACTGGCGGTACGTTACTTTGGCTGGAAGGTAACGCTTTTTGCCGTTTTCCCTATCGCTTACAGAACCAAGACTAAAAGGGTCGAATTTTGGACGCTTCCTTCGGGAGATTTAGGAGGAATGGTGACCTTTTCGACTGGAAGCCGCATCCGAACGCCCGGTCAAACCGCTATGCTCGCCGCGGCCGGGCCGTTGGCAAATTTCGCGCTGGCCTTTGTTGGTTTGGTTCTGGCTTATCTGTTCCCGCGTTCGGGACCGGTGACTGGCAGTATCGCGGTCGTTTCGCTATTTGTTGGTCTTGGAAATCTGCTGCCCTGGCAGTCCCGGGGTGGCGCGAAATCTGACGGCGCTGTACTCCTTTCTGCCGTCAAAAAACGAAGACGTGCCGCTCGGTTCCCATGAAAATCCTCGGCATTCTCAATATTACCAGCGACAGTTTTTCCGACGGCGGCAAGTATCTCGCGCCGGAGGCGGCGCTGGCGCATGCCCAGGCGCTGGCGCAAGAGGGCGCCGATATCATCGACATCGGAGCTGCTTCTTCCCACCCCGATGCGGCGCGGGTGGAGGCGGAGGTCGAGATCGCGCGGCTGGCCGCCGTGTTGCCTGCGTTGAAACAGATGGGGCTTTCACTTTCCATCGACAGCTTCTCGTCTCAGGTGCAGCGCTGGGCGCTGGCGCAAGACGTGGACTATCTCAACGACATTCACGGCTTTCCCGACACCGCGCTCTATCCCGAACTGGCATCGTCATCCGTCAAGCTGATCGTGATGCATGCGGTGCAGAAGGAAGGTGTCGCCACCCGCACCGATGTGCCTTGTGGTGAAATCTTTGGCCGGGTAACAGCTTTTTTCGACGCGCGCGTGAAAGCGCTGACCAATGCCGGCATCGCCCGGGATCGGTTGATCCTCGATCCCGGCATGGGCCAGTTTGTCGGTACCGATCCGGAAAATTCCCTGATTCTGCTCCGCCGCCTGTCCGAACTGCGCGCCCGCTATGATCTGCCCCTGCTGGTCTCGGTGTCCCGCAAGGGCTTTTTGCGCAGAATCGCGGGCCGCCCTGCCCAGGAGCCGGCCCAGGAGCCCGCCCATGTGTCAGGGCCCGCCAGACTTCACGGTGAAAGCCTGGCTGCCGAACTGTTCGCCCAGGCGCAGGGCGCGAGCTATATCCGCACCCATGCCCCCGGCGCGCTGAGGGATGCCCTTAAGGTCCTGAAAATACTAGACAAGTCGATTTAACCTCCGGCAATCAGTTTGTGGTAAAACAACCCATCGTCAGGATTTCCTCAAGCATGACCCGCAAATATTTCGGCACCGACGGCATCAGAGGCCGCACCAACACCGCCAAGCTGACGCCCGAAGTGGCGCTCAAGGCGGGCATGGCGGCCGGGCGCATCTTCACCCGCGGCGATCACCGCCATCGGGTGGTGATCGGCAAGGATACCCGCCTGTCGGGCTACATGATCGAAAGCGCGCTGGTCTCCGGCTTCACCGCCGTGGGCATGGATGTGTTCCAGTTCGGCCCGCTGCCCACCCCAGCCGTCGCCATGCTGACGCGCAGCCTGCGCGCCGATCTGGGCGTGATGATCACCGCCTCGCACAATCTGTTCGAGGACAATGGCATCAAATTCTTCGGACCCGACGGACAGAAATTGTCCGATGAGGTGGAAATGGAAATCGAGGCGCTGATGGCCGCCGGCCTGGAGCAGGGGCTGGCCCCCAGCGCCCAGATCGGCCGCGCCAAGCGTGTCGATGACAGTCAGGCGCGCTATATCGAATTCGCCAAGCGCACCTTCCCGCGCAATCTGCGGTTGGACGGGTTGCGCATTGTGATCGACTGCGCCCATGGCGCCGCCTACAAGGTGGCGCCGGAAGTGTTGTGGGAACTGGGCGCCGATATCGTCACCATGGGCGTCACGCCGGACGGCACCAACATCAACCAGGATTGCGGTTCGACCTCACCCCAGGTCATGTGTAACCGGGTGCGTGAAGTGCGCGCCGATTTCGGCATTGCGCTGGACGGCGACGCCGACCGGGTGGTGATGGCGGACGAACAGGGCCGCATCATCGACGGCGACCAGATTCTGGCCCTGATCGCCAAAAGCTGGTCGAAAACCGGCGAGCTGAAGGGCGGCGGCGTGGTCGGCACGGTGATGTCGAATGCCGGGCTGGACCATTATCTGCAGACCCTGGGTCTCAAGCTGGCGCGTTCGCAGGTGGGCGACCGTTATGTGCTGGAGGAAATGGCCAAGGGCGGCTTCAATGTCGGCGGCGAACAGTCCGGCCATATCATTCTGTCGGATTTTGCCACCACCGGCGACGGCCTGATTGCGGCGCTGCAGATCCTGGCCGTGCTGGCGCAGGACGGAAAGCCCGCCAGCGAGGCGGCGCATCTCTACAATCCGCTGCCCCAGATTCTGGAGAATGTGCGCTTCAAGAAGGGCTCGCCGCTGGACGACGACAAGGTCAAGTCCAGTATCGCAGCCGCCAATGCCAGGCTGGGCGCTTCGGGGCGCATCCTGGTGCGCAAATCGGGCACCGAGCCCCTGATCCGCGTGATGGCGGAAGGCGAGGACGAGAAAGTCGTGCGCGCCGTGGTGCGTCAGATCGCTTCGGCGATCGAAGAGGTGGCCGCTTAGTGGTTTCACGTATTTTGGTCATCGCCGGGTCCGACTCCTCCGGCGGCGCCGGACTCCAGGCCGACCTCAAGACCGCCCAGGCCTTTGGCGTCTATGCCCAGACGGCGGTTACCGCGGTTACCGTGCAGGACACCGCCAAGGTCTATTCCGTCAATCCGGTGGCGCCTGAGATCGTGCGTGGCCAGATCGCGGCGGCGCTGAACGACATTGGCGCCGATGTGATCAAGATCGGCATGCTGGGCAATGGCGACATCGCCGCGGCGGTGGCCGATGCGCTGGCGGACAACGATATTCCCCTGATACTGGACACGGTGCTGCTGTCTTCCAGCGGCGCGATCCTGCTGGATCCGGCGGGTATCGAAGTCCTCAAGGCGCGGCTCATTCCCCGTGCGACATTGGTGACGCCCAATCTGCCGGAGGCCGAAGCGCTCACCGGCATCATGCCGGACAGTGAGCAGCGGTTGCGCGATGCCGCCATGGCGTTCCGGAAACTGGGCGCCGAGAATGTCTTGTTCAAAGGTGGCCATAGCAATGGCGATGTAGTGCGCGACGTGCTGTGGAGCGGCGGGGAATTCATGACCTTCGAAGCGCCGCGCCAACGCACGCGCCATACCCATGGCACCGGCTGCACCCTGGCCACCGCCATTGCCTGCGGCCTGGCGCAGCGGTTGCCGCTGAAGGACGCGGTCGCCCGCGCCCATGCCTATGTGCAGGAAGCGATCAGGACCGCGCCGGGGCTTGGGCAGGGCAGCGGCCCACTGGGCTACTAGCGATCAACAAACGGATCTTGCACCATGATCGTGTCGTCGCGGTCGGGGCTGGTGGAGAGCAGCGACACCGGCGCGCCGATCAGTTCCTCCACCCGCCGCACATATTTGATGGCATTGGCGGGAAGCTGGGCCCAGCTGCGCGCCCCGGCGGTGGTTTCCGTCCAGCCTTCCAGTGTTTCATAGACCGGTGTCAGCCGCGCCTGCATGTTGGCATCGGCGGGCAGATAGTCCAGCACCTTGCCGTCCAGCTGATAGCCCACGCACACCTTGATCTGCTCAAAGCCGTCCAGCACGTCCAGCTTGGTGAGCGCGATGCCGTCGACCCCGCCGGTGATGCAGGTCTGGCGCACCAGCACCGAATCGAACCAGCCGCAGCGGCGCTTGCGGCCCGTCACCGTGCCGAATTCATGGCCGCGCTCGCCCAGCCTCTCGCCGGTGGCGTCCTTCAATTCGGTGGGGAAGGGGCCTTCGCCGACGCGGGTGGTATAGGCCTTGACGATGCCCAGCACCGTGCCGATGGCGCGTGGGGATACGCCCGCGCCTGCCGCCGCCTGGCCCGCCACCGTGTTGGAGGAGGTGACAAAGGGATAGGTGCCATGGTCGATGTCCAGCAGCACGGCTTGCGCGCCTTCAAACAGCACGCGCTTGCCCGCTTTACGCGCCGCATCCAGTTCGCGCCAGGACGAACCCAGGAAGGGCGCGATCTTCGGCGCGATCTCGTTCAGCGACTTGAGCAGCGCGTCCGCATCGACCTCCGCCGCGCCGAAACCCTTGCGCAACACATTGTGATGGCTCAGCAGCCGCTCAATCTTGCCCGGCAATGACGCGGGGTCTTTCAGGTCGATGGCACGGATGGCGCGGCGCCCGACCTTATCTTCGTAAGCCGGCCCGATGCCGCGCTTGGTGGTGCCCAGCTTCTGCGAGGAGGCCTCCTCGCGCAGCGCGTCCAGTTCGCGGTGCAGCGGCAGCACCAGGACGGCATTTTCTGCCAGCACCAGGATATCGGGCGTCACCATCAATCCGGCGGCGCCGACGCGTGTGATCTCCTCCAGCAGCGACCAGGGGTCCACCACCACGCCATTGCCGATGATCGAGCGTTTGCCCTGCACCACGCCGGACGGCAGCAGCGACAGCTTGTAGGTCTTGTCGCCCACCACGATGGTGTGGCCGGCATTGTTGCCGCCCTGGAAGCGCACCACCATGTCGGCGCGATTCGACAACCAGTCGATGATCTTGCCTTTGCCTTCGTCGCCCCATTGGGCGCCGATCACCGTGACGTTGGACATTATTCCGTACCCTGACGAACTTGCTCAACCCGTGGGGAGCACGGGCACGGTGGCCGCTTATAGCAGGTGTCAGGCAGGCTGTAAGGGGCTATCCGCCGCACCCAGATGGGGGCGTAGGCGAATCTCGAGCGCCGCATTCCGCGGCGCGACCCTCAGCATCCGCCAGCTTCCTTACCCCTTCGGCGCGAAGCGCCAAGAAGGGGGAAGGTGTCACAGCGAAGTGTCGGCGGAGCCGACCTGAGCTGTGACGGATGGGGGTTAATAAAACACGTCGTATTCGACGGTGATGATTTCGCCGCTGTCCCGGTCCACCAGCAGGGCGTCACGGCCCTCCCGGACCCAGACCGCGCCATAGGGCGGCGGCGGCAAGTCATAGCGGGAATAGTCGGTCAACCAATAGCTGCTCGCCCAGAACAGGCTGGGCAGGAATTCGCCAAACCTCCAGCGATGATCATACCAACCATTGGGGCGCCGATAATCGGGGGCGCGGAAACGGCGGGGGGCATTAAAGGTGCGATGATAATCGCGGAAGTTGCTGAAATCACGGCGCGACCCGCCATTGCCGAATCCCGAGCGGTTGTCCGAGCGGCCGGCACGATTGCCGAAATTGTTGCCCTGATAATTATTGGGGCGATTGTCGGAGCGGTTGAAGCCGCCGCCATTGGTCTGTCCGCCAAATCCCTGCCCAACGTTCCGGCCGCGATCGCCCCTATTTGAGGGGACCGCCTGCGGCTGCGCGCCCTGTGATTGGCTGGACGGCGCGACTTGCTGCGCGCCGGGTGCGGGCTGCTGCGCGCCGCGGCGATCCGCGCCATGGCCACGGTCGAAGGGGCTGCTGCCCTGTTGTTGCGGCGCCGCTTGGCGCTCCCCGGCTTGTCTGCGGTCCTGCGCCTGGGATGCGCCGTGGGCTCTCTCGCCCCGGTCGGCGCCCCGGTCATTACCGGGCTGGGCCAAAGCCGGCACCGTCAGAAAAACCAGGGCAGCGGCGGACATCAGCAATCGGCGCATGGGGGTATCTCCCGAAATTACACCCATGATAACTGGCACACCCGGTTTGGGTTCCCTTTGACCCTGCGCAATTCTATGGTTCGGGGCATGCAAAATTTTTCCATCCGCTCTGCCGAACCTGCCGATGCGCCCGTCATTCTGGAAATGCTGCGGGAATTGGCGATCTATGAAAAGGCGCCCCTGTTTCACTTGAGCGAAAGTGCGGTGCTGCGCGACATGTTCGGCGCGGCCTGCCATTGCGATCTGGCCTTGTCGGATGGCAAGCAAGCCGGAATCGTCACCTGGTACTGGACCTATAAGAGTTTTCGCGCGGCGCGCTTTCTGTTCGTGGAAGACGTGTATGTGAAGCCGGAATTTCGCGGCCGGGGGCTGGGGCGGCAGTTGCTGGTCCATCTGGCGGCCAGGGCGCGTCAGGAAAACAGCTTTCTGGAGTGGCGGGTGCTGGACTGGAATGCGCCGGCGGTGGAATTCTACAAAAGTCTGGGCGCCACCTTGCTACCGGAATGGATCACCTGCCGGCTGGAAGGCGCAGCGCTGGAGAAATTGGCGTCATGAGCGAGATCGTATTGGTGGTCGCCATCGCCGATAACGGCGTCATCGGCCAGGACGGCGCGATCCCTTGGCATATCTCCGAGGACATGAAGCGCTTCAAGGCGCTCACCTTGGGCCACACGGTGGTGATGGGGCGCAAGACCTGGGATTCATTGCCCAAAAAGCCGCTGCCGGGCCGCGTCAATGTGGTGGTGACGCGGCAGAAGGGCTGGCAGGCGCAAGGCGCGATCAGCGCATCGTCGTTGGGTCAGGCGACCGTGGGCACCTCCGGCGCGGTGATGGTGATCGGAGGCGCGGAAATTTACGAGCGCGCCTTGCCATTGGCCACGCGCATCGAACTTACGGAAGTGCATAAGGCCTTTGAGGGCGATGCGCGCTTCGAACTGGACCGCACCGGCTGGCACGAGACCGCGCGCGAGGATCACGTCACCGCCGATGGTCTGCGCTTTAGCTATGTGACGCTGACGCGATAATCTTTATTCGATAATGATTTTCGGCGCGGGCCTGGAAGCGGTTTGCAGCGATGCCGCCACCTTCTTCGCCAACTCCAGAAAGGCTAAAGCCTCGGGCCCATCGGGCACCGAGACGCTGACCGGTTGGCCCGAATCCGAGGTTTCGCGGATGCGCGGCACCAGCGGGATTTCGCCCAGAAAGGGTACGCCAAGTTTTTCGGCCGTCTCGCGCGCGCCGCCATGACCGAAGATGGCGTGGCTGGAACCGCAATCGGGGCAGGTGAACATCGACATATTCTCCACCAGGCCCAGGATCGGCACCTGGGTCTTCTTGAACATGGTGATGCCCTTGCGGGCGTCGATCAGGGCGATGTCCTGCGGGGTGGAGACGATGACGGCGCCTTTCAGCGGCACCCGCTGGGCAATGGTGAGCTGGGCGTCGCCGGTGCCCGGCGGCATGTCCAGCACCAGCACATCCAATGGCGCCCAGGCGACATCGTTCAACATCTGCGTCAGGGCGCTCTGCACCATCGGCCCGCGCCAGATCATGGCTTCGTCTTCCTTGACCAGAAAACCGATGCTCATGGTCTTGATGCCGTGACGCAGAATGGGCAGCAGGGTGTGACCGTCGCTTTCGGGTTTTTCGGTGATGCCCAGAAGGCGCGGCACCGACGGGCCATATACGTCGGCATCCAGCAAGCCGACCTTCAGCCCCAGCCTGGACAGCGACAGCGCCAGATTGACCGCGACGGTGGACTTGCCCACCCCGCCCTTGCCGCTGGCCACGGCGATGATGTTGCGCACGCCGGGAATGCCGGCGGGGGGCGGTGGGGGCTGGCGATTGACCGCCGGCTTGGGGGCGTGATGATGGTCTTGTTTGGCAGGACTGCGCTGATCCTTGGGCTGATCCTCATGCGCGGTGAGCACGGCGGTAACGGACTTCACGCCCTTCAGGCCCAGGACCATGGCCTCACAGATCTTGCGCAGCGGTTCGGACTGCGGCCCGCGCCCGGCGGCGACTTCCAGCACAAAGCCGACATGGCCGTCCTTGACCACCAGGCCCTGTATCATGTCCTGCTGGACCACGGTGCGCCCGCTTACCGGGTCCACCACCTGGTCGAGCGCTTTCAATATATCGTCGCGGGCGACTGCCATGGCGGGGATATAGCCCCCGACCCGGCGAAATCCTAGTAGGCAGGCTTGCGGTGGACCACCCTTGCGAAAAATCCATGCCGGGGAGGGGTTTTCGTCTGTTTGTTCCCTTTTTCCCTGCCTAGACTGCCTGGCGATTCCTCTTCCTTCCAGCTCCGGTAACGACCATGCGTGCCTTTCAAAGCCTGCTTGCCCTTTTCGCACTTGGCGTGGCGATGCCCGCCTGGGCGCGGCCGGCGCCTGACTCCTTCGCCGATCTGGCCGGCAAGCTGCTGCCCACGGTGGTCAATATTTCCACCAGCCAGACTTTGAAGGCGCCGCCGGCCGGCGCCATGCCGCAGCTGCCGCCGGGCTCGCCGCTGGAAGACCTGTTCAAGAATTTCCTGGGCCCCAGGCCCAACACGCCGCGCCATGTCACCTCGCTGGGCTCCGGGTTTATCATCGATGCTTCCGGTTACATCGTCACCAACAACCATGTGATCGAGGACAGCGATCAGATCACCGTATCCTTGCAGGACGGAACCCAGATGCCGGCGAAGGTGGTGGGCCGCGACACCAAGACCGATATCGCGCTGCTGAAGGTGGTGCCGAAGAAGCCCTTGCCCGCCACCCATTTCGGCGACAGCGAGAAGACGCGGATCGGCGATTGGGTGATCGCCATCGGCGATCCCTTTGGCATCGGCTCCACGGTGACAGCGGGCATCGTCTCGGCGCGCAACCGCAACATCAATGCCGGGCCCTATGACGATTTCATCCAGACCGACGCACCGATCAACCGCGGCAATTCCGGCGGTCCCTTGTTCGACATGGACGGCAATGTCATCGGCATCAATTCGCAGATCTACACGCCCTCGGGCGGCAGCGTGGGCATCGGCTTTGCCATCCCCGCCAATCTGGCGCGCGAAGTGGTAAGCCAGTTGCGCCAGTTCGGCATGGCGCGGCGCGGCTGGATCGGCGTGCGCATTCAGCCGGTGACGCCGGAGATCGCAGAGGGTCTGGGGCTTTCCACCACACAGGGCGCGCTGGTGAACGATGTCACCCAGGGCGGACCGGCGGCGAAGGCGGGATTGGTTAGTGGCGATCTGATTACCGGTTTCGACGGCAAACCGGTGCCCGATGACCGCGCCTTGCCGCGCATCGTGGCCGACACGCCCATCGGCAAGGCGGTGAATATCGAGGTGCTGCGCAAGAGCCGCAAGCAAACGCTCAAGATCACGGTGCTGAAGCTGGCCGACGATGCCAAGGTGGACAAGGGGGGCAAGGCGCCGCCCGCACCGGTCAAGAACCAGTCCAAGCTGGCGCAGCTGGGCCTGTCCCTGGGCATGTTGGACGCGGCCACGCGCGCCAAGTTCAAGATCGGCGCGGCGGTGCAGGGCGTGGCGGTGACCGCGGTGGATCCCGGCAGCCCGGCGGCGGAGAAGAATATGCGTCCCGGCGATGTGATCGTGGAAGTGGCGGGACAGGCGGTGAAGACCCCGGACGATGTCACCAAACGTGTGGATGCCGATGCCAAGGCGGGCAAGAAGGCTGCGCTGATGCTGATCAACCGCGACGGCGATCTGCAGTATTTAGGGCTGAAGTTGAACTAATCGGGAGGTGTTATGGGTATTCTCGTCATCTGTTCCTACCGGCCTAAGCCCGGCTGGGAAGAGGAAGCCCGCCTTTTGATGCAGGGCCATGTCCCCCTGCTGCGCAGCCACGGCCTGATTACCGAGCGCCTGGAGGTGCAGGGTGTGGCCGCCAATGGCGAGCTGGTGGAAATCTTTGAATGGGAATCCGTCGAGAAGTCGCGTGGCGCGCCCACCATCGCCGAGATCGGCACCCACTGGAAAGCGATGGGCGAGGTGATGGATTTCGTGCCGCTGTCTGAGCTGCCCGAAGCCCTGCACCCCTTCGCGCATTTCAATCCGATTTGATGATCTCTGCGTCTCTGTAACCCTGCAGGTACAGCAGTGCCGTCAGATCGTTGTGGTTGATGGCAGCGCCGGCGGCCTCGGCCACCACCGGCTTGGCGTGATAGGCGACACCCAGGCCGGCGCGTTGGATCATGGCAAGGTCGTTGGCGCCGTCGCCCACCGCCATGGTTTCCGCAAAATCGATTTTCAGATGGCGGGTCGCCTCCTCCAGCGCCTCCAGCTTGGCTTGGCGGCCCAGGATAGGCGTGGCGACTTCGCCGGTCAGGTATTCGCCGTCGTCCAGCAATGTGTTGCCGCGTTCGACATGAAAGCCCGCGGCCTGCGCCACACGCTGGGTGAAATAGCCAAAACCGCCCGACACCAGCATGGTATGGGCGCCGCCCGCGCGCATGGTCGCCAAGAGCGATTTGGCGCCGGGGTTCAGCCGCACTCGCTCGGCATAGGTTTTTTCCAGGGCGCTGAGATGCAGGCCCTTGAGCATGCCGACGCGTTCTTTCAGTGCCGTCTCGAATTCCAACTCGCCGCGCATGGCGCGCTCGGTGATGGCGGCGATCTGCGGCTTCAGGCCGGCCATGTCGGCCAGTTCGTCCAGGCATTCGACAGTGATGATGGTGGAATCCATGTCGGCCACCAGGAGCTTCTTGCGGCGCTTTTCGGTGGCGACCAGATTGATGTCCAGCGCCGCGCCTTCAGCGATCCTGCGCGCCACGGTCAGGGCGCTACTGCCCGCGACCGGCAAGTCGAAGGCATGGCCGGGCGACAGGATTTTCGCCGCGCCGTTGCCGATCCCGGCGAACAAAGCAGGGTCTGCGCCCTTGCCGATGACATTGAGAACAAACATTGTGCCCCACAGAAAGGCAAAGACGTGAAATTCGACGCCGTTCTTATTGCAGGGCCCACCGCGAGCGGCAAGTCGCACCACGCGCTGGCGTTGGCTGAGGAAATCGGCGGCGTGGTGATCAATGCCGATTCCATGCAGGTCTATCGCGAAGCCCCCATCCTGACGGCGCAGCCCAGCGAAGCGGACCGGGCGCGCGCGCCTCATCTGCTCTACGGCCATGTCGGTGTGAAGGAGACTTATTCGGTCGGGCTATGGCGCGACAGCGCCATAACGGCGCTGAAACAAGCACAAGCCATGGGCCGCACGCCGATCTTTGTCGGCGGTACCGGTCTGTACTTCATGGCCCTGAGCGATGGCCTGGTCGATATTCCGCCGATCCCGTCCGAGGTCCGCGACGACGCGCGCGCGCTGCTGAATGACATTGGCGTTGAAGCCTTGCATGCCAGGCTGGCACAGCGCGATCCGCTTACCGCATCGCGGTTGCGCGCCACTGATCCGCAGCGCGTGCTGCGTGCCTATGAAGTGTTCCAAGCCACCGGCCGCGCCTTGGCCCAATGGCAGAACGCCCCGGCCGAACCAGTGCTGAAGGACAAGAAGATCGCGGCCTTTGTCCTGAATCCGCCGCGCGCCGAGCTGCGCACCCGCATCGCCGCGCGCTTCGAGGCGATGGTGGAGCAGGGCGGGCTGGAGGAGGCGCGAAGGCTGGAAGGCCTGGACCCCGCCTTGCCGGCCGCCAAGCTTTTGGGCCTGCGCCCGCTGCAGGGGCTGGGGTCCGGGACCCTGACCAGGGACCAGGCGCTGGAGGCCGCCATCACGGCCACGCGGCAATTTGCCAAGCGCCAGATGACGTGGTTTCGGCACCGTATGACACATTATATCTGGTTTGACCCACTTGTTAGCAATTTAATTACACAATACAGGCATAATTCTGCGTGAAATTGCTTGACGCCGCACCGCAGCATCTTTTAGGTTCCGCCACCATGAGGAAAACGCTCGTACTTATCAGGTCGCCCGCCTTCCGAAGCTGACGCTTCGGGTGGACAGGGCGGCCATGCAGCAAGGGGCGGAAACGCCCCTTTATCTTTGGTGAGATTACGAGCATTGGATTTGACAGGGACTTTGGGCATGGACAAGGACGACACATTGCAGGGCACGGCCCTGGCTACCGAAGCGGCGCAGACCATGACAGGTGCGCAGATGGTGATCCGCGCCCTCAAGGATCAGGGCGTCACCCATATCTTCGGTTATCCCGGCGGCGCGGTGCTGCCCATCTATGACGCTCTCTTCAAGGTCGAGGGCATCACGCACGTGTTGGTGCGCCACGAACAGGGCGCCGTCCACGCCGCCGAAGGCTATGCCCGCTCCACCGGCAGGCCCGGCGTGGTGCTGGTCACCTCCGGCCCCGGCGCCACCAATGCCGTCACCGGCCTCACCGATGCGCTGATGGATTCCATTCCGATCGTGGTCCTGACCGGCCAGGTGCCCACGCATCTGATCGGCACCGACGCTTTCCAGGAATGCGACACGGTCGGCATCACCCGGCCCTGCACCAAGCACAACTGGCTGGTGAAGGATGTGAACGAGCTGAGCCGCGTGCTGCACGAGGCGTTCCAGATCGCCACAACGGGGCGTCCCGGCCCGGTGGTCGTGGACATTCCCAAGGATGTCCAGTTCCAGAACGGCGCCTATCACGGGCCGCAGTCGATCCATCACCGTACCTATCGTCCCAAGACCGATCCCGACCTGTCGGCGATCGTGAAGGCGGTGGAGATGATGGCGGCGGCCAAGCGCCCGATCCTCTATACCGGCGGCGGCATCGTCAATTCCGGCCCGGAAGCCTCCAAGCTGCTGCGCGAGCTGGTGAATCTGACCGGCTTTCCCATCACCTCGACCTTGATGGGGCTGGGCGCGTTCCCCGCGTCACGTCCCGAATGGATGGGCATGCTGGGCATGCACGGCACCTGGGAAGCCAATCACGCCATGCATGATTGCGACCTGATGATCTGCCTGGGGGCGCGCTTCGATGACCGCTGCACCGGCAAGGTCAGCGCCTTTTCGCCCAAGTCCAAGAAAATCCATCTGGATGTCGACGCCTCGCAGATCAACAAGATCGTGCGGGTGGATCTGGGCATCGTCGCGGATGCCACCAAGGCGCTGCGCGAGATGATCCGCTTCTGGAAGGCCGGCAAGCACAAGGTCCAGGCCGAAGCGCTGAAGGACTGGTGGAAACAGATCGATCAGTGGCGGGCCAAGAAATCGCTGTCCTATCGAAACTCCGACACCATCATCAAGCCGCAATATGCCATCGACCGGCTGTATGAACTGACCAAGCACCGCGACGACGTCTTCGTCACCACCGAGGTCGGCCAGCACCAGATGTGGGCGGCGCAGCGTTTCCATTTCGAAAAGCCCAACCGCTGGATGACGTCGGGCGGGCTGGGCACCATGGGCTATGGCCTGCCGGCGGCGGTGGGTGTGCAGATGGCGCATCCGGACGCGCTGGTGATCGACATCGCCGGCGAGGCCAGCGTGCAGATGACGATGCAGGAAATGTCGACGGCCATTCAGTACAACCTGCCGATCAAGATCTTCATCATCAACAACGAATATATGGGCATGGTGCGCCAGTGGCAGGAAATCCTGCATGGCGGGCGCTATTCGCACTCCTATTCCGAGGCGCTGCCCGATTTCGTCAAGATGGCGGACGCCTTCGGCTGCCTGGGCTTGCGCGCGACCAAACCGTCCGAGCTGGATGACAAGATCAAGGAAATGATCGAAGTCAAAAGGCCGGTTCTGTTCGACTGCCGCGTCGACCCGACGGAAAATTGCTATCCCATGATTCCCTCAGGCGCGGCGCATAACGAAATGCTGCTGTCGCCCGATGATGGCGGCGAAATCAGTGACGCCGGAAAGATGTTGGTCTGAGATGCATGATACCAAAGTGAAAGTGGCGAGCGACATCGAGCGCCATACCTTGAGCGTGCTGGTCGACAATGAGGCCGGCGTGCTGGCGCGCGTGGTCGGGCTTTTTTCCGGGCGCGGCTACAATATCGAAAGCCTGACGGTGGCCGAGGTCGATCCCATGGCCCGCACCAGCCGCATCACCATCGTCACCAGCGGCACCCCGGCCGTGATCGAGCAGATCGAGGCTCAGTTGCGCCGCCTGGTGCCCACCCACAAGGTCACCAATTGGACGAGCGCCAAGGCCGGGATCGAGCGCGAAATGGCGCTGATCAAGGTGGCGGGCACCGGCGACAAGCGGGTCGAGGCGCTGCGCATGGCCGATGCCTTCCGCGCCCGCCCCGTCGATACCACCCAGTCCAGCTTCGTGTTCGAGATCACCGGCGCCCCGGCCAAGATCGACTCTTTCGTCGATCTGATGCGGCCCTTGGGCCTGGTGGATGTGTCCCGCACCGGCGTCGCCGCGATTTCCCGCGGCCCGGAAGCCATGTAATCACCCTTTCAACAACCTCCAGGAGTGGACTTATGCGCGTCTATTACGATCGGGATGCCGATCTCAATCTGATCAAGAACAAGAAGGTCGCCGTCATCGGTTTTGGCAGCCAGGGCCATGCCCATGCCCAGAACATGCGCGACTCGGGCGTCAAGGAACTGGTGATCGCGGTGCGTCCCGGCGCCAGCGCCAAGAAGGCGGAAGCCGCCGGTTTCAAGGTGATGAGCGTGCCGGATGCCGCCAAATGGGCGGATGTGATGATGATGGCCACGCCCGACGAGCTGCAGGCCGACATCTACAAGGACGAGCTGAAACACAACATGAAGCAGGGCGCGGCTTTGTTGTTCGCCCATGGTTTCAATGTCCATTTCAAGCTGATCGAGCCGCGCCCCGACCTGGACGTGCTGATGGTGGCCCCCAAGGGCCCCGGCCATACCGTGCGCGGCGAATATCTCAAGGGCGGCGGCGTGCCCAGCCTGATCGCGGTGCATCAGGACGCATCCGGCAATGCCCACGACCTGGGCCTGTCTTACGCGTCGGCCATCGGCGGTGGCCGCGCCGGCATCATCGAGACCAACTTCAAGGAAGAATGCGAAACCGACCTGTTCGGCGAGCAGGTGGTTCTGTGCGGCGGGCTGGTCGAGTTGATCCGCGCTGGTTTCGAGACCCTGGTCGAGGCGGGTTACGCTCCGGAAATGGCCTATTTCGAATGCCTGCATGAAGTGAAGCTGATCGTGGATCTGATCTATGAAGGCGGCATCGCCAATATGAATTACTCCATCTCCAACACCGCCGAATATGGCGAATATGTCACCGGCCCGCGCATCATCACGTCCGAGACCAAGGCCGAGATGAAGCGCGTGCTGGCCGACATCCAGCAGGGCCGCTTCGCCCGCGACTGGGTACTGGAAAACAAGGCCGGCCAGGCTTCGTTCAAGGCCACCCGCGCGCTCGGCGATGGCCACCAGATCGAGGAAGTGGGCGCCAAGCTTCGCGCCATGATGCCGTGGATTGCGAAAAACAAGCTGGTGGATACGGCGAAAAACTGATTTCCTTTTCCGGCCGGGAAAAGAAACAGGACAAACAGGGCCCGGCATGCGCCGGGCCCTGTTGCGTTTGGGGAGAAGGACATGACCGTACGCCCGCCACTACCGCCGCCGCCTTATGAAGGAGCCTGCCTCTGCGGCGCGGTTCGCTGGCGGCTGAATGCGCGGCCCCTGGCGGTCAATGCCTGTCATTGCACCGACTGCAAGAAGACCACCGGCGCCACCAATGTCCTGATGCTGATCGCCAAGAATGAAGATTTTTCCTCCATCGGTGAGACCGACACCTATCGCAAGCGCGCCGATTCCGGGCGCGAATCGGATATCCATCGCTGCGCCAAATGCGGCTGCCGCATGTTCCACCATAATCTGGCGTCGCAGGCGCTAGTGTTCATCGCCGCCGGTACCCTGGATGACCCGAGTTGGGCCATTCCCACCTCCCATATCTGGGTGGAAAAGATTTCGCCCGGCGTGGTGATGCAGGACGACGCCATCCAGGTGGTGGGCCAGCCCGCCGACCGCAAAGTCCTGATGGACGCTTTCACCAAAGTCTATGGTGACGGCACGTGAAGCTGGGCACGCCGCTGTCGCCCGCCGCTGTGAAAGTGATGCTGCTGGGCTCGGGCGAACTGGGCAAGGAAGTCATTATCGAATTGCAACGGCTGGGCGTGGAAACCATTGCAGTCGACCGCTATGCCAATGCCCCCGCGCATCAGGTGGCGCACCGCTCCCATGTCGTCGACATGACCGACGCCAAGGCGTTGCGCGCGGTGGTGGAGCTGGAACGCCCACATTTCCTGGTGCCCGAGATCGAGGCGCTGGCCACCGACGAACTGGTGCGGATCGAGGCCGATGGGCTTTGCACCGTCATCCCAACCGCCCGCGCCGCCCATATCACCATGAACCGCGAACGCATAAGGGTGCTGGCGGCGGAAGAATTAAAGTTGCCGACCTCGCCTTATGCCTTCGCGTCTTCGCTGGAGGAGTTGCAAGCCGCCTGCGCGCGTATCGGCTTCCCCTGTTTCGTCAAACCGGTGATGTCGTCGTCGGGCAAGGGCCAGTCGCGCTTGAAATCCGCCGGCGATGTCGCGCCGGCCTGGGAAAAGGCGCTGAGCGCGGGCCGCGTGCGCGAGGCCCGCGTGATCGTGGAGGGCGAAATCCAATTCGATTTCGAGATCACCCAGCTGACCGTGCGGGCCGCCGACGGCACGCATTTCTGCGAACCCATCGGCCATGTCCAGAAGGACGGCGACTATGTGGAAAGCTGGCAGCCCCAGCCGATGCGCGAAGCAGCGCGGCAGAAAGCGCGCGACATGGCCGCCAAGGTGACGGGCGCGCTGGGCGGGCTGGGTATTTTCGGCGTCGAATTGTTCGTCAGGGGCGATGAGGTGTGGTTCTCGGAAGTCTCTCCGCGTCCGCACGACACAGGTCTGGTGACCTTGGTGTCGCAACAATTGTCGGAATTTGCCCTGCATGCCCGCGCTATTCTGGGCTTGCCCGTGTCCACCGACATGGTTTCGCCCGGCGCATCGGCGGTGATCTATGGCGGTGTCGAGGCCGGCGCGCTCACTTTCGAGGGCGTGGACGAGGCGTTGAAAATTCCCGGCAGCGAATTGCGCCTGTTCGGCAAGCCGGAATCTTTCGTCAAGCGCCGCATGGGCGTGGCGCTGGCGCGCGGCACCAACACCGATGAGGCCCGCACCAACGCCAAACGTGCCGCGGGCAGCGTGACGCCCCGTCCTGCCTAAGTCGGATTTTCCAAGCTGAAAAGTGCCGCGTCATCGTCATACGAAAACAACTCGCCGAAACGAGCCCAACTTACGACGGCCCTCAAGGTTTCCTCCGCCGCATCCTCGGCCATATGGTCTTCCAGCTCATCCAGGAAGCGGGTCTTGGGCGCGCTGTGGCTGGTGCGCTCGTCCAGGATTTTGCGGATATGAGCGGCCAGCGGCACATGGCTGACGAGGGCGCGTGAGAAAATCTCCTTGCGCTCGTTCATTTCCCCATCGGCGAAGCGTTTTCCCATATGGGTCAGCCTGATGTCGCCGCCTTCCACGTCCGCCAGCCGCAGCAGCTGCATGGCTTCCGCCACCGGGAACAGTTCGTCCACTTCCAGTTCCTGTTCATAGGCGATGTCCGGCAAATCGGCCTTGCCGTCATAGGGCATCGCCGCCAGCGCCTCGATCAGGCCGGAAATCTGGTTGGGCGAGACATGGTGCAGCGGCAATGCGATGCCGGCGGTGCCCAGCGCCTGGGCCTGGCGCATGCGTTCGACCCGCCGCGCGGTCATTTCGACATAGATCTTGTCGACATAATCCTCAAACTGCGGCGAGGTGCGGTCGCGCGGCTGCGGCAGATCGATGGGGATCTCCGACGCCACCCGTCCGGGGTTGGACGAGAACAGCAGGACCCGGTCGCACATCAAGACCGCTTCCTCGATATTGTGGGTGACCAGGATGATGCCCTTGATCGGCAGCTTGCCGTTGCCCCACAGTTCCACCAGGTCGGTGCGCAGATTTTCCGCCGTCAGGACGTCAAGCGCGCTGAAAGGCTCGTCCATCAGCAGGATATTGGGATGCACGACCACGGCGCGGGCAAAGCCGACGCGCTGGCGCATGCCGCCCGAAAGTTCGCGCGGATAGGCGCTTTCATAGCCGTCCAGGCCGATCAGGTCGATGGCGGCCAGCGCCCGCTCGCGCATCTCGCGCGCCGGCAGGTTCAGGGCTTCCAGCCCCAGCTGCACATTTTCCAGCACCGTCATCCAGGGAAACAGGGCGAAGCTCTGGAACACCATCGCCACGCCCTGAACCGGGCCTTCGATGGGCGCACCCATATAGGAAAGATGACCGCCTTGGGGCCGCGACAGTCCCGCGATCAGCCGCAGCAAGGTGGATTTGCCCGAGCCGGAGCGGCCCAGCAGGCCGACAATCTCGCCTTCCTTGAGGCTCAGATTGACATCGTCCAGCACCAGCAATTCTTCCCCGCCGCCGCGCGGGAAGGTGCGGCGTATATGTTCGACGCTCAGAAGATCTGCCATATCACTCTCCCCAAGATTGCCTCAGGTTAGCCGGAACTTGCGTTCCGCATACCAGTAAAGTGGCCGCCACAATATGCGGTTCACCACCACCACGAAAAAGCTCATCACTGCGATCCCCAGCACCACGCGGCGGAAATCGCCGGCGGCGGTGGCATCCGAGATATAGGCGCCCAGGCCATGGGCATGCAGCGTGGTCTTGCCCCAGCTTGCCACCTCGGCCAGAACGCTGGCATTCCAGGCGCCGCCCGATGCCGTGATGGCCCCCGTCACGTAATAGGGAAACACCGCCGGCAGCGCGACTTTCTTCCACCACAGCCAGCCATGGACGCCGAAATTCTCGGCCGCGTCGCGCAATTCCTTGGGCATGGCGGCGGCGCCGGCGATGACGTTGAACAGGATGTACCATTGGGTGCCCAGCACGATCAGCGGCGACAGCCAGATATCCGGATTGAGGTCCCACAGCACGATCAGCGACACCGCCAGCGGAAACAGCAGATTGTTGGGAAAGGCGGCTAGGAATTGGGCCACCGGTTGCACCAGGCGCGTCAGCGACGGCCGCAAGCCCACATAGACGCCAATCGGCGTCCACACCGCGCTGGCGATGGCGATCAGGATCACCACCCGCAGCAGGGTGATGACGCCAAGTCCGACGGCCGTGCCCAGATCCGACCAGGTCAAATTGGCATGGGCAAAACCATAGATCCGGAAGGCGCCGTACAGGCCGACCAATCCCAGCAGGAAATACCAGAGGAGGTCGGCCAGGCGGCTGTCCACCTCGCGGGTGGCGGCGCGCAGGCCGAAGCTGGGCGGATGCCAGTGATAGGACCAGCGCATCATCTGTTCAAAGGGCGCGGTCAGAACGTCCAGCAGCCGCGAGCGGCGATAGACGTTCAGCGCCCAGGATTCGGGTTGATCGTCGGACTGCTCGCTGTCGATGCGGAACCGGTCGGCCCAGGCCACCAAGGGACGGAACAGCAGCTGGTCATAGATCAGGATCACCACCAGCATGGCGAATATGGCTTCGAAGATGGCCGGCAGGTTTTTGTGGGCGATGGCCACCGCGATCCAGGAGCCGATGCCGGGAAGGGCGATATTGGTCTGTCCCACGCTGATCGCCTCGGACACGGTGACGAAGAACCAGCCGCCCGACATGCTCATCATCATGTTCCAGATCAGCGGCGGGGTGGCGAAGGGCGCTTCGATGCGCCAGAAACGCGCCCAGGCCGACAGGCCGAACATGCGGCCGGCTTCTTCCAGCTCCGGCGGCACGGTGCGCAGGGATTGATAGAAGCTGAAGGCCATGTTCCAGGCCTGGCCGGTGAAGATGGTGAAAACGCAAGCCAGTTCCGCGCCCAGCACGCGTCCGGGCGACAGCGACAGGAACCACACCACCGTTACCGACAGAAAGCCCAGGATCGGCACCGATTGCAAGATGTCCAGCAGCGGCACCAGCAAAGTGCCGGCGCGGGGGTTCTTCGCCGCCCAGGTGGCATAGCTGAAGGTGAAGGCCAGTGACACGCCCATGGCGATAAACATGCGAAGGCCGGTGCGCAGCGCATAGCCCGGCAGATCCCAGGGGTTCAGGAACAGCTCATGGCCGGTGATGGAGCTCAGCGGCCGCACCAGGAAGCGGCTGGCATCCGCAAACGCGATGATAAAACTCAGCACCAGGATCGCCGCCAGCAGATCCCAGCGGCTGGGCAGCAGCCGGCGCGCTTCGATCGAGACTGGCGGCAGGATCTTCATGTCCGGCAGGCCTTAGAAATGGGACGCGTAGGCGGGGAAATCGCGCATTCCACCCGCTAACGGGAAGAGAATGTGAGGCTTTCGCTGGCCGCGCGGCCAAAATTGCTGAATTCGTACGCCCCGATAGGCGGGTTCGCAGCGAGTGGCAACCATTTTGAGGTGTCAGTTGTGTGGCACGTCCCACCCCCGGCATTGTCGGATGCGGCTGGGCTTGCGCCGCAAAGGACCTGCGCCACCCAAGATATTGTTTACACTGACAATATTAGCGCGTGCAGGCGCACAAGTTTTCCCTTGGCCTGCCCCTGTTGCACTTGCGCCACCCTGCGAAATCAGCGTAAAACCAACAGAACGCAGGGAAAAACGGTGACTTATCCGCTGGTTAGCCCGAGCTTCGCGTATCGTAAATTTTCACGGGCGGAACGGCGACAGGTCAATGACGCAGGGCGTGCACAGCAGAATCGCGAAGGGAGGACTCTCCGCCCCCGCATTCGTGCGCGCCCACAATCAGCCCCGTCCTTCCCTCGGTTCTTCGCACGCGCTTCTTCTTAGCTGCCCCTAGGCGCCGTCTGGTGCGCGAATGGTTCGCGTATCCGGTGTTTAGGGGATCAAGACAGCAGGAGAATCGAAGCCGCGCATGGCGGCGAACAGAAGGACTTTTGTCATGACCAGCATCAAGACCGATACGACACCGATTCAGATCTTCGACACCACCTTGCGCGACGGCGAACAGTCGCCGGGTGCCGCGATGACGCATGAGGAAAAACTCCAGATCGCGGAACTGCTGGATGAAATGGGCGTCGATGTCATCGAGGCCGGATTTCCCATTTCCTCGCCCGGCGATTTCAAGGCGGTGCAGGAGATTTCCAAGATCGTCAAGCGCGCATCCGTTTGCGGCCTGTCACGCGCCGGCTTCAAGGATATCGACCGTGCCGGCGAAGCGCTGAAAGGCGCCCATCGTCCGCGCATCCATACCTTCATCTCCACCAGCCCCGTCCATATGAAGCACAAGCTGAACATGGGTGAGAATGCCGTGCTGGAAGCGGTAGGCGCCAGCGTCACCCGCGCCCGCAGCTTCACATCCGAAGTGGAATGGTCGGCGGAAGACGCCACCCGAACGGTGCCGGATTTCCTGTGCAAATGCGTGGAAGTCGCCATTCATTCCGGCGCCACGGTCATTAATGTGCCTGATACTGTTGGTTATTCCACACCGCAGGAATTCTTCGACATCATCACCATGCTGCGAAACCGCGTGCCCAATGCCGACAAGGTGATCTTCTCCACCCATTGCCACAACGACCTGGGTTTGGGCGTCGCCAATTCTCTGGCCGGGGTGCTGGCCGGCGCGCGGCAGGTGGAATGCACCATCAACGGCATTGGCGAGCGCGCCGGCAACGCCGCGCTGGAAGAGATCGTGATGGCGTTGAAAGTGAGGAAGGACATCATGCCCTTCACCACCAACATCAACACCACCTTGCTCAACCGCGCCTCCAAGCTGGTATCGAATGTCACCGGCTTCCCGGTTCAGTACAACAAGGCCATCGTCGGCAAGAATGCCTTCAGCCATGAATCGGGCATTCATCAGGACGGCATGCTGAAGAATGTCGAGACCTATGAGATCATGCGGCCCGAGGATGTCGGGGTGAATGCCACCTCGCTGATGCTGGGCAAGCTGTCGGGGCGCCATGCCTTCCGCGACAAGCTGGAAAACATGGGCTACCAGCTGGAGGGCGAGGCCTTCGAGGACGCCTTCAAGCGCTTCAAGGACCTGGCCGACAAGAAAAAGCACGTGTTCGACGAGGATATCGCCGCCCTGGTGGACGACGAGATCATGCGCGGCCAGGACACGATCTCGATCAAGGCGCTCCGGGTCGAATCCGGCACCGGCATCATCCCGGTGGCGTCCCTGACCCTGGACGCGAGCGGGGTGGTCAAAAGCGTCACCACCAGCGGGGATGGCCCGGTGGACGCCATTTTCATGGCGATTCGGGAGGCCTATCCGCACAGCGCCACCCTGCAATTGTTCCAGATTAACGCCGTAACCGAGGGGACGGACGCCCAGGCCTCGGTCAGCGTCAGGCTGGAGGAAAATGGCCGCACGGTGACCGGCAAGGCCTCCGATACCGACACCATGGTGGCGGCGGCCTATGCCTATGTGAATGCGTTAAACAAGTTGCTGGTAAAACGCGAGAAGCGCGCACCGGAAGCGTTAACCATCGCTAGGTAAAGATAGCGTAACGGACCATAGTGCCGCTCCCCGGGACAAGCGCCCCGGGGGCGGTTTTCAGGCAACGCGCTGGTGCATTTGGATCGGCTTCTCAGCTTAGGGATACAATCAGCATGTTCGGCAGTCTTCTTGGCGCGCTCTCCAGCGATATGGCCATCGATCTAGGGACCGCGAATACGCTGGTCTATGTCAAGGGCCGCGGCATTGTGCTCAACGAACCCAGCGTGGTCGCCACCATCCTCACGCGCGGCGGCAAGAAAACGGTCCGCGCCGTCGGCAATGATGCCAAGATGATGCTGGGCCGAACCCCGGGCAACATCGAGGCGATCCGCCCGATGCGCGATGGGGTCATCGCCGACTTCGAAGTCGCGGAGGAAATGATCAAGCACTTCATCCGCAAGGTGCATAACCGCCGCTCCTTCGCCAATCCCATGATCATCGTCTGCGTGCCCTCCGGCTCTACCGCGGTCGAGCGGCGCGCCATTCAGGAATCGGCGCTGTCGGCCGGCGCGCGTCGCGTCTTTCTGATCGAAGAACCCATGGCGGCCGCCATCGGGGCGGGCCTGCCGGTCAGCGAACCCACCGGTTCCATGGTGGTGGATATCGGCGGCGGCACCACGGAAGTGGCGGTGTTGTCGCTGGGCGGCATTGTCTATTCGCGCAGCGTGCGCGTGGGCGGCGACAAGATGGACGAGGCAATCATCGCTTATATCCGTCGCCACCAGAATCTGCTGATCGGTGAGGCCTCCGCCGAGCGCATCAAGAAGGAGATCGGTTCCGCCGCTTTGCCGATGGACGGCAATGGCGTGACCATGGAGATCAAGGGCCGCGACCTGCTGAACGGCGTGCCGAAGGAAATCACCATCACCCAGCGTCATATCGCCGAAGCCCTGGCCGAGCCGGTGGGGGCCATCGTCGAGGCGGTGAAGGTGGCATTGGAAGCCACGCCGCCCGAGCTGGCCGCCGATATTGTGGACAAGGGCATTGTGCTGACCGGCGGCGGCTCGCTGCTGGCCAATCTGGATCAGGTGCTGCGGGATGAAACGGGGCTGCCGGTTTCCATTGCCGACGATCCGCTCAGTTGCGTTGCATTGGGGACCGGGCGGGTGCTCGAAAACACCAAGGGCATGCGTCACGTTCTGTCCACCGCTTTTTAAGATATGCAGTTAGGGGCCGCGTCTGCGCATGGCAAACGCCTGGAAAATCGCCCGTAAAAGCAATGCCCAGCTGCCGCTGATTATCGTCATCGCGCTGGCGGTCGTCCTGGTTCTGCTGGGTAAGGCGCAGAGCGGATTGTTCGATCACGCGCGGGCGCGTGCGACCGACGTCATGGCGCCGCTGCTGGAGAAGGCCCGAGCCCCCATTGCGGGCTTCGACCGCTGGGCCGGTTCGATCTCGGAAATATTCTCGGTCTACCAGCAGAATCTGAAATTGAAGGACGAGAATGCCCGCCTGCGCCAGTGGCGCAACGTCGCCATCGTGCTGCAAGGACGGGTCGGGCGCTACCAGGTGCTGCTCCATGCGGTGCCGGATCCTCAGTTGAACCGCGTGCTCGCCCGGGTGATCGGGCGGGCCAACCGCCCCTTTCTGCAGACCATGATCCTGGATGCCGGGCGTGATCATCACGCCTTACCGGGGCAGGCGGTGATGGATGCGCGCGGCATGATCGGGCGTATCTATCTGACGGGAAGCCGCACCAGCTGGGTCATCCTGCTGACCGATTTGAACAGCCGGATTCCCGTCACCATCGCGCCGGGCAATGTCCAGGCCATTATGACGGGCGACAACACGGCCTTGCCGACCCTGGACATGGTCTCGCACACCGTGACGTTGCATGCCGGCGACCAGGTGACGAGCTCGGGCGATGGCGGGTTGCTGCCGGCGGGCCTGCCGATCGGTACCGTTACGGCCGACGGTTCCGGAGGGTGGCGCGTGGCGCTGCTTGCCGATGCCGGCGCCAGCCAGGACGTCGAGATTCTGAATTTTTCCAAGCCGCCGGAGGCGCTGCCCGCCACCGCCCAGTTGCCTGCTGACGCCGCCGGACTGAAGCCCATGGCGCCGCCATCGCAATCACTGGCTGTCACAGCCGCGCCCGTTGCCGTGGTGGCGGCCAAACCCAAGCCGGTCGCTGTGGCGCCGAGACCGGCAATACCCAGCGAAACCGCTGCCGCCACGGCGGCGGAAGATGTGGACCGCTGACCATGGCAAGCCTGGAGCGTGCCGCCGCCACCCCCCGTTTCCGTTTTCTGATCGTCCTGATACCCATGGCATGCGGCCTGCTGGGGGTTGTGATCGCCAATATTCCCATCTCGGTGCTCGGAGGGCTGGTCCCTCCGCCGCTTCTGGCCCTAGTGCCCGTCTATTTCTGGTGCCTGGTGCGCCCCGACCTGATGACGCCAGCGGTCACTTTTGCCATCGGGCTGTGCGAAGATGTCTTGTCGGGCGGCCCCCCCGGGGTATGGACCCTGGCCTTTGTGCTGACCTACGCCCTGGTGGCGCGCCGGCGTGACAGTTTCGCCGGTCTGTCGGGCCTGGCGGCGGTGGTGGGATTTGCGGCCGCCGCGGCCTTTGCCTGCACAATCGCCTATGTCGCGGTGGCGGGCCTGGCTTTTCTTTCGGCCGCGCGCCTGCCGGCGGTAACGCCCATCTTGGGCGAGCTGGCGATGACCGTGCTGTTCTATGCGCCTGCCACCTTGGTGGTGGGATGGCTGCATCATAGACTGGTCGGCGCATCGCGAGGTGGCGTCTGATGCCCCTGTTCGACAAGAAAGATAAGAGCCGCTACGACACCTTCACCCGCCGCTCCATCGGCATGGGCGGTGCCATGACGGCGGTGTTCGCGGTGCTGGCGGGCCGTCTTTATCAGCTGCAGATTCGCGACGGCGACCAATATATGGTCGAAGCCGAAGACAATCGCGTTTCCGAGCGCCTGATCGCGCCGCCGCGAGGCCGCATCATGGATCGGTTCGGCGTGGAGCTGGCCAATAGCCGGCGCAATTATCGCGTGCTTCTGGTCAGCGAACAGGCCACCGAGGGCGTACAGGCTGCGTTGGACACGATCGGCAAGGTGATACTGCTCAGCGACCAGCAGAAGAAGAAGATCATCCACGACATCGCCATGAACAAGAAGTTCGTGCCGGTGCCGGTGGCGGAGAATTTGACCTGGGATGAATTCTCCCGCGTCAACCTGCATCTGCCTTATCTGCCGGGCATCCAGTGCGATGTCGGCGAGACCCGCGATTATCCCTTCGCTAAGGAACTGGTGCACACCTTGGGCTATGTCTCCTCGGTGTCGCCGCAGGACATGGAGCATGACGACGACCCCCTGATGAGCCTGCCGGGGATGCGCATCGGCAAACGCGGCATCGAAAAGCAGTTCGACAAGGAAATCCGGGGCCGCGCCGGCGCCTCCCGCGTCGAAGTCAACGCCTATGGCCGTATCATCCGCGAGCTGGGCAAGGATGCCGGCGAGCCTGGCGTGGACGTCTATCTCACCCTGGACCGGCAAGTGCAGGCTCTGGCCGACCAGAAGCTAGAGGGCCAGAGCGCCGCGCTCGTGGTGATGGACGTGAACAATGGCGATGTCATCGCCATGTCCTCCACCCCCGGTTTTGATCCCAACCTGTTCAATGTGGGCCTCAACGGTCAGCAATGGCGCGATCTGACGACCGACGACCACAAGCCGCTGCTGAACAAGTTCATGGGCGGCATCTATCCGCCGGGTTCCACCTTCAAGACGGCGGTGGCGCTGGCGGCGATCGATGCCGGCATTGCCACGCCCGACTATCACGTCAGCTGCAACGGCGTGTTCAATTTCGGCGGCCACGCCTTTCATTGCTGGCAGCATAAGGGCCACGGCACTTTGGATGTGGTCGGCGGCATCCAGCACAGCTGCGACGTCTTCTTCTATGAAACATCGCGCCGAGTCGGCATCGACGCCATCGAGGCGGCGGCGCGCAAGCTGGGACTGGGCGCGCTGACCGGGATCGAGATTCCGGGCGAACATTCCGGCCTGGTGCCGTCGCGGGAATGGAAACAAAAAACCTATAAGCAGGTCTGGCAACAGGGCGACACGCTGAGCGTGGGCATCGGGCAGGGCTATGTCACCGCCACCCCGCTGCAGCTTTGCCAGCAGGCGGCGCGTATCGCCAGCGGCAAGCAGGTCTCGCCCCGCATGGTCCATTCGGTCGGCGGCCGGCCGGTGCCGCGGCCCGAATTCGCCAAATTGGATTTCTCCGATGACGCGCTGGGCAAGGTGCGGCTGGGCATGAACAAAGTGATGAATGAGGGCGGGGGCACGGGCTATGCCCAGCGCATCACCATTCCGGGACTGGAATGGGCGGGCAAGACCGGCACCGCCCAGGTGCGCGCCTATTCCCAGGAAGAGCATCTGCACGGCATGGCCAAGAATGCCAGCCTGGACTGGAAGATGCGCGACCATGGCTTGTTCATCGGCTTTGGGCCGGTGGTTGATCCCAAATATGCCGTCGTCTGCGTGGTGGAGCATGGTTCCGACGGCCATCCCCAAGTCGTGGCGGCGCGCGATGTGATGCAACTCACCATGCAGCGCGATCCTTCGAGGATGCCCCCCGCCTACCCCGTGACCAATTCCGCCAGTGCCGCGCCACCCCGCCAGCAGGCGGAGGCCAAGCCGGCCCCGGCCACCAAGGCAGGCGGCTGATGGCGCTTCGTCCCTATGCCGCCGCCAAGCGCACCCTGTCGTTGACCGACAAGCTGGCGGAAATGAATTGGGGCCTGGTCCTTCTGATCTGCATGATCGCGATCGCCGGTATCGCCATGCTCTATTCCGTGGCGAACGCCCATTTTCAGCCCTGGGCGCTCAGGCAGATCGGGCACTTCACCCTGGGCCTGCTGGTACTGCTGGCCGCGGCCATGATCGACATCAGGGTATGGATGAGCCTGGCCTATCCGGCCTATGGCGTCGCCTTGCTGCTCTTGATCGCGGTCGATGTGGTGGGCCATGTCGGTCTGGGCGCGCAACGCTGGATTTCGGTAGGCCCGCTGGACTTGCAGCCTTCCGAGCTGATGAAGATTGCGCTGGTGCTGGCGCTGGCGCGGTTTCTCCACGGCAAGAGCGTGGAGGAGGTCTCCAAACCCATACCCCTGGCCATAGGATTGGCGATGATCGGCATCCCCGCCATTTTCGTGGTGCTGCAACCCAACCTTGGCACCACGCTCATCATCGTCGCAGACGGTTGTTCGATGCTGTTCCTGGCGGGGCTCAGCTGGTGGTGGATCGCACCTACACTGGGAGCCGCGGCGGCGGCGGTGCCGCTCGCCTGGCGCTTTGTGCTGCACGACTATCAGAAGGCGCGGGTGGAAACCTTCATCCACCCCGAATCCGATGCCTTGGGCAAGGGATGGAATATCACCCAGGCCAAGATCGCCATCGGTTCGGGCGGCGTGGCGGGCAAGGGATTCACCCAGGGCACCCAAAGCCGGCTGAACTTCCTACCCGAAAAGCAGACCGATTTCATCTGGACCAGCATCTGCGAGGAATTCGGCTTTGTCGGCGCCTTGGCGCTTTTGGTCCTGTTCGCGGTGGTGATCTTCTATGGCGTGCAGACCGCCATGAGCGCGCGCAGCCAGTTTGGCCGGCTGCTGGCCATCGGCGTCATCCTCAACTTCTTCTTTTACATCATGATCAATGGCTTGATGGTGATGGGCCTGATCCCGGTGGTGGGCATCCCCATGCCGCTTCTGTCCTATGGCGGCAGCGCCATGCTGACCGTGATGCTGGGATTCGGCCTGCTGATGAGCGTGCATATCCACCGCCAGGTCGAGATTCCACGCCATTCCGGCGGTATAATCTAACCCCTTATTTTCCGGCCCAAATCCGCCCACAGGCGGGACGGTCTGGTTTTGTAGACAGGGGGAATGCCCTCTGCTATGAGGCCGCTCCCTGAAGGTGAAACCAAACCCTTTTGGACAGTGTGTGGGTGATTAGCTCAGTTGGTAGAGCAGATGACTCTTAATCATCGGGTCGTAGGTTCGATCCCTACATCACCCACCATTCACTATCCTATTGAAATTGCTCGTTAAATTATTTCCGTACACAGAGGAAATAGTCGCGACATTTCCGGCGCTTGCACGCAATACTGCTCGCTTGCTCAGTCTCTGTTCAACCCGTGTGTGCGTTTGAGCCTGCAAATTCGGGGCTAATATGAGATTTGTCTCCAGCCAAACAAAACCGTTTCCTAAAATTGCTGATGCACATTCACGGAGACGAGTTCGCACTGTTGTGGAGACGGGTTCGATTCCTTCTTCCTCTAGGATGCATCGCCGAACAAACCTGGAGCAGAGACAGGTTCGAAGTTTGATCCCTCTATCTGCCACCACTCACTTCCCAAAAAACCGAGATTTTCCCGGCCCGAAATTTTCTCGCGGCAGTTCCGAGGCTTACGGGGCCGGATGGTATGGAACCGCGTCTCTGCGCTGCGATACTGGGCACCATCAGGCCCAATCCGCCCCAATGTCTCCAGGTTTTCCAAAGCGTTTCCCGGCAAGCGGCAGCTATCGCCGCTGGAGATGGGTTCGAAAGGACTAGAGACGGGTTTTTAGCCCGAGCGTTTGGCGCTGATCCGCCCAAAGTGGCGGTAGATCCATGAGACGGGTCAGGCCGATACCACGGGGAAGGGCGCCCAGCACAGCAGCCTCGACGATATCAGGGGCGACAAAGGCGAGCGACAGCATCATGTGGACAGACCGTTTGCTTCGCCCTTCCCTGGCCGCGATATCCTCGGGACTTGCAACTTGTCCAGCCGTTAGTTCCTTTAG
>JANYAR010000035.1 GCA_025361185.1 Alphaproteobacteria bacterium | reverse complement strand
ACCGCCCGACATTCAGCGGCCACGACTGGCTTGATAGGCCCATGGAGCCCTTATCCAATCGCGTGGCCTGTGTGGATTCCTGACGTTTGACGTGCCTGGGAGCTATGAGCCGGCGTTCATTCCGCAGGTGTACCGGCGGTGACCGCCAGTCAATCAAGCGATTGGAATGGACGCTGGTTCACGACGAGAATTTCATATCAAGTCATCCATTTCGGAATAGAGAAAGATAATCCGCTGGAAATCGTTCGTCGCGATCGAACATTTTCGAAGACGCAATAGCGCCCTAGCACTTTCTAAGTTGCCACGCAGGGCGTCGTCGCCAATGCGCTGGACGATCGCTTCCAGGCGCGTGACTTTTGTTTTCTTGCCCCCGACGGAAACGGTCTCAAAGGTGTGAAGCAGCCTTTTCACCACGTCGGAGTGCTTGTCCCGTTTCTTGGCACCGCGGCCGAGGGGATTGGCTCTATTACCAGGCTTGAATCGCGTATCGCGGGGCGGGTTTGCGTAGCAGGTCTTTTCATCTGTCATTGGCTCCCCCTTGGGTCGCCGCGGGCAGCCAAGACACGGGCATATTCAGGAGTGGGCTGGAACTCCACCCGGCCGCCACCATCGCCCTCCCCGGAAAATTCCACATACTCCAGCAGTGTATTCATGGCGCGCTTGTTGCCGGCCAGGGCCTTGACCTGGAGCTGCAGGAATATCGCCTCGAACCGGGTGCAGCGCCGCCGCCTGCCATTTTCGGTGACCCAGATGCTGCTCCCCAGGAACTCGTCGACCAGCTCCTTCAGGGACCGGAGTCGCCGGGCCTTCTTGCGCCCGGGGTTGCCGGTCTGGCCCGTCTTCCACCGGGATTTCTTGGGCGGGCGGCCATAGCCGACGTTGTCGCCGTCATCGGGCTCACTCATCACCGGCTCCCCTTTCGGCCATCAGCTGCGAGAAGGTCCTGCCGCTGGCGTGCAGGGCCTCCCTGCCGGTCAGGCGCTCCCAGCGGCCTATAGCGGTATCGACATAGAGAGGGTCCATTTCGATGCCGTAGCAGCGCCGGCCGCAGCGTTCGGCAGCCAGGATGCTGGTTCCGCTGCCCAGGAACGGGTCCAGAACTATGTCGCCCCTCTTGGTGGAATCCCGCATGGCATCGGCCACCAGCATGATGGGCTTGACCGTGGGGTGCAGGGCCAAGAGCTTCTCCCCGCCTTTGCTGGGGGTCACATTGGCGCCGGCATAGTGCCACACATTGGTGCGGTTGCGCCCGAACCTGCCGAGCTGAATGTTGTTGACGCGTTGGGCACCCTTTCGGGCGAACACAAAGACCAGTTCGTGCTTGGAACGGTAGAACGATCCCATGCCGCCATTGGTTTTGACCCAGACGCACAGGTTGAGCAGGCTGTAGTTGTTGGACAGGGCCGCCTGCTGCAGCTCCATCATATGGCGGAAGTCCATGCACACGTAGGAAATGGCGCCTGGTGATGTATGGGCTGCGATAAGGGCCATGGAAGTTGCCAGAAAGTCCGTAAACTGGGCCAGTGCCATCTCCCCCGACGCCATGGCAAACTCGGCATGCTTGTGGGCGCCCTTGCCGGAAACGTGGCCGTTGATCTTCACGTTATAAGGCGGGTCGGTGAACACCCCGGCGGCGACCGCACCGTCCATAAGGATCGTGAAGCTGCGTTCTTCCAGAGAGTTTCCGACATAGAGCTTGTGGTCACCAAGGCGGTACAGATCGCCCGGCTGTGAGACCGCAGGGCCTTTCGCCACCGAGAAGTTGTCATGTGGTTCTGGCTCGGGACCGGGCTCCAGAGACTGGACTCGGACATCGATTTCCGGGAGCGCGAAACCGGTATCCTCGATGCTGAACTCTAGGGCAAGCTCCGATAGTTCCTTGAAGTGAACCGCCAGCTTCTTGTCATCCCAGGATGAAAGATCCGTCAGCCGGTTGTCGGCGATCATGTACGCGCGCGCCTGGCTCTCTGTGAGATCATCCAGGCAAATCACCGGAACTTCCGTCAATCCCATCAGCAAGGCTGCCTGGTAGCGGCCATGACCGGCGATGATGTTCCCGTACCGGTCGACCAGGATTGGGGCGTTGAACCCGAAGGCCCTGATGCTGTTGGCAATTGACCGGATCTGCGCGGGCTTGTGCGCGCGGGGGTTGCGCGGGTCCGGCTTCAGCTCTGAAACCAGCCGATATGTCATGCACCTGAGGGGAGGCTGGCCATGGTGGAACGCCGGCGCTTCTGCTGCCGTGACCTGGGCCGTTGATTTTGATCGTTTGCTGTCAGGGCGAAGTTTCATGCGCGCAGTAAGCGCCGCGCCGCCGGAAATTTATAAATGAACAATTCGGCGATTTTTATTTTGTTTTTGGCGTCACGTTTTTTGGCGGCCGACCGCGCTTTTTCTGGAAAACCTCGCCATAGGCGGTATCAAAATCGCGAACCTTCGGGGCTGACCCAAACTCCTTTTCGGCCAAAGCCTGGATTTCTTTCTTGGTCAGCGACTTGGTTTCAGCAGGTAACTGTTCCATCCAGTCACGGTACTTGGAAGCCGTCGGCTGGGTTGAGCGTCCAGGCCGCCCGACACGCACCCGCTGAAAGTCAAACCCGTCGCCTTTAGCCGTGCCATGACGGAAATTCAGAACCAACACATCCCATAGGTCAACGGAAATACTCTGCATGGCGGGGTTGGGGGGTACCCGGCCGGTCGCTATTAGCTCCGCGGTCTTAAGCTGGTTCGTGAGCCCGCTCAGCAGCTGTTCGCGCAAAACACCCATGCGATACAGAGTCTGTATGGCAGGGTTCGCGCTTCCTC
>JANYAR010000022.1 GCA_025361185.1 Alphaproteobacteria bacterium | reverse complement strand
CAGGAAGGATGCAGGCAAACTGAAAAAGGCGCCGTAAGTGGCGCTATTGGCAGCCAGTCCAATAACGAGCGCCGCGAGCACAATCGTATTCGATTGCGTAAGACTAGCGACGGCGAGGCAAGAAGCGGTGAGGAGCCATGGCAGCGCCACATGCCAGATGCGTTCGCCCCTTTTGGAGCTCGAACGCCCGCTGAAGATCATCGCGGGAATGGCCGCCACAAAACACGACGCGACGACCAGGCCCGTGGCGAGAACGGAAAAGCCCATCGCCTTCACGATCTGCGGCAGCCACAACAAGATACCGTAAGCAGCGACATTCGCGGCCAAAAACGCCATTCCAAGCGCAACGACGCGCAGATCGCGCAGGGCGGGCCACAAATCCGGCCGACCACCCGGTTCCTCCGCCTCCAAGCGCGCCGCAATTGTTTGCTTCTCTCTTTCGGTGAGCCATGAGGCGCACGCCGGACCGTCGGGTAGATATTTGAGCACGGCGAACGCGAGCAGAAATGCTGGCAACCCTTCCATCAGAAACAGCCATTGCCAGCCATGCAGACCGGCCAGCCCGTCCATTCCCAGAATGAGGCTGGAGACCGGTCCGCCAATAACGAACGACAGGGGAACGGCAATCATGAAATACGCGGTCAAGTGAGCAAGCTGGCCCCTGGGAAACCAATACGTGAGATAGAGAAACATGCCGGGGACAAACCCTGCTTCCGCCACGCCCAAAAAAAATCGCACGACATAGAAACTGATTGGGGTTTGTATTAGTGCGTTCGAAGCGGACAGCAGCCCCCATACGGCCATGATGCAGAAGACCCATCTCCGCGCCCCGATCCGTTCGAGGATCACATTGGCAGGAACTTGGAACATTGAGTAGCCGATGAAGAAAATGCCGGCGCCAAACCCGAACACCGTGGGGGAAAAGCCCAAGTCCCTGTTCATGGTGAGGGCTGCGAAACCGGCATTCGTCCGGTCGATGAAGCTCACCATAAAGAGTAGCCCCATAAAGGGGATCAGCCGCCACGCGCATTTGGTGAAAACTTGGGCTTCTTCAGCCATGGGCGCGTACCGGCCCTTCGAATTCCTCAGACACCCGGCCCCCACCGCCTCATATTTCAAGCTATTGAGACAGACGGAAACCTTGGTGGCAACGGGGGGACGGTTTGGATCCGAATGGTGCGAATTTCGAGGTTCTAAGCAGCGGAGCGATCCCGTAAAGGTTTCTGCTTGATCAACCACCGGCTGAAAACCGAGCCCGGGCAGGACACCACAGAAAACAAGGATGGCGGCCAAAGCCCGGCTTCTCATGCCACACCCTAGCACGGACTGTCAGGCGGCCGGCATGGTGGATTGCTGGGTGTGATAGCGGCAATAGCAGCAGCGCACACGGCCACTCGGAAGGCCCTCAGAAGGGAATGTCCGCTTTGGGTGGTGGTCTCAACGGGTGGGCGCAACACTTTATCTTTAAAGGAAAAGATGGAGTGGACAGCTATGAGACAAGGACAAAGCTGGGGTTTTAGTGCGGCAGCGAAGACGGAATTGTGGGATCGCTGGCAGCGCGGGGAGTCGCTGAAGGCGATTGGGCGGGTGTTTGATAAGCCGTCATCGTCGATTTATTATCAGTTGGCCCCGCATGGTGGGATCCGCCCAGCGCCCCGTTGCCGCTCGAGATTGGCATTGACGCTTGTGGAGCGCGAGGAGATATCGCGTGGGATCGCGGCGGCAGAGTCTGCGCGATCGATGGCGAGGAAGCTGGGCCGGTCGCCCTCAACGATAGCCCGAGAAATCAGCCGTAATGGCGGCTATGATCGATACAGAGCGTCATCGGCTGATGAGACGGCCTGGATGCGGGGGCGTCGGCCGAAGCGTTGCAAGCTGGCGGCTAACCCGCAGCTGCGAGAGGCGGTGGCGCGGAAACTGAGAGGCAATTGGTCGCCCGAGCAGATCGCGGGCTGGCTGAAGAATGCACATCCTGGAGACGAGGCATATCAGGTGTCCCACGAAACGATCTATCGCAGCCTATTTGTTCAAGCCCGTGGGGTGCTTAAGAAAGAGCTGCTTGGGCATCTTCGCTCGAAGCGGACGATACGCCGCTCAAAGAGCGCGGGTGCGAATGGGGATCGGCGAGGACAGATCGCGGACCTTGTCTCGATCCGTGAGCGACCGGCGGCGGTTGAAGACCGGGCGGTGCCTGGTCATTGGGAGGGCGACCTGCTTTCCGGGTCGAAGAACAGCCATATTGCGACCCTGGTCGAGCGCCATACGCGTTATGTGATGTTGGCGAAGGTGGCCAACAAGGAGACGCAAACGGTCGTATCAGCGCTCATCAGGCAGGCGAAGAAGCTGCCTAATGAATTGTACAAATCCCTGACCTGGGACCGTGGCAAGGAGCTTGCGGATCATCGGCGGTTTACATTGGCAACCGACATTGCCGTGTACTTCTGCGATCCGCAAAGCCCCTGGCAGCGCGGCTCCAACGAGAACACCAACGGCCTGCTTCGGCAGTACTTCCCCAAGGGGACAGATCTGTCGGTCTACTCCCAGGCACATCTAAACAAAGTGGCTCGCCAACTCAATGAACGGCCGCGCAAGACCTTGGCGTTCGAAACGCCGGCAGATAGATTTAACGCCTGTGTTGCGTCGATCGGTTGAGCTGGCAGCGCAAAGCGGACATCGGGCTGATCGGTGACGAATGATCGCTTTTGACCCAAAGCGGACATTCCGGCTGGAAGCCCAATTTGCATTTGGCGAAGGATGTCGCGAGCCACCTGTTCATTATTCTCGCCTCTTTCGTCATCTCCCCTATCTAGGGGGGGCTGACGAATTGACGCAGTCTTGTTGGTGAACCATCGCAGTCCGACCGCGTTTGCTCTTTGTCGGTGCCCTTCGGCCCGCTTGAGAGACATGAAGCCTGAAACGCAGGCCGCGCGCTCCCATCACATATGGTGGAGACGAGCGATGACGGTAAAACCAAAGAACAACTATGGGCCGACTGGGTCAGCGGATTCTTATCGACCCCAAAACCTAGGGATACCAAAACTTCAAGATCCAACGATGGAAAATTCACGTTGTAGATCATCCGCGCTGCGTTCGGCATTTGCGTGTGCACTTGGTGGGCTGACGTTGTCCATTGCGTTTGCGCCGGCGGTATCGGCGACGCCCATATTGGGTCCGGATTTGTCGAGCTTTACGGTTTTGGGGGGCTCGACGGTAACCAACGTCCCCACGAGCACCATTAACGGAAATGTCGGCGTCTGGTCGAGCGGTGGCGCGAATGCCATTACCGGCTTCCTCTCCTTGCCGGGCGTCGGAGTCGCGGATCCGCAGGTGACGGGCGGAACCGTCCAGGCAGGGACCACGACCGGGATTCCGAATGCGATGGCGGCTCAGGCTCAACTGACCGCCGCTATAGTCAATCTTGGATCCCTGGGACCAGGCACCCTATTAGCTTCGGATTTGGTTGGGCTTACGCTCTTTCCGGGCGTCTATACGGTTCCCGCGGGCACCACGAATTTGTCGGGGGCGCTCATTTTGGACGGCCAGGGCAACGCCAACGCGGCTTGGATCTTCCAGATGCCGAGCACGCTGATCACTTCGCCCAACGCGGTGGTGACTATGATCAATGTCGGTTCAGGGGCCGGGCTGTATTGGGATGTCGGCAGTTCCGCAACCATCGATGTAAACACGACATTCTTGGGAAACATTCTTGCGCTCACTAGCATTGCTTTCAACACCGCCTCAACAGATTTTTGTGGCAGAGCATTGGCTGAGACCGGTGCCGTGACGTTGCAAAAAAATAGCCTCTCCGGAAATTGCACAGGAAATTTGGCCGGCATTGCTGGCTTAAGCGGCGGCCTTGATGTCACAACCGTGCCGGGCGGCGGACCGCAGGTTTCCTTCCTTCCTAACGCTCCCGTTTCGAGCTTGCCGGAACCCAGCACATATTTGCTCTTTGGCGTCGGGCTCGCGGCCTTGTTGGGCTATAGGAAAAAGGTAGTTTCAAGTCGGGCACTGGTAACGCTCAAGGACGCCCGATGGATGGGTTGAGCGCGGTGATGAGGGACGCGGTCCGTAACCACTGGATTGTGGCGGTGTTTCTCGTCGGAATGGGCCTCTTGTTCAATTTCAGCAGCTAGACGCTTCGTAAGGCCCGATAAAAAGGCTCGGGACTAACGACCTTCCTGTTTTTTTCATCCGTCAGCACGACACGGACACGTTCGGCTGTAAGGCGATATAGGCACGGCATGGCTGGTCTCAAGAGCGCCCACGACCCTGCGGAGCCTTAAGGCTTGGCACTCAGTCCGCTCTGGGGCAGGACAGCAGGAACCTCTAGGTAGGCGACGCCGATCCGGTCATCGGCCATACCGTATCAAAAGCTCACACCTTGGCGCCAGAACACCGGGCCGTCACCGTCGTCAATTATTGGGGCAGCCCGCCCCCTTCTGGCGTGGTGTGCGGGGTAAGTACCCCATAAATGTACACTGGCGAATGTCCGCTTTTGGCGCAAA
>JANYAR010000160.1 GCA_025361185.1 Alphaproteobacteria bacterium | reverse complement strand
ACCGCCTGTACGTCGCCGACGGCTATGGCAATCGCCGTATCCTTATTGTTGACGCGGATACGGGAAAATATATCGGCCATTTCGGCGCCTATGGCGCAAACCCCGTCGACGACGCCGCTGCCGCTGCCGGCGGACGCTGGGTGACGGACCGGCTGAAAGGCGTGAAAAAACCCGCCTTCTTCCGCAATCCGGTGCATTGCGTGAAAATTGCCGACGACGGCAAGATTTACGTCTGCGACCGCGGCAATGACCGCATCCAGGTGTTCGATAGTAAGGATGCATCGCTGGGCAAGCCCTGCAGCAATCCCGACGGGGTCGCGGGCAAATGCGGCTATCTGGCCGAGCAGGCGATCAGCGCCAACACCGAGACCCTTCCGGCCATGCCGGGCACCTCCGTGTCGCTCAACTTCTCCAAGGACAAGGCGCAGAGCTGCCTGTATGTCGGCGACAATTCCAACATGACCATCTATGTGCTGGGCCGCAGCAATCTGCAGGAACTGGGACGGCTGGGACGTTCGGGCCGCAATGCCGGCCAGTTCCACTGGCTGCATCAGGTCAGCCTGGACAGTCACGGCAACATCTATACCGCGGAAGTCGATACCGGAAAGCGCATCCAGAAATTCGTGCGCTATGGCGCGGCGGGATGCAGCGGCACGGGTTCGGCGACGGTCGGCGGCGTGGTGGTGAAGTAACCCAAGCCCGTTGCGTCAGGCGCGTCGGCTATAGCCTTCCCATTGCAACCATAGGGTGATCGTCACGCACAGGCTGGCGGTGATGATGGCCGCCGCCTGCAGGCTTTCGATCCCCACGATGTAGCCGAAGGTGTGCAAAACCGTCAGGCTAAAGCAGGCATAGTTCCAGCGCTGCAAACTCTTCCAGCCTGGCAATCCTAGCTTGCGCAGCGAAGCGTCGTTGGAAGTCGCCAACAGCGCCAACAATATCAGGCCCGCGAACAGGCCGGTGAAATTGGAAAAGCCGAATATGTCATGGCGCAGCGGCACCAGATGTTCCTGGGTTTTCTCATAAATGTAATAAAGCCAGGGCCGCCCGCGCAGGTGCACGCATTGGCCAACGCCCGCATGCAGCACGCCGACGATCCCGGCCCAGATGCCGATATCGCGGCGCAAATCCACCGACAGCACCGGCGGTTTGCGGGTCAGGACGCGCCAAGGCCCGATCGCCAGGGTCACCGTCAATAAAACCAGCGCCGGCCAGGCGGTGGAAAAACTCAGGCGGGTGATGATATCGGGATAGGGACGGGTGGCGTAAAAAAGCCAGACGATCACCGCCGATAGAAGCGCCAAGGAAAGATGATGCCGCCAAAGGCGGCTTTTCAGGCGAGCGGTCATGAGGCCTATAGCGCGCTGACGAACTTTGCCTGGGTCTTGGCTGTGACTTCATCCAAGGTCACGCCCGGCGCCAGCTCGACCAGGGTCAAACCCTTCTTGCCACGTTCCAGAGTGAAGACGCACAGATCACTGATGATCATGTCGACGCACTGCGTGCCGGTGAGCGGCAGGTCGCACTTCTTGAGGATCTTGCTTTCATGCGCCTTGTTGGTGTGTTCCATCACCACAATGACGCGCTTGACGCCCGCCACCAGGTCCATCGCCCCGCCCATGCCCTTGACCATCTTGCCGGGGATCATCCAGTTGGCGATGTCGCCGTCTTCCGACACTTCCATCGCCCCCAGCACCGACAGATCGATATGACCGCCGCGGATCATGGCGAAACTGTCCGATGAGGAGAAATAGCTGGTGGTGGGAAGCTCGGTGATGGTTTGCTTGCCGGCATTGATCAGATCGGGATCCTCTTCGCCGGGATAGGGAAAGGGGCCCATGCCCAGCATGCCGTTCTCGCTCTGCAACGTCACCTTCAGGCCTGGCGGAATATAGTTCGCCACCAGGGTCGGAATCCCGATGCCCAGATTGACATAGAACCCATCTTTCAACTCGCGCGCCGCGCGGGCGGCGATGTCTTCACGACTCCAGGCCATTACGCGCCTCCTGCAGTGGCGCGCGGACGGGTGGTGACCCGCTCGATGGGCTTCTTGTAGTCGCGTCCCTGCAAAATGCGCTGCACGAAAATCCCCGGGGTGTGAATCTTGTCGGGATCAAGCTGGCCTGGTTCCACAAGCTCCTCGACTTCGGCGATCGTCACCTTGCCGGCTGTCGCCATCATCGGATTGAAGTTGCGCGCGGTCTTTCGGTACACCAGATTGCCCTCGGTGTCGCCCTTCCAGGCCTTCACCATGGCAAGGTCGGCGCGCAGCCAGCTTTCACGCACATAGGTCAACCCCTCGAACACTTCCGTCGGCTTGCCCTCGGCCACCACCGTGCCCACGCCTGTGCGGGTGTAGAAGGCGGGAATGCCGGCGCCGCCGGCGCGGATGCGTTCGGCCAGGGTGCCTTGCGGGTTCAGTTCCAGCTCCAGCTTGCCGGTGAGGTAGAGGTCCTCGAACAGCTTGTTCTCGCCCACATAGGAGGAGATCATCTTCTTGATCTGGCCGTTGTTCAGCAGCACCCACAGGCCCAGCCCGTCGGCGCCGCAATTGTTGGCGATCACGGTGATGTTTCGGACCCCGTCTTCCTTCAGGGCGGTGATCAGGTTTTCGGGATTGCCCGAAAGACCAAAGCCGCCCGACATCACCACCATGCCGTCGAAGGTGAGGCCTTTGAGCGCCGAAGCGGCATCGGAATAGACTTTGCTTTCGGCCAAGGCGGCGCTCCCTCGATTCGCGGGCTGTACCTGGCCGGTGCTTCCCGTTTGAAGCTAGTTCGCATTGCACCAAGGGTCCGTGCAAGAGATAAAGCGGTACGCTTGTAAGTATTTGATTTATAATGTTTTATAGTTGCCGCGGGGCGGTTCCTTGCCGCCGGATCGAGGGGCCGGTACAACCCCCGCCAATTTCAAATTCCACCAGATTCCCAAAAGATTTCATGAGCTCGCCCAAGCAATCCAAACCAAAGGCCAGGCTGCCGCGGGGTTTCCGCGATCGCGGTGCGGCCGAAATCATGGCCGAACAGAAGATGCTGGCGACCATCCGCGGCGTTTACGAAGGCTATGGCTTCGAACCGCTGGAGACACCCGCCTTCGAATATACCGAAGCGCTAGGCAAGTTCCTGCCCGATGTCGACCGCCCCAATGAGGGCGTGTTCTCGCTCAAGGACGACGACGAACAATGGATGTCGCTGCGCTATGACCTGACCGCGCCGCTGGCCCGTCATGTCGCGGCCCATTTCCAGAACCTGGCCAAGCCCTTTCGCCGCTACCAGACCGGCACGGTGTGGCGCAACGAAAAGCCGGGGCCGGGACGTTTTCGCGAATTCACCCAGTTCGATGCCGACACAGTGGGCAGCGCGTCTCCCAGCGCCGATGCCGAGCTGCTGATGATGCTGTCCGACACCCTGGAGGCGCTGGGCCTGAAGCGCGGCGACTACATCGTCAAGCTCAACAACCGCAAGCTGCTGGACGGCGTGCTGGAAGCCAGCGGCGTGGGTTTGGAAGACCGCGGCCGTCGCGGCATCGTGCTTCGGGCCATCGACAAGATCGACCGGCTGGGCGTGGATGGTGTGTCGGCGTTATTGGGAGAGGGCCGCAAGGACGAGTCCGGCGACTTCACCAAGGGCGCGGGGCTGAGCCCGGATCAGGCCCATCGCATTCTGGCCTTCGTGGCGCCCGACGCCGCCGATGAAGAGGCACACCTGCGCCAGATCGGCACTCTGGTCGGCAGCAGCGCGGTTGGCGCGGCCGGGCTGAACGAGTTGGAACAGATCGTGCGCCTGCTGCAGGCCTGCGGCTATGGCCCCGACCGGGTAATGTTCGATACCGGCGTGGTGCGCGGGCTCGACTATTACACCGGTGCGGTGTTCGAGGCGCAGTTGACCTTTCCCATCCAGAACGAGGATGGCGAAGCGGTGGTGTTCGGATCGGTGGCGGGCGGCGGGCGTTATGATGACCTGGTGGCGCGCTTCACCGGCCAGCCGGTGCCGGCCACCGGCGTCTCCATCGGCGTGTCGCGCCTGATGTCGGCGCTGGCTTCGCGCGGACTCACTTCGGTGGGGCTATCCCCGTTGATCGTCGTGACCGTGTTCGACAAGGCGGAAGCTGCCGCTTCTTTCGTCCTGGTGCAGGAATTGCGCGCCGCCGGCCTGCGCGCCGAAGCCTATGTCGGTAATGGCAAGATGGGCGACCAGTTCAAATATGCCGATAAGCGCGGCGCCGCCATCGCGGTGATCGAAGGCGGCGATGAGCGCGCGCGCGGCGAGGTGACGCTCAAGGACCTGGCGCTGGGTGCGGAATTGGCCAAATCGGTGGAAAGCCGGGCCGAATGGGTCGCCAATCGCGAGGCGCAGAAAAGCGTCAAGCGCGCTGACCTGGTGGCCGAAATCAAGGCGATGCTGAAGGCTCCCGGCAAAGGCGGTCGGTAATGCCTGCTTTTCCCTATTATGACACAAAAGCGATAGATGCCCTCAACAATCAGGCGATGGCGCTGCTGGGGCTGTTCGCCGCCCGCGGCTATGCGCGCGAGGAACCGTCGGTGCTGCAGCCGGCCGAGCTTTTCCTTGACCGTTCCGGCGAGGAGATTCGCCGCCGCACCTTTACCCTGACCGATCCGTCGGGCCGCGATCTTGCCTTGCGGCCCGATCTCACCATTGCGATCTGCCGCCAGGCGGTGGAGGACCGCCGCGCCTTTCCGGCGCGCATCGCCTATAACGGCCTGGTTTTCCGCCACCAGCCGGGCGAGGCGCAACGGCCGACCCAGTTCTTTCAGGCGGGCGTGGAGCTCTTGGGTCTGGAAGATGCCGCCGTCGGCGATAATGAAATACTGTCGCTGGCCGTCGAGGCCTTGCAGGCGTGCGGGCTGAAGGATTTTTCCTGGCGCGTCGGCGATCTGGGGCTGTTCGGCGCGCTGGTTGACGCGCTGGCTTTGCCGCCGCAATGGCGCGCACGCCTCAAGCGGCATTTCTGGCGTCCGGGCTATGTCGAATCCATGATCTACTGGCTGGGCCATGGCGATGGCGCGGCCAAGCTGCCGGGCACCCGCGCGGCTGTCGAAGCGTTGCTGGATGCCCAGGCCGATGCGCCACTGGCGGGCCGCAACCGCGAAGACATCATTGCGCGGGCCCTGGGACGGGCGGCGGAGGCGGCAAGCTTGCATCTCGATACCAAAATCGCCGATGCGGTGGCGGCGCTGTTGGATATTTCCGGTCCCGCGCCGCAAGCCTTGGCCAAGGTTCGCGCCTTGCTGGGGACCATCGGCATCGATCTGGGCCCGCAGCTGGCAAGGATGGAAGCACGTCTGGCGACGCTGAAATCGCTCGGCGTGGATAGCGCGCGCGTTCAGTTCACCGCGCATTTCGGCCGCAACATGGAATATTACACCGGCTTTGTTTTCGAAGTGTGGGCGCGCGACAAGGAAGGCCCGGTGCAGATCGCGGGCGGCGGCCGCTATGACTCCATGATGGAAATGCTGGGCGCCAAAAGGCCCGTCAGCGCCGTGGGCTGCGCCATCCGCACCGAGCGCGTGCTGGCGGCCAAACAGGCAGGAGGCGTGTGATGGCGGCGCTGATGCTGGCTATACCCTCCAAGGGACGGCTCAAGGACAATTGCAATGCCTGGTTCGCTGCTGCCGGCGTGACGATGGAGATGGCCGTGGGTGCGCGCGGCTACCGTGCCAGCTTTGCAGGCTTCGGCGATGTCGAAGTCATGCTGCTGTCGGCCGGCGAAATCGCGTCTTCTCTGCTGGCGGGTGACATTCACCTGGGCATTACCGGCGAGGACCTGCTGCGTGAGGAAGCGCCGGAATTGGAAGGCCGCATGCAGTTGCTCAAACCGCTGGGTTTCGGCTTCGCCGATGTGGTGGTGGCGGTCTCGCAAGCCTGGATCGACGTTTCGACCATGGCCGACCTGGATGATATCTGCGCGGCCTACGCCCAGACACACCGGCGCCGGCTTCGGGTGGCGACCAAATATGCCCAGTTGACCCGCAGCTTCTTCGCCCAGGCGCGCATCTCGGACTATCGCATCGTACCCAGCGCGGGCGCCACCGAGGGTGCGCCGGCCGCCGGCACGGCGGAAGTGATCGTGGACATCACCACCACGGGCGCCACCCTGAAGGACAATGGCCTGAAGGTCCTGGACGATGGCGTGATCCTGAAAAGCCAGGCGCAGCTTGCCGCCTCGCTCACCGCTGACTGGAGCACGCAAGCGCGCGCCGCCTGCGAGGTGTTGCTGGCGAAACTCGATCCCGCAAACCCGCTCTATGCCGGTTTGGCGCGGCAATTGCCGCGTTAGCCGGTTTTCCCCTTCAACATCGCGACAAAAGCGGATTCGAGATTGCGGGTAAAGCGTGCGGTGTCGAACAGCGGCGCGGTGGTGCGATTGGCCGCCAGCTGCTCGCGGATATGTTTGAGGCGCGCCGGATCGCGCGCCAGGGCCAACGCCATTGTCTCATAGTCTTGCGCGGAAGGAGCGATCAGCTCCGGCAGTCCCGCGGCGGTCAACAAGCTGGCTCCCACCCGGCCGGGGAAAACCTCGCCCAGGCAGGTGAGGACCGGCAGACCTGCCCACAAGGCATCGGCGGCGGTGGCGTGTGCGCCATAGGGCAGGGTGTCGAGAAACAGGTCGGCCAGCTGGTGCCGGGCTAGATGCTCCTCGAGTGGCGCATTCTTGGCGAATACCAGCCGCCCGGGTGCGATGCCCCGCGCCATGGCCTCGCGGCGCAAGACTGTGGCGGCGCTGTCGCCATAATCCTTCAACCATAAGGTGCTACCGGGAACATCGCGCAACAGCCGCATCCAGATGTCGAATACCGGCGCGGCAATCTTCCAGTTGTTGTTGAAGCAGCAGAATACAAAGGAGTCGTTCGGTAATCCGGCCTCGGCGCGATTCGGTGCGATGCCGACAGGACGCGAGGTGTCGGTGGGAAAGAAACGGTCCGGCAGATGGACGAGCTTTTCCGAATAGAATTCCTGCTGCGCCAGAGGCGCCACAACCCGGTCGGCGATCAGGTAATCGATGAAATCGGCGCCCGTCGTGCCGGGATAACCCAACCATGTCGCCTGCACGGGACAGGGGCGAAACGCCAGGGCGGCAAAGCTGGCACCCTCGGTATGGCCGTTGAGATCCACGACGATGTCCACCTCCAGCGCGCGCAATGTTTCGGCGATCCGGCGGGGGGTGAACGTCCGCACGTCGTGGAATTGGTCGAGGGCGCGGATCATGCGGGCGCGAGTGTCGCTGCCGTCATCGGGGCCGCTGGATATGCCGATGATCTCAAAGCGCGTGCGGTCGTGAGTTTCCAGAATCTGTGTCAGCTGGAAGGCGACAGGATGGACGCGAAAGTCGTAAGACAGGTATGCCACGCGAACCCTGCCATGGCGGTATGTCTCGCTGGACCATAGCGGCGCGGATGCCTTGGGCGTCAGTACATCGGTCCTATTCCGGGCGCCGCGCAGCAACAGTGCCGGATCGCTGCTGTAGTTCATCAGGGTCAAGGGCGGTATCTCGGTGATGCCGTCTTTCACACGCGCCGGAATTTCGGCAGCGAACTGCGCCGTGCGGGCCCAATCGCACGCATGCAGAGCGCTCCCCAGGGCCTCGCCATAAGCCTTGGGATGGCCCGGGTCGACCGCCAGAAGCCGGTCGAATTCCGCCAGCGCGTCGGCGAAGCGCCGCATCATGTGCAGCGTTACGCCGCGGTTGAGCTGCGCCTCGCGGAAATCGGGGCGAATCGCCAGCGCCTGGTCAAAACTCTCCAGCGCCTCATCCAGCCGTCGCAGCTCCTGAAGAGCGTTACCGCGATTGGACCAAGCGGCCACATCCTGCGGTTTCAATGACAGCGCCGCATCGAAACAGGCCAATGCCTCCAACGGACGTTTGAGCTTGCGCAGCACAATACCGCGATTGTTTATCGCTTCGAAGTAGTCGGGGCGCGCAATGAGCGCGGTCTCGAGAGTGTTCAACGCCTCGTCGAACCGCTCCAGTTTCAGAAGCGTATTGCTGGCGTCCAGCAGCACCGAGGGATCGCCGGGCTTGGTTTTCAGCGAAATCTCATAGAATGACATGGCGTCATCATGACGTTCCTGCTGCGCGCGCAGCACGCCCATCAGATGATTGACGACGCCATGATCGGGATGGGCGCAAAGAAGCTGCTGGTACAGGCTTTCGGCCTGTGCCAGATCGCCCTGTTTGTGGCAGACCATCGCCTGCTCGAAAACTGCCCAAGGGTCCATGGTTGGGTTTATGGCAGCTTCGCGCTGTCCCTGATATCGGGGTCGGCGATGTGCTCTTTCTTCCAACGCATCGCGGCCGCAATGCGGCGGCGACCCGACGGGTGATCGTAAAAGACGATCTCCTCCCAGTTGCCGGGATCGAGTTTGCGATAGGTCGAAAGCTTCAGGATCACGCTGGCAAAGGCGTCTGGTTTTCGCACCGCGTCCAGGCCGAAAATATCGGCCTGATATTCGGTCGTGCGCGAGATGGAATTGGTTACCGGCGTAGCCAGGACCAGGAAGATACTGCCGAGCGCCGCCAGCAGCGGCAATCCCGCGACATCGCTGAGCTTGCGCACCTGCCACTGGCCGCCGAACACATCGCACAGAAACAGAAATCCCCAATGGACAAAAAAGAATCCTACCAGGATCACCAGCCCCCCAAGCAGGATTTCGCGCACGACATGGTCCATCACATAATGGCCCATCTCATGTCCCAAAACCGCCAACACTTCGTCTTGCGTGCCCTGTTTCAATAGATTGTCGTTCAGCGAGATGCGCGCCGTCCCCAGAAAGCCAGAGACATTGGCGGAGACGCGATTTGACTGGCGCGAGGCATCCACCAGCCAGACATTGTCCACCGGTACGTCATTGGCGCGGGCCAGGGACAGGATTTTCGTCTTCAGCGGGCCTTCGGGCAGGGGGGAATAGTGATTGTAAAGCGGCGCGATAAAGCCCGGCCAGATCACGACAACCAGAATCTGGAACGCAATGGCAAGGCCCGCGCCCCACAACCACCACATCTCCCGCATCCGGCGAATGGCGGTATAGAGCAGCGGCAACAACACCAGCGCCGCCGCGAAACTCAGCGCGAATTGGATGCCGAACTCGCCCAGCCATTGCCAGAAGCTCTGATTGGACAGGCCATAGCTGTGTTCGCGGAAAAATCCCTCATACAAGGTCAGCGGGAAGATTGCCGCGGCAGCGATGGGAAGTGTGGCGGCGGTGTAGACGATCACCTGGTAGGGACGGCGCGGGCTTCGCTCTTCCGCCCAATCCTGGATGCGGGCGGAAATGCCCAGCCACAGCAACAATCCCGCCACGCCCAGGCCATAGGCCAGATCTACCAGTTGCAGCCAATAGCCGCCCTCGAAATAGGCGTCGGAACGGGCGCGGGCAGCGCCGCTGATCTGCGCCAAATATTTTGCGGTGGTCTGGGCGGCGTCGAAAAAGGGCGTTGTGTCCATCACCGGCAGGCTGCCGGTCTGGATGTGGGTGGTAGGGGCTGCGCGCGGGCCCAGTTGCGGCAGTGTGCCGGAGGCGGCGGGCTGCGCAAGGGCGCCCGTCGCCAGGGCGGCGAGCAGCATGATGGCGGCCGTGATGCGTGCGACAGACATGAACGTTTCCCTGGGCGGCAACCTAACAGGATTTCCTGGCATTCGAAGACATTATTGCTGATAGAATATCTTGCATGAGATCGATGATACCGGCCACCTTGTGGTTGCACGCCCTTGCCATCGCACTATTCCTGGCGCTGCCCGCGGCTGCATCGGCAGCGCTGCCGGATTCGGTGCACTATCGCCACTGCCTGGCGAACACCAGTGCCAATCCCGCGGCTGCACTCGTCGACGCCGAGGCTTGGGTCAAGGCGGGCGGCGCGATTCCGGCGGAACATTGCGCGGCGCTCGCCATGCTTAATCTCAGGCGCTATGGCGACGCGGCGGCGCGGCTGGACCGGATTGCGGGTGGCCGCGACGCCCTGGATAGGGAGTTTCGCGTGGCGCTGTTCGATCAGGCCGGCAATGCCTGGCTGCTGGCGGGCGATGGCGCGCGCGCGGTGCAGAGTTTTTCGGGCGCGCTTACTCTGTCGGCGAGCGATGCCGATCTGTTCGCCGATCTGGCGCGCGCCCAGGCGATGCGCCGCGATTGGCACGAGGTCGATCTGGACCTGAATGCGGCCTTGCAGCTTTCGCCCCGCCGCGCCGATCTGCTGGTGCTGCGCGCCAGCGCCCGGCGGGCCCTGAAGCGATTTGGCGATGCCCGCGCCGATTTGGAAGCCGCGCTCAAGATCAAGCCGGGCGACGGCAACGCTCTGGTGGAGCGCGGATTGCTGCGCCGTCAGCTGGGCGATATCGGCGGCGCCCGCCGCGATTTCCAGACCGCGCTGCAAACCGCTTCGGGCGCGGTGGCCGCCGCTGCCAAGGCCAATCTCGACGATCTCACTCCCTGATCCATTCCGCTTGCACCTGCGGATCGGGTTCGCTGCGAGCGTGCATGCGGGCGAGGCCGGCGAAAGCTTCATTCGTCAAAAGCTGTGCCAGGGCCCAGACAGCCGCGCCGCGAACCAGCGCGGATGCATCCTGCAGGGCCGCCTTGGCCGGCTGTGCCAAGCTGGCATCGCCGCTGTTGCCGATGGCAATCAGCACATTGCGCAAGAAACGGTCGCGGCCGATCCGCTTGACCGGCGATTTGCGGAACAGGGCACGGAAGGCTGTATCGTCCAGCGCGGCAAGCGCCGATAGAGCAGGGGCTTTCAGTTCCTGGCGCGCCGTCAGTTTTATTTCCGACGCGGCCCTCGCGAATTTGTTCCAGGGACACACCGCCAGACAGTCGTCGCAGCCGTAAATCCGGTTTCCCATCGCCTTGCGGAACTCCCGCGGGATGGGGCCGTCATGCTCGATGGTGAGATAGGAAATGCACCGCCTTGCGTCCAGGCGGTAGGGGGAGGGGAAGGCGTTGGTGGGACAGACATCCAGGCAGGCATGGCAGTTGCCGCAATGATCCTGCTGCGGCGCATCCGCCGGCAATTCCAGAGTGGTGAAGATGCTGCCTAGAAATAGCCAGGAGCCGAACTCCTGCGACACAAGATTGGTGTGTTTGCCTTGCCAGCCCAGGCCGGCTTTCTGCGCCAGCGGCTTTTCCATCACCGGGGCGGTGTCGACGAACACTTTCACCTCGGCCTGGAAGGCTTGAAAAATATATCCGGCCAGCGCCTTCAGCTTTTTCTTCATCACATCGTGATAGTCCTCGCCCTGCGCATAGACCGAGATCGCGCCGCGATCCTTGTGCTGCAGGATCGCCAACGGGTCGTGGGTGGGGCCGTAATTCATTCCCAGCAGGATGATGCTTTTGGCCTGTGGCCACATGCCGCCCGGCTCGGCGCGCCAATGGGCGCGCTGCGCCATCCAATCCATGGTGCCGTGATGGCCCTCATCCAGAAATTGGCGCAGCCGCGCCGCACTGTGCGGGCCGCCGCGCGCATCCGTGACCTGCGCCACATCGAAGCCCTCGGTTCGCGCACGGTCCAGAATGTCTTGTTTGACGGCGGCGGGGTCTTTCACGACGTTCTTATAGCTTGGTCGCACCCCGGCGCGCGAGGCTGGGCGAGGGCGTCAGAAATCCAGTTCGGCGTAGTGGGAGACGGGCGGCTGGCCGGGCACGCGATCCGACAACAGGGAGCGGAAGGAGGGTCGCGATTTCATCCGCACATACCATTCGCCGGCCGCGGCAAAATCGCTCCAGGGCACCTCGCCGAAATAATCCAGCGCCGACAAATGCGCCGCCACCGCCAGATCGCCCAACGTGGTCTCGCGGCAGGCGAGGTTGCCGTTGGTTTCTGCCGCAGTTCCGATCACCTTCAGCGCCGATTTCAATTCCTCGCGTCCGGCGCGGATCGAATTCATATCCGGCGCGCGGCTGAAGCCCGCCCCGGTATGGCGGGGCGCCGCCTTTTCATAAATGATTCGCTGGGTCACCTTTTCATGGAACGGCCCCATGGCCCAGTCCACCCAGCGCAGGGCTTCGCGCCGCGCCGCATCGTCCGCCGGCGCCAGGGGATAGTCCGGATAGTTGAGCTCCAGGTGATCCAGGATCGCCCATACGCCTTGCGCCTGGGTGCCGTCCAAGTCCACGAAAACGGGCATGACCTGCTTTGTGTCCTCGGCCAGGACCGGATCGCAGGCAACCCGCTTTTCACCCACCATCAGGCGGGCAAGGCGGCAACTGGGCGAAAGCGTCAGATGAATCAGGCGGCGCATGAAGGCTTCTTACAGCCGCGCGTTATTTAACGCAAAAATTCACTATTTGACGCAAAAGTTCAGGCCGTCGCGAACCACCATCGCGCTGCGCCCCTGCAAAATGCCGGCGCGGCTGCGGACATAACGGCCGGGATGGGCAGCCTTCCACTTGTGCGGATTGGGCAGGATCGCGGCCAACCGCGCCGCCTGCATGCCATCCAGTGATCCGGCATCGGTTCCGAAATAGGCGCTTGCCGCCGCCTCGGCGCCGAAAATGCCGTCCCCCCAGTCCACCAGATTCAAATAGGCCTGCAGGATACGCTTCTTGGGCCACACCGCTTCCATCAGGACGGTCAGATAGGCCTCGAGCCCCTTGCGAATCCAGCTGCGCATCGGCACCAGGAACAGGGTGCGGGCGGCCTGCTGGGAGATGGTGCTGGCGCCGCGCATCGGCTTGTTCGGGTGGCGCTCATGCTCTTGCAGCGCCTTGTTGATGTTGACCATGTCAAAGCCGTGATGGGTGCAGAAATTCTGGTCCTCGGCGGCAATCACCGCCCGTTCCAGACGGGGGGAAATATCGTCGCTCCAGGCATAGTTGGCGCCCTTGCCCTGGATCAGGCTGACCAGCATTTCCGGCGTTGCGGGGACGGGCAGGAATCGAAAGACCAGCAGCACCGCGATGGGCGCGGGCACCAGCAGGATGAAGAGGAGCGCAGTCAGCCGCCACAACCAGCCGCGCCCGCGCCAGACCAATCCCCTTTTTGCGATTCCCGCCATGGCCGCACCATAGCAAAAGTTAAGGCGTGCGCGAGGTGGCGCGCGATGCTACCTCTTCGCGGCCAACCCTGAGATTCGCCCATGCACGATATCCTGCTGTCCATCATCCTGGGCGTGGTCGAAGGCATCACCGAATTTCTTCCCATCTCTTCCACCGCCCATCTGCTGGTGACCGAAAAGCTGCTGGGGCTTGGCGATGACTGGGAGGCCTTCACCGTGGTGATCCAGCTGGGCGCTATCCTGGCGGTGGTGGCGATCTATTTTCAGACCTTCTGGAAAGCGCTGATCGGTTTGCCCAGCTCGGCGGAGGCGCGCCGTTTCGCCCTGGGACTCGTTCTTGCCTTGCTGCCGTCGGTGGCGGCGGGGCTGGCGCTCAAAAAGCTGCTCGATCAAGTGCTGCTTAACCCTACCCTTGCCCTGCCGTTTATCGCGGGCTGCTGGATCGTGGGCGGGCTTGTCATCCTGTTGTTCGAGCGCATCGCGCCCAAGCCGCGCTGGTTCGAGGGCGACAAGCTGCCTTTGTCAAAAGCGTTCCAGATCGGCTGTTGCCAGATTTTCTCCATCATTCCCGGCGTGTCACGGTCGGGCGCCACCATCCTGGGCGGCGAGCTGCTGGGCGTGGACCGCCGCGCGGCGACGCTGTTCACTTTTTATCTGGCCGTGCCCACCATGATGGGGGCGAGTATCCTGGAGCTGCACCACAAGGCTGCTGCGCTCAGCCGCCACCAGGACCTGAACATCGTGGTCGGCTTTGCGGTTTCCTTTGTGGTGGCGTTTTTTGTGATCCGCGGATTTCTTGCCATCGTGACGCGCCACGGCCTGAGGCCGTTCGGCTGGTATCGTATTGCCGCCGGTTTGGCGTTGATCGCCTATCTGGCACTTCACTAACCGCGCGGGTCTACTGTGCGGCCGGCTCCTTGGGCGGTTGTGCCGCCGCATATTCCCCCTTGGCGCGATAGCGCCAAAGATAAGAAGGGACCACCGCTTCCACCGAGGTCGGCGTAATGCCCAGATCGGCCAGGCCGGCGGCGGTGGGCGATACCACATTGTCTTTTTTCAGCAGGCGCACCTGGTCCATGGTCAGCAGCGGATTTGGCAACAGCTGCAGGAACGCCGCCTTCAGTGATGCAATCGCAAAAGGAACCGGCACCAAGGCGCGGCGGCGTCCGGTCTCGCGCAGGATCAGTTGCAGCAGTTCCTTGAAGGAATAGGTGCTGGGCCCGCCCAGCTCGTAGGTGCGTCCATCTTGATGCGAGAGTGCCGTCACGATGGCCTGGGCCACGTCGCCGACAAAGACCGGTTGAAAGCGGGTGCGGCCGCCGCCCACCAGCGGCAGAGCCGGAAAGAAGCGCGCCATTTCGGCGAACTTGTTGAAGAAGCCGTCTTCGGGCCCAAAGACGATGGAGGGCCGCAGGATTACGGCATGGGGGAAAGCTTCGCGCACCGCCTGCTCACCTTGCGCCTTGGTGATGGCATAGTGGGAGTTAGACTCCAGGTCCGCGCCGATGGCGGAGACATGCACCAGGGCCTGGACGCCCGCAGCAGAGGCGGCGCTTGCGATATGGGCGGCGCCATCGGCCTGCACGTCCTCGAAACTCTGGCCCTTCTCGAACAGAATGCCGGTGAGGTTGATCACGGCCTGGGCGCCCTTGAGTGCATGCGCGACAGAATCGGCGTCGGCGACATCGCATTTGACAAAATCGATCTGGCCGACAGTGCCCAGCGGGCGCAGGAAAAAGCCGTTGGCGGGATGGCGGGTCGCCACCTTGATCCGCCAGCCGGCCCGGGCCAGTGCCCGGACCGTGTGGCGGCCCACAAAGCCGGAGCCCCCGAAAACCGTGACAAGATTGCTGTTCATTGCGTCGCCTTCCAGATCAACCAGAGCAGGGGCACTTGGCCTGGCCGCTCAGGATTGCGGGCGCGATATTAGGCCTTAGGCGGGCACGCGCGACAGGCTTTTTTGGGCGGCGCAAACCCGCACGCCCTTTATATTGACTTGGGGTCCGCCCCCCCCTAAACATCGCGCCCTTGCCCGGGTGGCCCCTGACTTTATGGATGGGGCTCCCGACGTGCCCAGATGGCGGAATTGGTAGACGCACTAGTTTCAGGTACTAGCGCTGCAAGGCGTGGAGGTTCGAGTCCTCTTCTGGGCACCAAGAATTTCTCAACTATTTCAATGGCTTAATAGAAATTCGATTCCGCTTGAAAAAAGTCGTTCCTACTCGTTCCTAAAATCCGTTCCTACCTTCGATCCAGCTTCGTTCGTGGCCTGTTTACGGTGCTGCTGACGGTGCTGAACAACCTTCTGCGCATTGATCTGTTTTGTGCGCCGATAGCGCTCTGGCATTGCTGGATCGGCCCAGCCGCCGCCATCGCGTAATTCACGGTCGCTTACGCTTTCGATCACGCCTCGAGACGGACGCCAGAAGCTCCGC
>JANYAR010000156.1 GCA_025361185.1 Alphaproteobacteria bacterium | reverse complement strand
GCGCCTATCGCTTCGGCCGCGCCATCCAGGCCGGCCGGGTGTGGACGAATTGCTATCACGCCTATCCGGCGCACGCGGCATTCGGCGGCTACAAGCAATCGGGTATCGGCCGCGAAAACCACAGCATGATGCTCGACCATTATCAGCAGACCAAGAATCTTCTGGTGAACTATTCACCGAAGAAACTGGGGTTCTTCTAATAGGCCGGAGAGTGAACGAGACTATTCCAGACCGGGTCACCGCGACACAAGCCGCGCTGGCGCTGATCGCCGAATTGTGCGCGCGCTATGGCCCGGTTCTGTTTCATCAGTCCGGCGGATGTTGCGACGGCTCCTCGCCGATGTGCTACCCCCAGGCCGAATTCCTTGTGGGCGACCGCGACGTTCTGTTGGGCGAGATCGGCGGCGCCCCGGTCTATATCAGCGCCTCCCAGTTCGAGGCCTGGCGGCATACCCAGCTGATCATCGACGTGGTGCCCGGACGGGGCGGCATGTTCTCGCTGGACAATGGCACTGAGCGGCGCTTTCTCACCCGTTCCCGCACTTTTTCGGGCGAGGAAACCTGCGCTTTGTCCGCAATTCCAGCCCAGTAGGACCCCAAGACATGAGCATCGGCAAGCGGCGCGGGTTCGGACTTCTGGCGGCGGGGTTGCTCCTCGCTGTCATTGCCGGTCCGGCGGCACAGGCCAAAGGCGGCGAGGAGGATATTCCCCGTTACGCCAATGACCCGTCCTGGCCCAAGCCATTTGCCAACCATTGGGTCATTGGACAGATTGGCGGCCTTGCGGTCGACGATCATGATCACATCTGGGTGCTGCAGCGCGCATTGCCCTTTTCGGTGGACGATCAGGGCGTCAAGCACGACCTGGCCCTCGCCGACCGCATGCCGGCGGTGCTGGAATTCGACACCCAGGGCAACATCCTGAAATCCTGGGGCGGACAGGGCCATGTGCCGGACTGGCCGAAATCCGAACACGCCATGTGGGTCGACAGGGGCGGCAATGTCTGGATCGGGGGCAACGCGCCCGGCGACCGCCAGGTGCTCAAATTCACCGCCGACGGCCGGCAGCTTCTTGAAATCGGCCACCCCACTCTTGCCCTCCGTGACAATGCCGACACCAGCATGCTGGGCGAACCGGCCGGAATCGAAGTCGACGATGCGGCGCATGAAGTCTATATCGCCGACGGCTATCTCAACAGCCGGATCGTCGTCTACGATTCCGATACCGGAAAGTTCAAGCGCGGCTGGGGCGCCTATGGCATCTCCTTGCGCGAGATCGCCAACCCGCCTGAACCGACCGGCGATGCCGCTTCCGCCGTGGGACGGTATGTGCGCGAGGGGCCGGACTATGTCCCCGGCGAAGCGCCCGAAAAGCAGTTCCGCACCCCGGTGCACTGCGTGCATCTGTCGGCGCAGGGCTTTGTCTTTGTCTGCGACCGGCGCAATGACCGCATTCAGGTCTTTACCAAACAGGGAAAATTCCTGAAGGAATTTTTGGTGCACCGCGAGACGCAGGGCAATGGCTCGGTCTGGATGCTCAATTTTTCGCGTGGCGCCCAGCAGAAATATCTGCTGGTCGCCGATGGCATAAACCAGCGGATCTGGGTGCTGCGCCGCAAGGATGGCGCCCAAGTATCAAGCTTCGGTGCCGGCTATCTGCATTCGGTGCATCAGGGCGGGCTGGATTCCAGGGGAGACTATTATGTCGGCGATGTCGGCGGCTATGGGGGACGTGAGGGCGGCCTGGGCACCGGCAAGTCCATTCAGAAATTCATTTTGCAAAATGGTCACGCTGACCCGGCGGCCAAAAAATGACCTCGTAAAGCCTGGCTCGCGCGCATCGGCGAACAAAAGGTTGGTGGGCCCGGCAGAAACCACATCGGCCAAGCGCTTTTCTTTCATACACCAGCATCCGCCCGAAAGCGTGTCTCAGCGGTGACCTGGCACCGGACCCATCAAGACTGCGCCTGGTGCGTTGCGCGCAATTCACTGGCCGCGATCTGGGTTTCTAGGTACCGCCAGCCTTGGTAGGCGCGCTTGCCGCGGAAGGGGGAGCGCCCAACTGTTCGAGGGCCGCACGAACGTTACCCAACTGAACGCCGGGATCATCAGGGTGGTCGCGCGTCATGCCCTCTTCCGCTGCCACGAGAATTTCGCGCAAATCGGTTTCCCAGTCCTGCAGCACCTTGATTTTTTCCGCAGCAGAAAAATCGTGTGTCTCCACGACATCGGTGGGATGTTCAAACTCTTTCACAACGTTCCTCTCGGGCGAGACCAGATGCGGCGCTGACATTGCTCACTCCTATGGATGGCCTACTCGTATGAAACGTGGCTGCGCCGGCACAGTTCCACGCCTACAGCCGGAGGTTGCGGCGGCCGCACCGTGCAACGACTGAGCGGAACCTTGGATTCGTGCGCCCCATAAGCCACGACCCTTCTCGGGCCGGTCGAAAGTTCCACCGCCAAGGCGCTGTCCGTCAGAACCGCGGACGATTCTTCGGGGGCGTGCGGGGAACATCAAGTTCAGGATTCGCGTTCTATATCGGTCTAACAGGGTCACGCGCCGTGTCACTAGACGACGAAATTCTTGCCCGGATTCGGACGGCACAGGCTTGGGACAGGGCCGCAAAGCCCGAGGATTTCCAGCTTAGGGTGGCCGCGAATGGCTCCGTACTGATCAATCTGAAAACGAGGCGAGCTTACCTTATCTATGATGAGGACAGCGAGCTGCAGGATCTGCGGGATCTGAAGGAGCTTTTTCCGAACCTCGTGTTTTTTCCAAAACAGTAACCCCCGAACCGCTCCTGATGCCAATGACACCTGATCACCCAGGGGGTTCTGCCGCTTGGTTTACGACCAGCTTCGCCAGCTGGGTGTTGGGCCCACAGCTCTAATGTCCGCTTGGCGTCAGGAGCGGACATTGGAGCTGTAGGCGAATTCGGCGTAAACTTCATTGAACCTCTGAGGTGTCAATCATGGGCCAAAGAACATACAACTTGGTCACGGGCATAATCTTCGCCATAATTGTCGTGGTTCATATTTTGCGCCTGTACATGGGCTGGCCCGTGGTCATCGGTACTTGGACAGCCCCCACTTGGCTCAGCTGGATTGGCTGTGTTGTAGGGGGCGCGCTATCCTATAGCGGCCTTCGACTGCATTCGAACCGACCATAGCGCTCGCGCCAAGTCCGCTTTGTGCCAAAAGCGGCCGCCTCTTCTTCTCTTCGCTACCGATACCGTTGGGCCGCGGCGGGAGAGACACGCGAGGTGCGGACGGCTTGTGTCCCTGCCATCGCATAGTCATATAGACTGAAGAATGGTGGCCGCGTCGCGTTGAAGCTCCTCCAAATGCGCCTCGCTGACGAAACTTTCCGCGTAGATCTTATAAATGTCTTCGGTGCCCGATGGGCGAGCCGCGATCCATCCGTTCGGTGTGGAAAGCTTGATTCCTCCGATGGGGGCATCGTTGCCCGGCGCATTCACGATTTTGTGGACGATAGCATCCCCGCCAAGCGTCGTAGCGCTGACGCCGGAGACGGTCACTTTTGCCAGGCGCGTGCGCAGGTTGCCGTCTGCAGGCCGATCAATGCGTGCATAATATCCCCGGCCCAAATCCTTTGTCAGGTTGGAAAACAGAACGTCCGGCGCTTGGCCGGTCCTGGCCGAAATTTCGGCCGCGAGCAATCCCGCGATGAGGCCATCCTTGTCCGTGGTCCAAACGCTTCCATCTTTTCGAAGAAATGAAGAGCCTGCGCTTTCCTCGCCGCAAAAATAGAGGCTGCCATCGGTCAGCCCATCCACGAACCACTTAAATCCCACCGGCACCTCAAACACGGCCCTGCCCAGCGACCCGGCCACCCGGTCGATCATGGAGCTGCTCACGACGGTCTTGCCTATGTTGCACCCCCGAAAGGCGCCGCGTTCGCTGCCGAGAAAAAAGGCACAGGTTGCCAGGTAATCGTTTGGCGGCATCAACCCATTGCGGGTCACGATCCCGTGGCGGTCGGCATCCGTGTCGTTCGCGAAGGAAATATCGAACTCTTCCTTGCGGGCGAGCAGCCGCGACATGGGAAAGCGCGAGGAACAATCCATACGGACCTTGCCATCCCAGTCGCGGGGGATCATCCGGAAAGTAGGATCGACAGTCGCATCCGTCACCGTCAAGCCCACCCCGTATTTGGCCGCAATAGCAGCCCAATAGTGGACCGCGGCGCCGCCCATCGGATCCACGCCAATCTTGAGGCCCGATGATCGGATGACGTCCATGTCCAAGACCGAATCCAAATCAGAGACATAGTCATTCATATAGTCTTGGGAGAAGATATTCGGCGCCTTCGTGCCGATCTTTCCGAGCCGCTTGACATCGCAGAGCCGCCCTTCGAGCAGGTCGTTGGCAAGTTTTTCAATCCAGCTTGTTACCGATGTCGCCGCCGGTCCCCCGGTGGGCGGATTGTATTTGAACCCGCCATCCTCAGGCGGATTGTGGGATGGCGTTATGACAATGCCGTCCGCCAATCCCTTCGACCGGCCTTTGTTGTGGCGCAGAATTGCATGTGAGATCACGGGCGTCGGCGTATATCCACCACCTGCGTCAATCGCCGTATCAACGCCATTCGCCGCCAGAACCTCAATGGCGACATGAAAGGCCGGTTCGGAAAGAGCGTGCGTATCGCGACCCAGATAGAGCGGCCCGTCAATGCCCTGCGACGTGCGATAGTGGCAGATGGCCTGGGTTATGGCCACAATGTGATCTTCATTGAAGGTCGTGTCGAGGGATGAGCCGCGGTGACCTGACGTTCCGAACGAGACGCGCTGCGCCGGCATCGACACATCGGGTTTTCGGTCGAAAAAAGCCTGGGTCAACTTGGAAAGATCGACCACATCTTGCGCCGGCACCAGTGTTCCGGCGCGGGGATCGTCGCCCATCATCCGTCCTTTGCCGGTCCGCCCATCAGGATGTGGACATTGTGTGTTTTGCCGTCGTCCGAAATGGTGATTGTTGCCGGATTGCTCGCCACGGTGATGCCGTCCACCGTCATGCTGGAAACGCCCTTGCATCGGCGCTGCGGGTTTTCCACGACAATAGAATAGGTCGTGGACCCATGGCGGAAGGTGACTTCGAACTGCGGCCAGCTGCTGGGGATCACGGGATCAATCACGAGCGTTTTTCCGCTCACCCTGATGCCGAGCATGTATTCGATCACCACGCGGTACATCCAGGCCGCCGATCCCGTATACCAAGTCCAGCCGCCGCGGCCGACATTGGGCGACACGGAATAGACGTCACCGCACGCCACATAGGGCTCGACTCGATAACGCTGTGCGCTGGTCCGGGAGCGGGCATGATTGATGGGATTGAGCATCGAGAACAGTTCTCCCGCCCGGTCGCCATTGCCCATCATGGTAAATGCGACAATGCTCCAAAGAACGCCGTGGGTGTATTGTCCGCCATTCTCGCGGATGCCCGCTGGGTACCCCTTGATATAGCCGGGATCGTGGGACGCGGCGACGAACGGCGGCGTGAAGAGTGTCATCAGCCCGTCCTCTGTCCGCACCAGGTATTTGTCCACCGCCTCCATCGCGCGGCGGGCGCGGTCCGGCGATGCCACCTTGGAAATCACCGACCAGGACTGGGCGATGGAATCGATCCGGCATTCGCGGTTGGATGCGGAACCTAGCGCGAAGCCGTCATCGAAAAAGGCACGCAAGTACCAGGCGCCATCCCAGGCGGTGTCTTCCAGGGCCTGTTTCAGGACAGTCATGTGCAGCAGCCAAGCGGCCACCCGGGGCGCATCGCGGCGCTGTTCCGCATATTTGATAAACCGCGCCAAGGTGTCATGCAGGAACCAGCCCAGCCAGACGCTTTCGCCCTTGCCTTGTTCGCCCACCCGGTTCATGCCGTCATTCCAGTCGCCCGTGCCCATGAGGGGAAGGCCGTGGCTGCCGACAGCCAGACTTGCGTCCAGCGCCCGGGCGCAATGTTCATAGAGGCTGGCGGTCTCCCTGGAAGCCCAAGGCAGGAAAAAGGCGTCATGCTGATCTTCGGTCAGGGCCGGGCCCTGCAGGAATGTGATCGGCTCATCCAGCACGCCGAAATCGCCTGTGACCTCGACATAATGGTCTACGACATAGCCAAGCCACGCCTTGTCGTCGGATATTCGCGTGCGGGTGCCCTTGCCGCTTTCCGGCAGCCACCAATGTTGGACGTCGCCTTCCGGAAACTGCCGGCCCGCCGCCCGTAGCAAGTGCTCGCGGACCAATGCCGGCTGGGATATGCACAGCGCCATTGTGTCCTGAAGCTGGTCTCGGAAGCCATAGGCGCCCGATGCCTGGTAAAAGCCTGCCCGGCCCCAGACCCGGCTGGACAAGGTTTGGTAAGGGAGCCAACGGTTGACAAGCAAATCCATCGCCCTGTCGGGCGTCCTGATCTCCAAGGTTCCCAGCATTCCGTCCCAGAACGCCGTGACTTCCGCCAGGATCGCCGCGGCATCGGCAGTGCGGTATTTGGCGATCAGCGCGCGCGCCGCGTCCCGGTCCGTCGCCTGGCCCAACACGAGCACCACTTCGCAGTCTTTGCCCGGCGCAACCGTGATTTCCGAATACAACACACCGCATGGGTCCAACCCGCCGCCCAGCACTTGCGATAAAGGTTCATCCGACCACATCGCTGCCGGCGAGGCTGGCGTGCCATTACGCCCCAAAAACTCGCGGCGATCCCCTGTCCAGGCGGTCTGACGTCCGCCCATGTCGACAAAGGCGATGTGGCCCGCGAAATCGCTGCTATGGGGATTGCGCGCGAACAGCGCGCGGCTTTGCGCGTCCAATTCCGTGACGATATGCGGTGCGCCCGAGGCACGCGATTGGCTCAGAGCCCATTCCACGTAGCTCACCACCGCCAAATGCCGGGGACGCTCTGACGAATTGCGCATCACCAGGCGGCTGATCTTGAGGGGATCGCCCAGTGGCACAAACTGGGTCAGCTCGATCTCGAGCTCATGCCCCACATAGTCGAACCTGGTATAGCCCTGGCCGTGGCGGGTGGTGTAACGCCCGGCCCTCTCGAAAATCGGCGCGGCGGTCGGACACCAGACTTCGCCGCTTTCCAGATCCTTGAGATAGATCGCCTCATTGGCTTCGTTGGACACCGGGTCGTTCGACCAAGCATTGATCTTGTTTTGCTGGCTATTGCCAGCCCAGCTGAAGCCCGCGCCTTCCGCGGAAACCTGAAAACCAAAATTGCTGTTGGCAATGACGTTGATCCAGGGCGCGGGGGTCTTTTCACCTCCCGTCAGGCTTATCACATATTCCCGCCCGTCCTGGCTGAAGCCACCCACGCCATTGAAGAATTGCAGATTGAGCGGCTGCCGCGATGGGAATGCTGTCTTATCGGCGCGGGCCTTCGGACGCTTCCTGCGCGTGCTATTTTCCTCCCGTCCGGTCAGGGCGTTCAATTGGTCCGCCAGTGAGCCGCGCCTTGCGCTCAGGTCTATTCGGGCAGCAGCCCTCAACGCGTCTCGCCCTTCCGACCCGAGCAGATCGGCGCGCAGCAGATATACCTTGCCCTGCCCATCCCCTCCCCCTTCGGCCCTCTGCGCAGAGTGGATAATGGCTTCAAGTGTTTTTTGCAGATCCTGAGCATACGAGGACGCGCGGTTATTCAGAATCACCAGATCGACCGGCAGGCACTTCTGCCGCCAATATCCATGGGCGCTTACCATCTGCAGCACGAACGGAACTTCATCTTCTTCGCTTATCCGCACCAGCGCTATCGGAAGGTCCCCCGATATGCCGGCGCTCCACAATGCCGAGGCAGGCCGCCCTCCCCGTTCCAGGATTTCCGGCGAAGCTCTCAGACCGGCATCGTGATAGATTAAATAGTTCGCAAGCAGCTGGAAGAGATGGGCATCATCCCCGCCGATGCCCAGATATTGCAGCTGTGTCTGGGCGTGTGTGGCCGCCAGCGTGGTTGCGCGTTCAAACGCCACCGCATCATGGTGACGGTCTATCAAATCCATGATCTCCTCGCGGCTCTGCGCGACCATCGTCCAGAACGCGATCGTAACCGTCTGCCCGCGCGGTATCTGCACGCGACGACGCAGGCTGAAAATCGGGTCGAGCACGGCACCGGCGCTGTTCGACAGGGGCCAGCCTTCCGATATCGCCGCCGCAGTACGCGCACTTCTGTTGCGCGTCAGGAATTTCCCGCGATCGGTTTCATACTGCACGTCTCCGACAGAGCCGCCTTCGGCAACACTGAGATGGGCAGCACATATCGGTTGTTCCGAGGGGCTGCGTGGCCGGCGGGTCGCGAGAAGCGCGCCGGTTTCCCGCAAGTATTCTGTCTCCACGAACAATTTGGAGAATGCCTGATGTGCATCGTCGTCTTGGGGATTGGCAAGTGCCAGTTCGGCATACGAAGTGATTTCGAATTCGCGTGGCCGAGTGCCGTTGTTGGTGATTGATATCCGGCGTACCTCGGAATCATCTTCCGGCGAAACCACGACTTCCATCACCGTCGAAATCGACCCGTCGGAGCGGCGTATCGTAGCGCGATCCTCGGAAAATACTGCTTCATACTGTTGCGCATCTTCGGCCATGGGGTGGTACCCCGCGGACCAAACCTTGTTGCTGTTCACATCGCGCAGGTAGACAAAGGAGCCCCAGTTATCGCGGGTCGTGTCCTCGCGCCAGCGCGTGACGGCCATTCCGCGCCAGCGGCTATAGCCTCCCCCCGCGGCCGTGATCATCAGGCTGTAGCTACCATTCGAAAGCAGATGGGTCCGGGGAACGACCGTATTGGGCGTGAAAAAACTGCGCGGCACGCGCGGCGCTTTGTCAAAGAACGTGATGGCGCCGGTCTGCATTTCGGGCGGCAGGCGTGCCACGGCGATGTCGCGGGGCATACGCTCCTGCAACAAAAGTTCCGCTGCCTTGACCATCGGCTCGCTATGGAAACGCTCGCGCATAGCGCCATCATGCAGCACATTGCAGATGCCCAGAATCATCATGCCTTGGTGGTGCGCCATATAGGTTTGGATCACCATCCTATCGGTGCCTTCAGGCAGCCGCGCGCGGGTATAGTCTACCGCTTCATACCAACCATACGATCCGCGGGCGCCCATGTTGCTGAGGCGCTTGAGATTTTTCCAGGCGGCGGCCGGAGCAATCATCGCAGCAAGGCCGCTGGCATAGGGCGCTATGACGGTATTTTCGCTCAATCCCCGCTTCAGTCCCAGATCAGGAACACCGAAGCCGGAATATTGAAAGTTCTGGTCGCGATCCAGCGCGTAATACTGCGATTCGGAAATCCCCCACGGGATACGCAGCTGCCCCGCGTAACTGATATGTCGTTTAACCGCCGCCTTGTTGCTCGTGGCGAGCAGGCTTCCTGCCGGCTCGTGCATAATCAGCGATGGCATCAAATATTCGAACATCGACCCCGACCAGGATTGCAGCGCCGAAGCCCGGCCAAGCGGGGTAAGCGTACGGCCGAGGTGAAACCAGTGTCGGGTCGGGATGTCGCCCTTGGCGATTGCAAGGAAACTTGCCAGCCGCGCCTCGGACGCAAGAAGGTCGTAGGCATTGGAATCCACGGCCTGGTCGTCCACGCGGTAACCAATGACCAAAAGCTGGCGCGGCTCGTCAAAGAGGAAGCCGAACTCCATGCGTTCCGCCATGTCGCCGCATGTATCGGCGATGACGGCAAGCCGGGCGGAAAGGTCCAGGGCATCCGCCCCTTTTTTTCGAAGATTCGCGTCCCGGACGTGACTCAGAACGCATTTGCACAGCGCTTCTATTGCAGAGCGCACGGCGCCAGAAGGCAGTCCCTCGGCAAGCCGCATCAGGGCGGGAAGCTGTTGCTCAAGCGCACCCAATTGCAACGGCATGTGCCCTTGCGGCTCGTCCCGGCCGAGTGCCCCCGCCAACTGTTCCAGCGCGATGGTTATATCGCCATCCTCGCGCGTTTTCCCACGCGCGGAACGCTGTATTTCTCGGGCGTAAGCCAGTGTATCGGTCAACCCTGCCCTAATACGTTCGGACTGAGTTGGGGCAAGCATTTCGGCACAGGTACGCTTCACGACCAACAGGTTGCCAGCGAGATTGCCGCTGTCGACGGTGGAAACGTAGCGGGGCTCCAACGGCCGAAGGCTGGTGGTATCATACCAGTTGAGGAAATGGCCGCGAAAGCGTTCCAATTTCGTCAGCGAACCCAGCGTCGCCTCAAGGCGTTCGATCGCTTCAAGCGTCCCGATCCAACCAAAATCGCGGGCGGCCAAAACAACGTTCAGGTAGAGGCCTATATTAGTCGGCGAGGTTCGATGGGCGATCTCACCCTTCGGAATTTCCTGGTAATTGTCGGGCGGCAAGTGGCTGTCTTCGGCCGTGACGAACTTTTCGAAGAACGCCCAGGTTTGACGCGCTGCCAGGCGAAGGGCCTCGGTATCGCTTTGCGATATGTCGAGATGCGGTTCGACACGCGGCGCGGCACTTGCCCAGCGTGCGATAACGGGCGACAGAAGCCACAAGGCCAGAAATGGCCACGCAATCTTCAGATCGGCGGGGGCGTTAATGACGATGAGCGTCGCCACAACCAATGTGAAAGCGCTGCTGCCCGCGAGCTGGAAGCTGAGGGTTCGCCAAGTGCCCCGCCTGCTATAGGCGCTTTGCGCGAATGCAATCCACTGCAGAAGATTTCGCCTGCTGATGAACAGCCGAAAGGCCGTGCGCAGGATCGCATCTAACGATAGATAGGAGATGCGAGCCAGGAATGCGAAGTTGAACAGCACTTGGGTCGCTGCAAGCGTGGCATCGCGCAAAAGATTGCGGGCGTGGCCCCGCAGCGAATATCCGCGTTGCCGGGGAATAAGCGCAGCAAGGATTGGCAGGGCTGGCGGAAGCGCAAGGGTCAACGTCAGCGCAGCAGTCCACCACAGTGATGCGACGAACGGCAGTTGCCAGCCCACCAGAAGCGCCAGGAGCAGCGCCGGGCTCGACAGAGAACGCCGGAGGTTATCCAGCATTTTCCAACGCCCGAGCGGGGGGATGGCGCAGCGGGGCGCGCCACGCGGACCCGCGCAGAATATCCACGGCAGAAGCTGCCAATCCCCCCGAACCCACCGGTGCTGCCGGGCCAGTTCGACATCGTAGCGTGACGGAAATTCTTCTACGAGCTCAACGTCGGACGCTAAGGCCGCGCGTGCAAATATGCCCTCAAGCAGATCGTGGCTCAGGACGGCATTTTCCGGTATCCGCTGTTTCAGCGCCCGCTCAAATGTGTCGATGTCATAGATTCCCTTGCCGACAAAAGAGCCTTCGTCAAAAAGGTCCTGATAGACGTCGGAAACGGCGAAGGCATAAGGATCGAGGCCATTGGGTCCGGAAAATGCCCACTGGAACAGTGAACTCTCCGTCCCGATCGGCAGTGAAGGCGTGACACGTGGCTGCAAAATTCCGTGTCCATGCGTGACCCTGCCCTTTGCCGGGTCGAAATAGGGCAGGTTCAAGGGATGGGCCATCTTGCCAATCAAGCGCTTGGCAGCGCCCCTCGGAAGCCTGGTATCCGCGTCCACGGTAATGATATAGCGAACATTCTCAGGTATCGGCGAGCCGGCAGTATCGATATCCAGAAAGCTGGTGTCTTTCGCGCCCCGTAGCAGACGGTTCAGTTCGTGCAGCTTTCCGCGCTTGCGCTCCCATCCCATCCACGTGCCTTGCGCGGAGTTCCACAGGCGCTTGCGATGCAGCAGGACGAAGAGAGGCGACCCGCTGCCGGCGTAGCGTCCATTCAAATCCGCTATGCCCGCGCGAGCGCCTTCAAGCAGCGTCTGATCGGGCGGCGCTGTCTCGGTGTCGCTGTCGATCCAATCGGAAAGCAGAACAAACGTAAGTCCCGCATCGGCGTTCGAAAGATAATGCACCTCGAGCCGCGCAATCTGCTCGGCGATGGCCTCTTCGTCCGTGAGCAGAACCGGTACAACCAAGAGTGTCTTATACGTGTCTGGTACGCCATCCTTCAGCCCCATCGCCGGGAGACATTTGGGTCCCAAACGGTTTGTGACAGAACGGTTGACGGTTGCGATCGCCAAGTCGGACGCTGGCAGGATCGCAAGTAAGCCCAGCGGCAAAAGCAAGGCGCGATCGACGCCGGCCAGCGCGATCGCGACGAAACCAACCGTAATCAGTATAATGAAACTGAGGTAGCCAAACAGCCCGGTCGCCGCAGCCGCCTGCCAGAACTTCTGCGAGAATGAAGGCAAATAGCCTATGCGCTTTTCGAAATCCCGCCTGGCGTCACCGATTAGATAGTGCCCCGGATCGCTTTCACCAGGGATGATCGTGGCAGCGGAACGTGCGTGCGCCACGGCTGCCGATGCCACCGCGATCTCGTCCAGAGGGGCCCGCCGCGCCAGCTTTTCGACAGCGCGCCGGTAGCGATCTCGCGTAGGGAAATCCATCCTTCCGAATCCGGGATGTTCTCGCAGGGCTCGGTCCAGAAAGCTGACACTTTCGACAAAATCTGCCCAATCGATATTCGATACAAGGCGCATGGCATTGATGACATTGCGAACGGAAATATCGTCCGCGCCTTGCAGCTGGTATTCTTCTTGAATGATAACGTCACTACCCGTTCCAACACTGCGAAGCTCAACCTCGATCTGTTGCAGGACTGCATCGGCTGCTTCGTTTTGATTGCGAAGACGCTGCTCCAGTCGCGTTATTAGGGTTGCCGATATTTTGTCCAACGCCCCAGTAACGAACGCGGATGTCCGCTGTTTTCCGTCGGCCTGCCGCGTCAGAATGTATTTGGCAATCGTCTCCGCGCGCTCAGTCTCCGCGAGTCTGGCTACGACAATGTCAATCAGGCGTCTCAGATTTTCGACAAGGGTTAAGCGCAGCGTGATCGCCACAGCCCAAAGCTCGCCGATCTTAAGGGGTTCGATGTCCTGATAGGCGCGAACGAACCGTTCAAGCCGGTCGATGTCAAAAGCACCGTCCGTGTGTGCGATGAGTGCCCAGGCGATCCCGTAAACCCTGGGATAACCGGCAAGTGGTCCCAGGGTGAGTTTGGGAAGCTCGTTATAATAGTCCGCGGGCAGGTCTTTCTGGACCTCGCGGATCTGCTCCTCAACGATGTGAAAATTGTCGAGAAACCACTCGCCAGCCGAAGTGATCTGGTTCCCCGATTTTGCCGCCTTCGCAAGTGTTCTGAAATTTTCGATCAATCTGCGGGAATTTTCAGCGAGGCGACGTCTTAAGGACTTTCGCGCCGACCTGGACTTGCCGACTACCTGTGCATCGGCCAGGCTGCGCGCATGCAGTTCCAATCGTTCTGCACTGAACAGTTCGGATCGAATAGGCGGTTCGTTGTGTCGGCCCAGTACAATATGCAACGTCGCCTCCGACGGGCTAAAGACCGGACTACTGTATGGCACGTTATGCTGGCCAAGCCCCGGGGTAAGGTCAAAAATGTGTCATGTTACTAAGACGTTGAGGTACCCACGCTGCGTTAACGTCCGACACCGACTTAAGTTCCTGCGTCCCTTGCAAATCCAGCCCGGCTCAATGCCGCCTTTACGGGAGCTTCGACAATCTGTCGCGGCAGCCCCGCCAGAATGGGACCCCGGCGCTATGTCGGCGTCGGGACGGTGCACCCCATTTGGAGAAATTCATGACGACAAACAGCGGTCACACAACGGCAATTCTGGCTTCCAAGGTTAAGGGCACGGCGGTGTACCGATATCGCGCGCGATCAGGTAGTCTGTAGCAATATCTTCCCAGTGCCTGGCGTCAAAATAGATAGAAAACCGAGCTTTTTCGTAGATTGGCGCGGAATTTCGCGGTAGCAGGTTGGTGGGGTCAATATTCAAATCAAATGAGTGCCTTGAGTCACAAATTCGCTGTAGCGCCCATGATGGACTGGACCGACAGTCCCTGCCGGGTGCTGCATCGTTGCCTGACCCGAAACGCGCTGCTCTATACCGAGATGGTGACGGCGGACGCGATATTGCACGGCGACCGGATACGGCTGTTGGGTTATGAGGCGTTCGAACATCCGCTGGCGCTGCAGTTGGGTGGCTCCGATCCGGCGAAATTGGCTGAGGCCGCGAAAATCGCCGCCGATTTCGGCTATGACGAAGTCAACCTCAATGTCGGCTGCCCGTCGGACCGGGTGCAGTCGGGCCGCTTCGGCGCCTGTCTGATGCGCGAGCCCCACGTGGTGGCCGCGTGCGTGGCGGCGATGCGCGCTGCTGTTCCGATTCCCGTCACCGTCAAATGCCGCATCGGCGTGGACGACCAGGATCCGGAACAAAGCCTGCGCGCGCTGATCGATGCCTGCACCCAGGCGGGCGTGGACGTGTTTGTGGTGCATGCCCGCAAGGCCTGGCTGGAGGGCCTGAGCCCCAAGGAAAACCGCGACGTGCCGCCGCTGGATTATGAACTGGTCTATCGCGTCAAGCGCGAGCGTCCCGGCCTCACCATCCTGGTCAATGGCGGCATCGAGACGCTGGATCAGGCCGAAGGCCATCTCAGCCATGTCGATGGCGTGATGCTGGGCCGTGCCGCCTATCAAAATCCCGTGCTGCTGGCGGATGTGGATGCGCGCTTCTTCGGCGGCAGCCCGCGCGATCTGGACGCGGCCGTGGAGCAATATTGCGACTATGTCGAACGCCGGCTCAAAAGCGGCGCACGACTGCATTCCCTGATCAAGCCCATGCTGGGACTTTACAATGGCCGTCCGGGCGCGCGCCTGTTCCGCCGCCATCTCAGCGAAAACGCACCGCGCGACGGCGCCGGTATCGCCGTGCTGCGCGAAGCCCTCAGCTTTGTGCGCCAGCGCGAAGCCGCTTAAGCGCCTTTGAAGAATCCGTGGCTGGCGCCCCAATGCAGCAGCATCTCGGGCCAGGCCGCCGTTGGCTTGCCCGCGGTGCGCGCGATACCAAAGCCATGACCGCCCGCCTCGAACACATGCAGCTCGGATGCGACCTTTGATTCCTGCAAGGCGAGGTAATAGGCGACCCCGTTGGGCAAGGCCGGCACCACATTGTCGTCGGCGGCCAGTGCGATGAAGCTGGGCGGCATGTCCGCCAGGATGTGGCGCTCGCAGGAATAAGCGGCGATCTTGTCCTGTGAGGCGTCGGGGCCCAGCAATTTGTCGCGCGATCCCACATGCGCGCCTTCGCCCAAGGTGATCACCGGATACATCGGCACCGAAAAGGAAGGCCGTGCATCTTCCCGGTCGACGGCGTCCAGCGGCGCATAGACCTTGGCGTCGTAGCGGGTGGCGATGGAGGCGGCCAGATGGCCGCCGGCCGAAAATCCCATGAAGCCGATGCGCACCGGATCAAGGCCATATTTGGCGGCGTTGGCGCGCACCAGCCGCATGGCGCGCTGGGCATCCTGCAGCGGCACATCGCTGCGGTTGGCCCAGCCTTCACCCGGCAGGCGATAACGCAGCACAAAGCAGGTGACACCCGCGCCGTTGAAACGGCGCGCCACATCCATGCCTTCGAAATCCAGCATCTCGCGGCTATAGCCGCCGCCCGGCGCAATGATCAATGCGGAACCGTCGGGGCGGTCAGGACGCAGCACATTCATCACCGGAATGCCCACTTGATCGACGGCGCGGTCGCTGGGCGTCACATAGGGCGGCTCGTGATTGCTGACCCGGATAGGCGGCAGGCGCAGGCCTTCGCCGCCGGGCGGCATGCCGGGCCACAGGGTGATGACATCCTTGGGATCGCTGGGCAACACGCCATCGCCCGCCACCACCGTATCGGCCCATGCCGATTTTGAAAAAGCGGCCGCGGCGGTGAGGCCAATTAGACCCGATGCAATTGCGGCTCGGCGATCCATCCCCTGGCTCATTTTTTGCTCCCTTTTGTTGGGGTGAGGATCACATTCTTTTCCTTTTGCGGGCAAGGCGTATTGTCCAGCTGCCTTTCACAAGGCGCTGCTGAAAGGCCTCATCAAGCCTTGAATCCATGCGTGGCGGCCCATGCCAGAAACAGTCCCGGCCAAGCGCCGCAGGGTTTGCCTTGCGCCCAGTGCAAGCTGAAACCGTGGCCCCCCGCTTCAAAAATTTGAAGTTCGGACGCGATCTTGGCCGCCTGCAGCGCGCGGAACATGGCGATGCCGTTGGGCAAAGGCGGCACCACATCGTCATCGGCGGCGAGACAGATGAAGGATGGCACCGTGTCCGCCGCCACATGCCGCTCCAGCGACCAGGTGGCGACAGCGTCGGCTGACGGCGCCTCGCCCAGCAGCTTGTCGCGCGAGCCCAGATGCGCGCCATCGCCCATGGTGATGACGGGATACATATGTGCCGCGATGGTGGGTTTTGCATCCACCCTGTCGGCGGGGCTGAACGGCGTATAGGTCGCCATGCCGTGCCGCAGCGCCAGGGTCGCGGACAAATGGCCGCCCGCAGAAAAGCCGATGACCCCTACCCGTCCCGGGTCGATGCCATACTCGCCGGTGCGGATCAGGCGCATGGCGCGCTGCGCGTCCTGCAAGGGCACGATCTCGCGATTCTTCCAGCCTTCACCCGGCAGCCGGTAGCGCAGCACGAAACAGGTGATGCCCAGTGAAGCAAAATGCTTTGCGATCTCGCGCCCGCCGCGGTCGCCGCCTTCCGAGGCATAGCCGCCGCCCGGAATGACCAGCAGTCCCAGCCCGCTGGGCCGCACCGGGCGATAAACGAAAAAGCCCGGCGTCTGAATCTGGCTGATGGCGCGGACATGAAAACCGTCCGGCTGCACCGTATCGGTGACTTTCAGGTCAAGCTTGATGCCTTCGCCGCCGGGCGGGGTGCCCGGCCACAGGGTTATGAATTCCTGGGAATCGCCCGGCAGGTAGCCGGTTTCGGTCTCGCCCCACGCCTTGCCGGACACCAGCGCGCCCGCAAGGCCAAGCCCCAACATTTCCCGCCGGTCCATGCGGCCCTCCCTTGTTTTGAGGGATCGTTGCCCGGGGATGGCGTCAAGACAAGGCTAAATCTTCTGGTCGTACGCGCCCACTTCGGGATGTTTGGACAGGCGCGTATCGATGTCCTTGAATATGGCCCGCATATTGGCTTCCGATGCCGGGCTTTCCACCACCACCACCAGCGATGGCTTGTTGGAGGAGGCGCGCACCAGGCCCCAGGTGCCGTCTTCCAGGGTGACGCGCACGCCATTGACGGTGACGACCGAGGCGATCTTCTGGCCCAGCAAACTTTCGCCCCTGTCCTTCAGCCCCGAATATTCTTTCACCATCGCCTCGACCACGGCATATTTTTTATCGTCGGGACAGAAGGGCGCCATGGTGGGCGAGCCCCAGGTCTTGGGCAGGGCGTCATACAGCGCCGACAATTTCTTGCCCCCGGCACGGTCCAGCATCTCCAGCACGGCAATGCCGGCAACAATGCCGTCGTCATAGCCCAGGCCGATGGGCGGATTGAAGAAGAAGTGGCCGGATTTCTCAAAGCCCGCCAGCGCTTTCAACTCGGCGGTGCGGCGCTTGATATAGGAGTGACCGGTCTTCCAGTAATCGGTCTTGACCCCCCGCTCCTTCAGCACCGGATCGGTGAGGTAGAGGCCGGTGGATTTCACATCGACCACGAATTGCGGATTCTTGTGCGTGGCCGAAAGATCGCGCGCCAGCATTACCCCGATCTTGTCGGCGAAGATTTCGCGCCCCGTATCGTCCACCACGCCGGCGCGGTCGCCGTCGCCGTCAAAGCCCAGGCAGATATCGGCGCCCCGTTCCTTCACCGCCTGGCTCATGGCATGCAGCATTTCCATGTCTTCGGGATTGGGATTGTATTTGGGGAAGGTGAAATCCAGCACATCGTCCATGCCGATCACCTCGGCGCCGATCCGGCGCAGCGCTTCGGGCGCGAAGGCGCCGGCGGTGCCGTTGCCGCACGCCGCGATCACCTTGATGGGCCGTGACAGTTTGTGGCCCTTGGTCACCGCCTGAAGATAGGTTTCGCGCATATCGGGCACGGCGACATAGGCGCCGCCGCTGCGTTCCTTGCTCAAACCTTCCAGCACGATCTTCTTGATGGCGTTGATCTCGTCAGGCCCAAAGGTCAGCGGCCGCTGGGCGCCCATCTTCACCCCGGTCCAGCCATTCTCGTTGTGGCTGGCGGTGACCATCGCCACCGCCGGACAGTCCAGCGCGAACTGGGCGAAATAGGCCACCGGCGACAGCGCCAAGCCGATGTCATGCACTTCGCAGCCCGCACACATCAGCCCGATGGTCAGCGCCTGCTTGATCGACAGCGAATAGGAGCGGAAGTCATGGCCGGTGACGACTTTGGGCTGCACGCCGATGTCGTGCAGATAGGTGCCCAGGCCAAGCCCCAGCGCCTGAATGCCCAGCAGGTTGATTTCCTTGCCGAACAGCCAGCGCGCGTCATATTCGCGAAAACCGTTGGCGGTGACCAGCGGCAGATTTTCGTAATCGGCGGTATTGGGAAGAAGATCGGAACGGGGCTTGACCATGCTAACCGCCTGCTGGAATGCGGGATGCTTTTAGCGGGCGCCGCGCGGTATCTCAATGGCCCGCGGCTAGCGGCTTCACGGCGCGAGGCCGCGCTGTTTTTCATTCAAAACCGCATGGTATAGTCGATCGATGGACATTGATTTTGCGGCAAAGCTGAACCTGCCGGCGCTGGAAAAAGGTTGGGTATGGCTGGTGGGCGCTGGCCCAGGCGATCCTGGGCTGATCACCGCGCTGGGCCTGCAGGCCCTGTCTCAGGCCGACTATATTCTCTATGACGCGCTGGTGGACGAGACGCTTCTGGCGCTGTCTGGGGCTGAGAAAATCTATGCCGGCAAACGCGCCGGCGTGAGGAGCTGCAAGCAGGACGAGATTTCCGACCTGCTGGTCAAACTGGCGCGGGACAATAACCGCGTGCTGCGGCTGAAGGGCGGCGACCCCTTCGTGTTCGGGCGCGGCGGCGAGGAAGCCCAGGCGCTGGCCGCCGCGGGCGTGCCGTTCCGCATTGTGCCCGGGATTACGGCGGGCATCGGCGGGCTGGCCTATGCCGGGATTCCCGTCACCCATCGCGACACCAATCACGCCGTCACCTTCATCACCGGCCATGGCATAGACGGCAAATTGACCCAGTTGGACTGGGCGGCGGTATCGCGGGGCGCGCCCACCCTGGTGCTCTATATGGCGCGCAAGTTCGCCGGCGAGATCACCCAGGCGCTGCTGGCGGCCGGCCGCAGCCCGGACGAGCCCGCCGCGATCGTCGCCAATGCCGCGCGTGCGGACCAGCAGGTGATCGTCACCACCCTGGCCGGTCTGCCGGCTGCGGCGGAAAATGCTCCGGCCCTGTCCATTCTGGTCATCGGCGAGAATGTGCGCCTGGCAAGCGAACTCAGCTGGCTGGCGAAGACGACCGCTTAAGGCGCTCCGGTAGCTGCCCATCACCGTTTTCGTTGTAGGTGCCACCGACATTCAGGAGAGCCAGTAGGCGCGCGCAGCTAACGGCCATCCGGCGTGCTGCTTGCACAAGTGCCTGCGATTAACGACGCGTCTTGTCCACTGAGCGTTACCTTCCCCTGAGTGTGACTACTTATGCAATCGGCCATGGTCCGGTCGTAATCAGTGGAGCTATTGCCAAATATCTGAAAACAAAGGAATGCGCCCCAAGCAATGGTCGCCACCACGACGATGCGCAGCAGTGATCGGCGCAAAAGCGATGGTTTCTTTCGCCTCCGATGACCTCTGCGAGTGTTGACAGCAGAATTATTCATGACGGGACCGTACCAGAGGGCGGTTTCTTTGCCAGCCATCGACGGAAACCAGCGCTAACGGTTAACCATGTGCAACCTCTACAGCATCACCAAGAGCCAGCGGGCTATCCGCGACCTAGTGAAGGCCATTCGGGACCTGACTGGCAACCTGCAGCCGCTGCCGGCAGTCTTCCCCAACAGGATGGCGCCCGTGGTCAGGACGCGCCCGGGATTCCGGGGACATAATACTGAATTGAAGCAGGATACGGCCAGCGTCTTCGCCCGGCTGTTCGCTTTAGCTCGCGGCGTTCGTCGCTCTCACAGGTCCGCAGGCGCCGATTTCCTCCAAGGTGCGGCCGCAGCCCCGGCACAGGCCGGTGCCGGGCTCGCAGGTGCAGACTTTTACGCACTTCCATAGGCTTTGAATAGGAAAGCGATAGGCACCCAAAAAGTCACTATATTCAGGCGGTTTTTGGCCGCCCACCGCTTCCATTGCTGGAAAACTGGTTTCAATCGGGACAAAGGTCTTAACCGGGGTTTAACAGCACTTCCTTAGGCTGACCGGGTATTTTCGGAAAAGCCCCGCCATGGCAAAAGCAACGTTCCACAAGAATCAGCGCGTTTACGTGAAACCGGTGGGCACCTGGGCGCTGATCGAGCGCGTGGTGCCCCATTGGGCCAAGGGGATCGATGAACCGATCCGCATCCATTACGATGTGGGGCTGGGCCGCGAATTCGCCGCCGAGGAATTGCTCAACGAGGAACCGCTGGGCGACAAGATACCCGGAGACGCGAAGGCCTGGCGCGTGGTGCGGGCCCGCAACAAGTGGCAACCTTCGGAAGACTGCGCCAGTCATCCCGTTCCCGGTACCTATCCGGTGGTCATAACGGGCGAGGCGGATTGGGGCGGCTGGCGGGTGCCGGGCGCGGAATATGATTTGAATCCGGCCAAGACGGAAGAACAGGCCCGCCTGATCGCCAGCGCGCCGCAACTGGCGGACTTTGCTTCCTCCCTGGTGAATTGGGCACGCAAGTCGGGCGAAGAGATGCCCAACGAACTGGTGGAACTGGCGCATAAAGCGCAAGACATTCTCACCGAGGTTCAGCGGGCCAGCTGATGGCCGCGATCTGACGGCACAGCGCCGGCAACCGGCCGCCGCGCATGTGAAATATGCCGTGCCGCAGGACCCGCAAGGGGCAACTGCTCCGCTGGAACGCGGCGGACGCTATTCCAGCCGGGTATAAGACGACTTACCCATCCGTGCGCAACCGGGACGGCCCGATGGTGCGGCGCGCCTATCGATGATCCAAACACGATTGTTTGGGGCTCGAAGACCAAGCTATAAGCTTTACGCATCTCCCGGGATAAACTCGTCATGCGTACCGAAGAGCCGCGCGCCATTCATCTTGCCGATTATCATGCGCCGGAATTCCGCATCCACAGTGTTCATCTGAACTTTGCGCTGGAACCGCAAGCCACCCGCGTCACCGCCATACTCAAGATCGAACGACTGTCGGGCGGCGGTCCGCTAATCCTGGCGGGAGAAAATCAGAAACTGCTGCGCCTGGCGCTGGACGGCCAAACGCTGGCGCCCGGCGCCTATATGCTGGACGACAAGGGGCTGACCATTCCCAACCTACCGGCAAAGCTGACATTGGAAATCGAAAGTCAGATCGACCCGGCCGCCAACACCGAACTGGAAGGCCTGTTTGTCTCCAACGGCATGTTCTGCACCCAGTGCGAGCCGCAAGGCTTTCGCCGCATCACCTATTTCCTGGACCGGCCCGACAATCTTTCCATTTTCACCGTGCGGATCGAGGCGGCGAAGGAGCAGTATCCGGTTCTGTTGTCCAACGGCAACCGCGTTCAAAACGGCGAACTGGAGGGCGGCCGTCATTTTGCCGTGTGGCACGACCCCTTCCCCAAGCCTTCCTATCTTTTCGCGCTGGTGGCGGGCGATCTGGGCTCCATCCATGACAGCTTCATCACCATGACGGGGCGCGCAATCGCACTGGACATCTATGTCGAGCACGGCAACGAACTGCGCGCCCGCTATGCCATGGACGCGCTGAAACGCGCGATGGCATGGGACGAAAAAGCCTATGGCCGCGAATATGACCTGGACATTTTCATGATCGTTGCGGTCAGCGCCTTCAACATGGGCGCGATGGAAAATAAAGGCCTCAATATCTTCAACGACAAGGTGCTGCTGGCCACGCCGGAAAGCGCCACCGACGACGACTATGCCCGCATCGAAAGCGTGGTGGCGCACGAATATTTTCACAACTGGACCGGCAACCGCATCACCTGCCGCGACTGGTTTCAGCTTTCGCTGAAAGAGGGTCTGACCGTCTTCCGCGACCAGTGCTTTTCCGGCGATGAGCGCAGCCATGGCGTGCAGCGCATCCAGGATGTGCGGAGCTTGCGAGCGCGCCAGTTCGTGGAAGATGCGGGGCCCCTGGCCCATCCGGTACAGCCACAGAGCTATATCGAGATCAACAATTTCTACACCGCCACCATCTACGACAAGGGCGCGCAGGTGATCGGCATGCTGAAGACCCTGGTGGGCGATGCGGGCTACCGCAAGGCGACCGATCTGTATTTCGAACGGCATGATGGCCATGCGGCAACGGTCGAGAACTGGGTCAAATGTTTCGAAGACAGCTCGGGCCGCGACCTTGGCCAGTTCCGGCTGTGGTATGTCCAGGCCGGCACGCCGGTGATCGAGGCGCGCGGCGCCTATGACGCGCACCAGCGCACTTACACCCTGGATGTGGCCCAGTCGCTTGCCCCCACACCGGGCCAGCCACAAAAAAAGCCCATGCATATTCCGGTGCGTATCGGACTGATGAGCCGGGGCGGCGCGGCGCTGCCGCTGACCTTGGAAGGCGAAAACCATGCCGGCCCCACAACGCGGGTGTTGGAATTGACGCAAAGCGCCCAGCGCTTTGTCTTTGTGGATGTTGCAGAAGAACCGTTGCTGTCGCTGGGCCGCGATTTCTCGGCTCCCGCCATCTTCCGCACGCCCTTGGGCCGCCGGGAGCGCGCCATCCTGATGGGCAAGGACAGCGACGATTTCAATCGCTGGGAAGCGGGCCAAGCGCTCGCCGCCGAGATCATGCTGGAGGCGGACGGCGACGCCAATCGCGACTATGTCCTGGCGATCGGCGACGTGCTGGCCCGCGCCGGGGAAGACCCCGCCTTCGCGGCCCAGATGCTGATGCCGCCCACAGAAAGCGAGCTGGCGGCCAAAAAGACGCCGGTCGATCCGATCCGCATCAATGCCGCCCGCATGGCGCTGGTGCGCGCCATCGCGCTGGCGCATCAGAGCCGCCTGGCGCAGCTTTACGAGCACATGCGTGACGTCAGCGATTACAGTCCCGACGCAAAATCGGCGGGGCGGCGGGCTCTGCGCAATGCCTGTCTGCGTTATCTCACCGCCGCCGACGACGAGGCCGCTGCGGGGCTGGCCGATGCGCACTACCGCACCGCCGGCAACATGACAGACATGATCGCAGGGCTTGGCGCGCTGACCCGCATGGAATCGCCGTTGCGCGACGCCGCCTTCATCCATTTTTTCGACCGGTTCAAGGATGATCCGCTGGTGCTGGACAAATGGATGAGCCTGCAGGCGGGCTCGCCGCTGCCCGATACCGTCACCGCGGTGCGCGCGCTGATGAAGCATCCGGCTTTCGACATCAAGAATCCCAATCGCGTGCGCGCGCTTGTGGGCGCCTTCAGCGTCAACCATCTGCGCTTTCACAACGCGGACGGTTCGGGCTACCGGCTGGTGGGCGAGGTGATCCGCACCCTCGACCCCATGAACCCCCAGGTCTCGGCGCGCATGGCGGGCGCCTTTGAAAGCTGGCGCCGCTATGACGAGGCACGCAAGGACTTGATGCGCGCCGAACTTGCGGCCATCCACGGCGTGGGCGGCATCTCGCCCAACCTGTTCGAAGTCACCGGCAAGATGCTCGACTGAGTCGTCCACCGATTCGATCCCATGTCCGCGGCCCGCTTCGCGGGGCAAAACCTCCACTGGAGGTTTTGTTGTCCCCCGCTCACTCCCATACTGGTGAAGCGCGAATCACCGCGCGGGTGGGGACAATGGCCGAGGCGGCGACACGCCCGTGGAACAGATGGGATGGTGCGTTTGCCGCCATCCTGCAACGCCCTCTTGCCCGCCGCATAACCCGCGACACGCGCCTTGCCGTTCCCGTCTGCATCATCCTGATCTGCGGCTGTTTCGCTGCTGCTGCCCTGCTGCAGATGCGGCTGGACCGCAGCCACGCTTTGGGCCAGGCAGCCGTCTTCGAACGCGAGCGCGCCACGACCATCGCGCGCGCGACCAGCCAGACGCTGGATCGCTATGCGCGGCTGGGCGGGGTATTCGCGGCCTCGCCGCAGCAATATCGCAGCGCCGATGTGGCGCGCGCCGAGCCCGCCATCCGCGACATTGCGGTGTGGAACCCGGACGGTAGCCAGCAGGCGCGGTTCGACGCCACCGCCCAAAAGCCTTTCCCCAGACCGTCCTTCGCCGGAGCGCACTTCGCTTTCCCCGGCGGCCTGGCGTTCCGGGACAAAGGCCGGGTGGTCGCGGTGCTGTTCGATCCGCGCGGCCTGGAGCCTGAACGCGCCACGCTGCTGCCCAGTGCGCGCGCCAAGGGGCCTTTGTCCGCCGCCGTGCCCGGTTGGCCGCTGACGGTGACAGCCAGCCTGGACGAAAAGGGCGCGCTGGAAAGCTGGGCCCAGGCGCTGCCGCTTTACCTGTTCATCATCCTGGGTCCGGCGCTGGCGGGCGGCTGGCTGGCCGCACTTTTCGTGGGTGCTTTCGAGCGGCATGCGCGCGCTTCGCGTGCCATACGCGCGCTCAAATCCACCCGTCCCATCGAAGGCAGGCTGCTGGTGCGCCTGGCCAATGCCGAGCGCGGCGCCATGGAAGCGTTGCGTTCCAAATCGGAATTCATCGCCCATATGAGCCATGAATTGCGCACGCCGCTGAACGCGGTGATCGGATTTTCCGACATCATTGCCAAGGAAATGTACGGCCCCGCCGGTCATCCCAAATATGGCGAATATGCCCATGACATCGGCGAGGCGGGCCGCAATCTGCACGCCAAGATCGGCGACATTCTGGAATTCGCCAATATCGAGGCGGGCCATCACCCCTTGCACGAAGAGGTGGTGGATCTCGCCGCGCTGGCCGCCTCTTGCGTGGACGAACAGCAGGGCCGCGCCTTCTCGCGGCGCATCTCGCTGTCACTGGCCTTCGGTGAGCCGGGAACCGTGCGCGCCGACAGCGGCGCCGTGCGCCGCATTGTCACCAACCTGATGACCAACGCCCTGGCCTATACCGCCGAGGGCGGCATCGTGCGCGTCGATGTGCGTTTCGAGGAAGGCGCCGGCATCCTCACCGTGAGCGACAGCGGCAAGGGCTTCACCGCCCACGAAGCGGTAAGGGCCGGCAGGCCCTTCCAGCGCTTCGACCGCGCCGGCGCGGTGACCGGTGCCGGCCTGGGACTGGCCATCGCCATGGAGCTGGCGCGGCGCATGGGCGGGGCGATGCGGTTGGCCGGCGGCGGCGAGAGCCCAGGCTCGGTGATGGAATTGAGACTACCCCGGCTATGAACGGCGCGCCTTCCCCATGATTGGCAACGCCGCACGCCGCAGGGCCAAGCGCGCCATTTCATGGGTCGCCGCACTGGCTATGATGCTCGCCGCCCCTTTGCCCGCATGGGCACAGAGCGGGCCGAGCTACGAAGTGATCAACAATGATCCGGGCGGGCTGGAACTGCGCTTTCATGGCCTGCCGATGCGCAGCGTCCATGCCGACGACAGCCAGAACGCGCTGGGGATCGATTTTCTGCAGCCGGTGGACGGTGCGCTGTTCGACCGCCTGCCCGGCGAGCTGCCGCAATGGATCTCGATGGCTTATGCCGATTTCGACAATGGCGTGATCCGCTCTCCCCGGGCCGTTACCTTCCTGACCCGCCCCGAAAGCGACGGCTTTTCGTTGCGCATCATCCCGCGTGGTCCCGCACCGTCTCAGCCCATGGCCCAGGCCGGCCCACCGCCGATGCGCGGCAGCTATGGCGACTATCCCCGTTCGCAGCAGATCTATCCACTGCCGCCGCCACCGCCACCTTACGCGCCACCTCAGGCGGCTTATGCCGGCTTCCACACCTATGGCGAATATGCCCAACTGCGCGGCTATGAGGCGCAGGAGCTGGCCCTGCGCCGGGGCGATCCCATGTGGCAACTGGCCTACGCCCGCGACGCCATGCAGAGCGGCAGCGACATCAGGGCGCGCAACGAAACCAGCTGGTATCATGGCGGCGACCGGACGATCGCCACCGACCTGGATGTCAAACTCTCGTTTGCGCCCGGTATCGCCTTTGTCGGCGACGTCACTTACACCGCTGTCAGCGGCAGGAATACGCGCTTGGCCAGCGGGGCGATCGCCAGTACATCGGCCGATGTGATCACCGGCGTGGGCGGCTTCGCGTTCGAGCTGGGACGTGACAGCGAACTGAGGCTGCAAGCCTCGCAAGGCAATGACGTCACCGGCGGCAAGCTCACCCTCTATTCCGGCGCGCCCAACGGCTTTGGCTATATCGATGTCAGCTATCATGCCCCGTATCTGGACACGCCCACGGCGGTGAACTATCGCGCCGACACCGACAGCGCCAGGATCGGCTATGCCCAGACCTTGGGCGACGGGCTGTGGGTGAACCTGGCGGGGCGCTACACCCGCTACGGCGTGCATGGCGACAATGATGTGGCGCGCACCGCCGGCTGGGACGCGGGCCTGCGCTGGAACACCGCGCTGTGGAGCGGGCTGCTCGCCGGCCTCTCCTATGAGGGCCATGGCGACTATCTCACCGCCAATGACACGCGCACGGGTGCCGCGCCCACGCCGTTTGTGCCGCTGGGCATCCGCAAGATGGAGAACCACGCCGTCACGGCGAACCTGTCAGGCGTCCTGGGGGATGGATTCTGGTTCGGCGCCTATGGCGGCTGGGTGAAGGACCGCTTTGGCGGCGACGGGCTGCTGGCCGGATTGGACCTGCACTATATGCCGGCGGCGGGTGTGGACCTGGCGCTGGGCGTGCGCCAGTCGGCGGTGTCGTTCGTCCAGGGTGAGCGCGGCAGCCAGCTCACTGCGGGACTGAACCTGACGCTGGGAATGGGCGCGCCGCCCCAGCCCAGCTGGATGCAGAACGCTTTTTAAGGCCGGCCTTGTGGCTTTCGCGTCGGCGCGTCTAACCTAACTGTCGCAATCGCGGGGTGACGGGCATGAAGACAGGTTGGATTCTGGGAGGCTTTGCGGCTGTCCTTGTCGTGGCCGGCGGCTATTTCCTGACGCACGGACCGGCGGCCAGTGGCCCCGTCACCCTGTTTCAGTGGCAGGATTACATGGAGCCGGCGTTCCTAGCCGATTACCAGAAGACCTACAACGAGAAACCCGCCATCACCATCTTCGCCGATGAGGACGAAGCCTTTTCCAAGATGCGCGCCGGCTTCAAGCCCGACGTCATGGGCCCCTGCTATTACGAATTTCCCCGCTGGAAGGAAGCGGGGCTGCTGGCGCCCATCGACACCGCCAAGCTGAAGAACTGGGACAAGATTTCGCCCACGCTCAAGAACCTGCCCGGCATTTCGGCTGGGCCGGGCAAGGTGTGGTTCGTGCCGCATTATTGGGGCAACACTTCGCTCACCATCCGCACCGATCTGGCGCCGGAATATGCCAAGTCGCAAAGCTGGGACATTCTGTTCGACCCCAAATATAAGGGCCGGGTTTCGGTGATGGACGGGGTCGACGACACCGTGCCCTTCATCGCCCGCATGGCCGGGGTCAATGCCTATGAGATGACAGAAGCTGACTGGGTCAAGGTTCAGGCCAAGCTGCGCGAGCTGGTGCCGCATCTGCGCTTTGTCTCCAGCGACGACACCGCGCTGGCGCAGGGCCTGGCCTCGGGCGAGCTGGTGGCGGCGATGAGCTGGCGCACCACCTTTGCGGCCTTGCACCGCGAGAACAAGCCGGTGGCCTATCTCAACCCGCCGGGCGGCATCTTCACCTATGTTTGCGGGTTGGTGATGCACAAGGACCCATCGAATGAGGCAAAGGCGCTGGCGCTGATCGATTCCTCGCTGTCGGACGAGGCCGCCATCTATACCATCAGCCATATCGGCGATGAGCCCGCCAACACCGGGGCGATGGCCAAGGTGCCGGATTCGGTGTTCGCCAATCTCGGCATCCAGCGCGACCTGGAGACCTTCCTGAAAAGCGGCATCTTCCAGCGCCGGTTGAAGGACAAGGAGAAGATCGTAGGCACCTGGACGGAAATCAGAAGTGGAATTCAATGATGCCTGGCGAAGTCGGCGAAGGCAAAGTGGATCGTGAATGAAAAAAATTAACTGGAGACGGGGGCTGTTCCGGATATGGATTGCTGTCTCTGTAGTATGGATTCTTTGCGTGGCTGGCGTGATGTGGGAACCCATCAATCGAGCTGTGAACACACATACTTGGACCGCCACCAGCAATGCGACGGGGAAGGAAATTTCGGTGCGTTCGGATCACAAGCCGACCAATGCCGAGCTTGATGAAACATTCCGGAATGACAGTCTCGGCATCCCCAGAATCGAGTCTCCCCCGTTGTGGCGGGAGATCGCCCTCCTGCTTCTTCTGGCGATCACTCTTCCAGCGGCTTTATTGGCAGGTGGGTGGGCCACCGAGTGGATGGTTAGGGGTTTTCGGGCCTAGGTAAAATATTGCTGGGTTCAACGAAGACAGTATCGCCAAAAAAGATAAAGGGCCGGAACTTGCGTTCCGGCCCTTTATTCTTGCGCGCGTAAAACTAAATCACGCCGCGCTTATGCTCGCCGACCACGACCCGGCCGGGCTCGAAAGCGCGCTTGAAAACCTCAAGCGCCTTGCGAGGCTCGGCATCGCCGCACATGAACACGTCAAAGGCCGCAAAGCCTTTTTCCGGCCAGGTGTGGACGGAGATATGGCTTTCCGCCAATACCGCCACGCCGGAAATGCCCCCGCCGTCTTCGAACTTGTGCAGGTGAATATGCAGCAGGGTCGCGCCCGCCTCATTCACCGCGTCGATCAAAGCGGTTTCGATACGCTCGCGATCGTCCAATCCCTTGGCTTCCCAAAGGTCGATGATCACGTGGCTGCCCGCATAGGACAGCCCGTTCTTGGTAATGAAATGGTCTTTCTGATCATCGTTCGAAGGAGGAACGATGACAGGAACGGGCCTCGCAGTCGCACGGACGCGAGGCGCCCTTGCTTCTTTGTTCGCCGCCACCAGATTAAGTCGAGCCATTCAAGCACCTACCCGTCTTGGAGTTGACACCTGCGCCTTGGCCTTGTGGACTTCCGGACGCGCCTAAAGAAGAAAGCGACGCACGGGGTCACCCGGTCGCCGCTTTGTCCCGCTTTTTTTCTCGCGGGGTCGATTTGGAAATAGGGCTAACTCCCCGGCGATGCAAGAAGAAATTTCCCTCGGGGGCAATTTTTTTGCCCGGCGTGCCACAACCAGCCCCCGCAGACGGGCGCCGCGTGCGCCGCGCACGCCCCTGTGTACAAAGTCGCGATGCGCGCGAAAGGCCCGTCAAATCGGACTTAGATGAATCAGCGGCGAGCGGTAGACAGCGCCCGGCGCGCGTCCTATACGCGGCTTTCGGAAACCTTTGTCACAATTACTAAGGAAGTGTTATGGCCAAGCTCCCAGAGGTTAAAGCTCTTAAGTCTTCGGTCATCGAGAGGCTGCACAAGGGTTACGCCCAGTCCATGGAGGTGACCAAGGTGCTGGCGGACGAGAACAGCCAGTTCCAGCACATCCGCATTTTCGACACCGTCGCCAATGGCCGGGTGATGACCCTGGACGACATCGTCCAGATCACCAGCCGCGACGAAAGCGCCTATGCCGACATGCTCACCCATCTTCCTATGTTGGAGCATGGCGCGGTCGAGCGGGTGATGATCGTGGGCGGGGGCGATCTGTCCATCGCCGACGAGGCTCTTAAGCATAAAAACGTCAAGGAGGTCGTTCTTGTCGACATCGACGGGCGCGTGATCGAGCTGTGCAAAAAGCTGTTCGGCCAGATCAACGCCAAGGCCTTCAAGGACAAGCGCATGACCGTCGAGGTCGCCGACGCTTTCGAATATCTGGGCCGCAAATCCAGCAGGAATCGCTTCGATCTGATCATCGCCGACCGTCCCGATCCGGTTGGGCCCGGCAAAGCGCTGTTCGGCGAAACCTTCTACGACCGCGTCAAAGGCGCGCTGAAAAAGGGCGGCTATGCCACCTTCCAGACCGGCGTGCCCTTCTATCAGCCCTGGGAGATCACCGAGGCGCTGGGAGAGCTCAAGCAATTCTTTCCCAAGTCCGGCCTCTATCTGACCGTGGTGCCCACCTATATCGGCGGCTTCATGGCGTTGAGCTGGGCGAGCAAAGGCGGCGAGGCGCTGGGCACGGACAAAGGCATCAAGCGTGCCGCCAAGGCCTACAAGAAGGCCAAACTGAGTTGCGACTACTACAACCCCGAAATCCACGCCGCCGCCTTCGCGCTGCCGCAGTGGATTAAAAAGCTGGTTCCTTGAGCGAAAGACGCGCGCTGCAAGTCGCAGTCGCAATCGCTGGCTTGCTGCCGGTGGCATCAGGCGCGCTGGGCGTGCTGCGCCCCGAACTTTTGTTTGCCGGGCCGCCGCACACCCTGACCCATGGCGCCTATCTCAGCGGGCTGCTGCTGGGCACGGGCCTGGCCTTCTGGTCGCTGGTGCCATCCATCGAGCGCCAGGGCCGCGCCTTCGGCCTGTTGACCGCGCTGGTGGTGCTGGGCGGGCTGGCGCGCGCCTTGGCGGCGCTGCGGCTGGGCGCCTGGGGCCTGCCGGTGATCCTGCCGCTGGTCATGGAACTGGCCATCACGCCCGCGCTCTGGGCCTGGCAGCGGCGCGTTTCAAAAAGCGCCCCCTCCGGCCTTCGCTGACCCGAGGGCCAGCTACGGCGTTCGGGTGGCTTGGTCGCCACCCTCACCCCACCGCCTGCGCGCCGACGCGCGCGCAGGGGAGGACGCTCGCTCTTCCAATTCTCCGCCGGAATGACCATCTTCCCGTCAGGAAGCTTACGGAAAACACAGACATGGCATTGATCGGCCCCGGCGGGCGCCCCCTGACCGCCCAACCCACCCAGACCTCGGCCGCAGGCGCCAGCCCGCATGTCAAGGATTCCGGGCTCGCCACCTTCGCCGCCGACGTGCTGGAAGCCAGCCGGTCGGTGCCGGTGATCGTGGATTTCTGGGCGCCCTGGTGCGGCCCCTGCAAGACGCTGGGACCGGCGCTGGAGGCCGCCGTCAACGCCGCCGATGGCGCGGTGAAGATGGTCAAGGTCAATATCGACGAAAATCCCGAGATCGCCCAGCAGCTGCGCATCCAGTCCATCCCCACCGTCTACGCTTTCCGCGACGGCCAGCCGGTGGACGGCTTCATGGGCGCCATTCCCGACAGCCAGGTGAAAGCCTTTGTCGCGGCGCTGGCGAGCGGCAGCGGCGGCCACGATCATGACCATGGCCATGACCATGGCGGTCCCGAGCACACCGCCGAAGTGCTGGCAGTGGGCGCGCAGGCGCTAGCGGCAGGCGATATCGCGATGGCGGCGCAGGCCTATGGCCATGTCCTGCAGGACGAACCCGGCAACCCGGACGCCGTTGCCGGACTGGCGCGCGCCTATATGATGGGCGGCGATCTGGAGCGCGCCAAAGCCACCTTGCAGATGGTGCCGCCGGACGCAGGCCAGCACGAGGCCATCCGCGCCATGCAGGCCGAGCTGAAGCTGCGCGAGGGCGCGCCCAAGGAATCCGCCGAGACGGCGGCGCTGCGGGCCAGGCTGGCCGCCGACCCATCCGACCATCAGGCGCGCTACGACCTGGCGCTGGCGCTGGATGCCGGCGGGCTGCGCGAGGAGGCGGTGGCGGAGCTGCTGGAACTGGTGCGGCGGGACCGCAAATGGAACGAGGACGCCGCGCGCATGCATCTGGTTACCTTGTTCGAAGCCATGGGGCCCACCGACCCGCGCACCCTCGAAGCGCGGCGCAAACTTTCGGGGCTTTTGTTCTCCTGATGCAGCGGCACTATCACTCCTATTCCGACTTGCCGGGGGCGCTGCCGCTGTTTCCGCTGGCGGGCGTGGTGCTGCTGCCGCGCGGACATTTGCCGCTGAACATCTTCGAACCGCGCTATCTGGAGATGGTGGATCATGCGCTTAAAGGCGAGCGGCTGATCGGCATGATCCAGCTCACCGAGAGCGAGGATACCGTGCTCAGCCCGCGTCTTTCGCAGGTGGGTTGCGCCGGCAAGCTGATCTCGTTCCAGGAAACCGGCGATAACCGCTATCTGATTTCGCTGGCCGGCATCTGCCGTTTCCGCTTGACGGGCGAGCGCGCGGCCACCGCGCCCTGGCGCACCGGTCTGTGCGATTTCGCGCCTTTTGCCGCCGACCTGGCCCAGCCGGGCGAGGAAGACTTTCCCCGCGAGCGCTTGCTGGCGGCGCTGAAAGCCTATCTGACCAGTCGCGACATGAAGGCGGACTGGAAAAGCGTGCTGACGGCGCCGGGCGAAGCGCTGATCAATGCGCTCTCCATGATGTGCCCCTTCGGCCCGGTCGAAAAGCAGGCGCTGCTGGAGGCCTCGACTTTCCACGAGCGGGCCTCCACCCTGATGGCCTTGCTGGAAATCGGCGGCGATACCGACACCACGATCCTGAATTGACGCTTTGAAGGCCCGCCCCCTCTCATCCTTGAGGCCGCAATGACCATCGATCCCAAGCTCCTCGAAATCCTGGTGTGTCCCCTCACCAAGACGAATCTGCGCTATGACCGCGAGAAACAGGAACTGATCTCGCGCGCCGCGGGCCTGGCCTATCCGATCCGCGGCGGCGTTCCGGTGATGCTGCCGGGCGAGGCGCGGCAATTGAGCGAGGAGGAACGCGATGCCCAGCGATAACGCGTCCGGCAATCCCTCCGACACGCCGTGGCCCAGCGAAATCCGCCTCAACCCGGCGCACGACACGCTGAGCGTGGCCTTCGAGGACGGCAGCCGCTTTGAGCTGAGGGCTGAATTTCTCAGGGTGGAATCGCCCAGCGCCGAAGTGCGGGGCCATGGCGGCCCCAAGACCATCGTGCAGGGCAAGCAGGACGTGAAGATTTCCGGCCTGGAGCCGGTGGGCAATTATGCCGTGCGCATCGGATTCGACGACGGCCATGACAGCGGCCTCTATAGCTGGGCCTATCTGCATCAGCTGGGCACCGACAAGGACCGCATCTGGGCCGCCTATATTCAGGCTTCCAGCAGGGCCGCGCCGCGCCCATGACCGGCAAACCGCCGCCCAGCATACGCCCCGGCATACGCCAAGTGCGGCCGCAGAAGCGCAGCGTCGCCCGGCTGCCGCGCGGCCAGCGCATTGCGGTGGTGAAGGGCCAGGACAATGGCCGCTTTCTGGATCTGTACCACAACATCCTGACGGTTTCCTGGCCGTGGTTCTTCTTCCAGCTGGCGGCGACCTTTGTCGTGACCAACCTGGTCTTTGCGATGTTCTATGCCATCGACCGCAACGGCATCGCCAATGCAAGGTCGGGCAGCTTCGCGGATTCTTTCTTTTTCAGCGTCCAGACCCTGGGCACGTTGGGCTATGGCGTCATGTCGCCGCGCACGCTTTACACCAACCTGCTGGTGACAGTGGAAAGCTTCACCGGCATCCTGATCATCTCCTTGTTCACCGGCATCATCTTCGCCCGTTTCTCGCGTCCGATGGCGCGCGTGTTGTTCAGCAAGATCGCGGTGGTGGCGCCGTTCGACGGCGTGCCGACCTTGATGTTCCGCACCGCCAACCAGCGCGGCGAAGCGATCATGGATGCCAGCGTGGTGGTGACCCTGGCGCGCCAGTACACCACCCAGGAAGGCGTCACCATGCGCCGTTTCCAGGAACTCAAACTGATGCGTTCCAACAATTCGCTGTTCGCCTTGTCCTGGACGGTGATGCATCCGATCGACCAGGACAGTCCGCTCTACGGCCTGACACAGCAGGACATGGAAGCGCTGGACATGGAAATCGTGGTAATGCTGAACGGGCTGGATGAAATCCTCGCCGACCGCATCTATGCCCGCCATGCCTATTGGGCGGACGAGATCGTGTGGAACCACCGCTTTGTCGACGTGATCTCGCTGACCCAAGGCGGCGACCGCATGCTGGACCTGACGCGCTTTCACGACACCAAGGAAATCTAGCGCCCGGTTTAAGTCTTGCCGACGGCGTCGCCGAGTTTTGCGAAGCCATCGCGCGCCAGACAGGCCAGCAAGTCCCGCTTGATGCGCGCGACCAGGCCGGGGCCGCGATAGGCCAGCGCCGTATAGAGCTGCACCAGGCTGGCGCCGGCCCGGATCTTGGCATAGGCATCCGCGCCGCTGGCGATGCCGCCCACCCCCACCAAACTCACCGCGCCGCCCAAACGCCGGTGCATTTCGCCGAGCACGCGGGTGGAGGGCTCCAGCAGCGGCTTGCCAGACAGCCCGCCCGCCTCGCCCGCATGGCGCGATTTCAGCGGCGGGCGCGCGATGGTGGTATTGGAAACGATCAGGCCCTCGATGTGGCTTGCCCGCACCACGTCGGCGATTTCGTCCAAGGCATGAAGGTCCAGATCGGGCGCGATCTTGAGAAGGATGGGCTTGTGCGCCATCTCCGATGACGACGTGCCGGCGGCGGCGCGCGCATCCGTCACGGCGCCCAGCAGCCGCGTCAGCTCATCGCGGTTCTGCAGGCCCCGCAGACCTGGCGTGTTGGGCGAGGACACATTGACCGTCACATAATCCGCGAGGGCCGCAAGTTCGAAGAAACAGCGCACATAGTCGCCGATGCGATCGGCGCTGTCCTTGTTGGCGCCGATATTGATGCCGACAATACCGTTGCCGCGGCGCGCGCGCAGATTGTGCGCCGCCATCGCGCTGCCGGCATTGTTGAAACCCATGCGGTTGATCACGGCGCCGTCTTCACTGAGCCGGAACAGGCGCGGGCGCGGGTTGCCTGCTTGCGACCGGGGCGTGACGGTGCCGCATTCGACAAAGCCGAAACCGAACTTCGCCATGGCATCGGGTACCTCGGCGTTCTTGTCGAAGCCCGCCGCCAGGCCGACCGGATTGGGGAAATCCAGCCCAAACGCGCGCATCGCTAGGCGCGGATCGTCGGGCGCAGGCGCGGGCAGCAGGGGTGCGGCCAGACGCGCCAAAGTGAGCGTCGCCCGGTGGGCGGTTTCGGCCGGCAGTTGCCGCAGCATTGCGGCTCCCAGATCGATCATATGCAACGAACCCACTGGACGGAGCGTCCGCTCTGAACTTATCATAGGAATATAACCATAAAGTCCGGTTTATTTCCTAAATGCTGACCCACGCACAAATCTGGCGCGCCATAGACGCCCTTGCCGCCCGGCATAGCATGTCGCCGTCCGGCCTGGCCAAACTTGCCGGACTGGATCCCACCACTTTTAACAAGAGCAAGCGCGGCGCCGCCAACGGAAAGCTGCGCTGGCCCTCGACCGAAAGCCTGGCCAAGGTGCTGTCGGCCACCGGGGAATCGCTGGATGGGTTCGTCGCCCTGGTGGGCGGGCAGCCCACCATCCGGACGCGGATGGTGCCCCTGATCGGCATGGCGCAGGCAGGAAGCTCCGGCTATTTCGACGATGCCGGTTTCCCGGCGGGCTCGGGATGGGAAAATATCGTCTTTCCCGAGATCGGTGACGCCCATTGCTATGCGCTGGAGATCGCCGGCGAATCCATGCTGCCGGTCTATCGCGACGGCGACCGCGTTCTGGTGTCGCCGTCCGCCTCGCTGCGGCGCGGCGACCGGGTGGTGGTCAAGACCCATGCGGGCGAAGTGATGGCCAAGCAGCTGGGCCGCATGACCGCCCAGCGCATCGAACTGAAAAGCTTCAACCCGGATTTTGAAGACCGCAATTTCGCCCTGAACGAAATCGCCTTCGCCCATCGCATCATCTGGGCCAGCCAGTAGCTATTCGCCAATAGTTATTCGTAAGCGTAGGCGAGGCTTGCCTTCCAGCCTTGCCGGGCCTGGGCCCGCAGCGCCGTTTCGAGCGAGGCACGGCTGGTGAAGGTGCACGTGCCGTAATCGCTGGCCGTTACGCCGGGCAATTTGGCGGCGGCGCTGGCCTTGTCGCAACTGGGGCTGGCGACTTCGGCGCCCGTCCTGGTCAGGCGCGCCAACCCGTAATCGCGTTCCGATTTCGCCGTCACCGGATGGCAGATATTGCCCGGCCTGCATTTGTCGTCCGACACCGCCTCGAACACGAAGGTGTCCTTTGGCAGCCCTGAAAGCGCAAAAAAGCGCAAGCTGACGGCGTCGCCGAAATCCGACGAGGCCTTGTCGCCGTTGGTCAGGCGATAGGCGCCGCCGGCCGTTTTGGTCAGAAGAAAATGGTTGCGTTTTTTGGGCGCGCCAGGATCCCGGGACGTCACCTTGCCTGCGGCAAAAGGCTGAACCGTCTTGGCATCGCCAAAGAGCGAACCTTCGGATTGCCAGCAGCCCGCAGCCGCAAAGCAGGCCAGCAAAATCACCGGGGCGTATTTTCGCATGGCCTGCCTCCTAATCGGGGAATCCTTGATACTTGCGAACCCGCAAATCGAATGTCTCATGCGTGTCCTGGTTCATCAGACCCAGAAGCTCGGCGGCACGGCCCTGGATCTTCTTTTCGTACGCCGTCTCCGGGGTTGCCGCCAGCGAAGCCTTGAGTTCCGTCACGATCCGGGCGCGATACTTGTCCGCATTGAAGCCGGCCAGCGACAGCGCGATCTGGTAACGCACCGCGACATTTCCGGGCGCCAGACGTGCGGCACGGTCGAACAACGCCAGCGCATCGCCTTCCCGCGCGCCATAGGCAAGCCGCGCCAGAAAGGCTCCGCCGCCGCGCACGATCTCGATATGCCAGCCGCCCAGCGCCGACACCGCAAAGGCGTTCCTGGGATCATCCGCGATCGCCGCATCGAGTGCGGCGCGCGATTGGGCCGGTGAATTTTTCAGCCGCGCCTTGACCGAGCCGATGATGCGCGCCTCATAACCCAGCGCCACCGCAAGCCACACCTGGCCCAGCGCGAAGTGCGGGTCGGCGGCGACCGCCTGGCGCGCCAGGGCTTCGGCGCGTTCCAGGCAGGAAAGACAGGGCGCCTCGCCCAGCACGTCCTGCGCCAGCACCGCGCGCGCCGCGATCGCCAGACCGGGCGCAGTATGGGAGGCCTCGCCCTGCCGCACCGCCTGCTCATAATCGCCGCGAGCATAGAGGGCGAAGATTTCCTCCGTGGTCGCGGCCTGCGCCGCCGACGGCAGCGCCAACAACAACACCAAGAATGCAAATCTCATTTTAGAAACTCACCGGACAGAAAATCACCATTCAGGGCGCTGCGGATCATCGCCGCCGTCTGGGGGCAGCCGAACAGGGCCGCAAAGGAGCCGAAACGCGGCCCCTGGCTCTGACCCAGCAGGACTTCGTACAAAGCGGCGAACCAGGCGCGCAGCGGCTCAAAGCCGTGCACCTTGCCGACCTCATAGACGATGTCCTGCACAAGCTTGCCGTCGCGCTCATCTCCCAGCCCCTCCAGCCGTGACGCCAGGTCTTCCAGTGCGGCCCGTTCCTTGTCATCGGCGCTGCGAAACACCTTGGTGGGTTTCACGAAATCCTCGTAGTAGCGCAAGGCGAAGCCCACCAGCCTGCCCAATCCCGGATTTTTTTCCGGCGACACCGCTTCCTTCGCATAGGCGCGGATGAAGCCCCACAGCACATCGCGATTGTGCGCATTGGAGGCCGAGACCAGATTGAGCAGCAGCGCGAAGCTGACGGGATAGCGCTCGGCCGGCACCTGACCGCCATGAATATGCCATACGGGATTTTCCAGCCGCTGTTCATCGGTGGTTTCCGGCGCGCGATAGGCATCCAGGAACGCGATATATTCATCCACCGCCTTGGGGATCACATCGAAATACAATTTCTTGGCGGTGCGCGGCTTCTGGAACATGAACAGCGCCAGGCTTTCGGGCGAGCCATAGGTCAGCCAGTCGTCCAGGCTGATGCCATTGCCCTTGGACTTGGAAATCTTCTGGCCGGAATCATCAAGGAACATCTCGTACATATACTGCTCGGGCGGCACCCCGCCCGCGATCCTGCAGATGGCGCTGTAGAGCGGCGCCTGGGAAAGATGATCCTTGCCGTACATCTCATAGTCCACGCCCAGCGCCGCCCAGCGCATGCCCATGTCGGGTTTCCATTGCAGCTTGCAGTGCCCACCGGTCACCGGCACCGTCTCCTGGCTGCCGTCTTCCTCGATATAGGTGATGGTGCCCTTGGCGGCATCGTGTGACACCACCTTGGCCAGCAGCACCTTGCCGCTGCGCGGGCTGATCGGCAGAAAGGGCGAATAGGTCTGCTGGCGTTCTTCGCCCAGGGTGGGCAGCATTACCGCCATCACCTTGTCGTAGTTGGCGAGAATCTTCAGCAGCGCGTCGTCGAAGCGGCCTGACTTGTAGGTCGCGGTCGAGGAATAGAATTCATAGCGAAAATCGAACCGGTCCAGAAAAGCGCGCAGCCGCGCGTTCATGTGGTGGCCGAAGCTCTCATGCGTGCCGAACGGATCGGGAATGGAAGTCAGGGGCTGGCCCAGATGGGCGGCCAGCATTTCGGGCTGCGGCAGATTGTCAGGTACTTTGCGCAAGCCATCCATGTCGTCGGAAAAGGCGATCAGATGGGTGGGAATATCGCAGATCGTCTCAAAGGCGTGACGCACCCAGCTGGTGCGCGCGACCTCGCCGAAGGTGCCGATATGCGGCAGGCCGGAGGGGCCATAGCCGGTCTCGAACAATACCGAATCCGCCGCCACTCCGGCCTTTTTGCGGGCCTGGAACCTTGCCAGCACCTTGCGGGCCTCCTCGAAAGGCCAGGCCTTGGCGGCAAGCGCTTGTTCGGTCGTCATTTTCACGGACGTCTTCACCCTCGGTTAAGACCGATTTAAGCGTTTGGAAAGGGCGCGAAAGCTAAGCTGCGGCAGGGATTTGCGCAATGACCGAGGAAATGGCGTACCAGGAAAAACCTGCGGACCCGGTGTTCGCCGGCCGCATCGATATCCTGTATGCGCTAGGCCGCCATTATCTTTCGCTTCCCTTCGCGGTTCTGTGCGTGCCGGCCACTATGATCGCGGGTCATTCACCCAGCATCCTGCCGCTGATGCCGCTGTTGCTGCAGTTGGTCGTGGTGATCGCGGCCGAACAGCTCACCACCGCTTACAAGATGCGGTCCCCCGGCAGCGACCCCCATTTCTGGGCAAAGCGCTATACTTTTGTGTCGGCGATTTCCGGCGCCACCTGGGGGATGGCCTCGGTGTTCTGGTTCGTGCCGGGCTCCTTCCCCGCCCAGGCCTATCTGGCGCTGGCCTTCCTGGGCATGACGGCGACGGAATTCATTGCCCGCGCGGCCCATCGCCCCGCCTACGTCGCGCACACGCTGCTCGCGCTGGGACCACTGGTCATGCTGCTGGTCTGGGAGGGCGGACTCTATGCCCGCTGCACCGCCCTGCTGACGGTGCTGTTTGCAACAGTGCTGGTCAGCTATTGCCAGGGCCTGGCGCGTCTGCTGGACGAAAGCATCCATCTGCGCAACGAAAACGGCCAGCTGGTGATCCGCCTGCAGCGCGAGAAGGACGACGCCATCAACGCCCGCGAGGCCGCCGAAACCAGCGCCAGCGCCAAGACTGTGTTCGTCGCCAACATGTCTCACGAGTTGCGCACGCCGCTGAATGCGCTGCTCGGCATGGGGCAGCTTCTAGAACGCGCCGAACTGTCAAAACCGCAAAAAGATCATGTCAAGGTCATGCTGCAGGCGGGCCGCGGCCTGCAGACCCTGATCGAGGATGTCATCGCGCTGACGCGTGAAGATGTCCACCCGTCGGACGACGAGGATTGCGATCCGCTGCAGGCGGCGCGTGTCGTGGCGCGGCTACTGCAACCCCGCGCCTGGGAAAAGCGCCTTCATCTGACATTGAGCGCCGCACCGGATCTGCCGCGCGTGGCGGCCGACCCCCGCCGGGTACGTCAGGTTCTGCTCAAGCTGGTCGACAATGCGCTGAAATTCACCGAGCACGGCTTGGTGGACATACGCCTGGACGTGACCGAAGACGGCCGCTCGGTGCGGTTTTGCATTTCCGATACCGGTCAGGGTGTCGCGCCCGGGGTGGCCAGCCAGTTGTTCCATCCCTTCTCACCCGGAGACATCTCCTATGCCCGCAAGCAGCAGGGCGCGGGCCTGGGTCTGGCGGTGGCCAAACGTGTGATCGAACAGGCCGGCGGCGAAATCGGCTTTGCCAGCAAGCCGGATCAAGGTTCGGAATTCTTCTTCACCCTGCCCGTGTCGGGCTTGGTGCCAAAGGCCGCGCGGCCCAGCGAATTGGAGGCCCAAGCCGCGCCGCCGAGCGGCATCTCGGTACTGATTTTCCTGCCGATCGCAGCCGTGGCCGATGCGACCGCCGGTATGCTGGAACCCTTCGGCAATCGCGTGGTGCGAGCGGGTAGCCAGTTTGGAGCACAAGAACTGGCCAGCAGGGAGCATTTCGACGCCATCATCGCCAGCGCAGGCGATGCCGACATGCTGGCCGCAGCACCGGGCATCGAAGCGCAGTTGATTGCGATCCTGCTGCAGGGCGAACGAGCACCCGCTTCCACCCGCAATGTGCTGCGCTGGCCGACAACCGCCGATCAGCTCTACCGCGTTCTGGAACAGATCTGCCGCGCGCCGGAACACCGCGAACCGCAGAAGGCCGGCGCCATCGACCCCGTTGCTTTCAGCACCCTGGAAAAATCTCTGGGGACGAAAGCGCTGGTGGATATTCTGCAATGCTACATTGTGACCGCCGAACAATTGACGGGTGCACTGACGGGGGCCTGCCGCGACGAGAAATGGGACGAGGCGGCGCGGCTGGCACAGGATATCATCGGCGCGGCTGGCGGACTGGGCCTCATCGCCATCACCGGGGCGGCACGGGATTTTGCGCGCAAGGCGCGCGAAGGCCACAACCACGACGAACTGCGCAACGCCGCCCAGACGATCGCGGGCGAACATACCCGCACCCGCCAGGCGCTGGGCCATCTTTATCCCGACGTGGCCTGACATCTAAAAAACACCCTCGCATCGGGCTGGGGATGAAAATTCCCTACGCTTTTTTGGCCGCACGCATCAATATCGCGCGCCATGTTCGAATCCCTGAATGCCCTGATTGCCCTTGTGCCCGCGCCGCCCGGAGCGGCGATCGCGCACGGTGACGGTGCGGTCGAACGCGTCGGCCTTCATGACGCGCGCCCCTTGTTCGAAAGCGGTGATGTTCTGGTAGCCCATGCGGGTTTTGTCGCTGGACGGCTGGGCACGCGCGCCGATGTGTTGCTGTTTGACGTGCTGGAACTGTTCGCCTTTGTGCGGCCGGGCCTGCCCCTTGTGCCCAGCGCTCTGGGCTTGGCGCGGGCGCTGGGATTGGCCACCCCGCACACCCCGGAACAATGTGCGCAAAGCCTGCACAGCATTGCGCATAGCTTGCTGGAAGAAGTCGCATCCTGGCCGGGCGATGTGCGCGCCGCATTGGCGCCGCTGGTGGGAACCTTGGACCGCGCCGGCTGGCGCTGGGCGCCGCTGCTGAAGACGCTGGTGGGAGAAGTGCCGCACGGCTCGCCGATCGCGGGTTTGGAAGCCTGGCGCGGCTTGCCGCAATGGGAAGACGAAGCCCCCCTGGGCCAGCCGGGCTCTGTGCCGGTCGAGCCGCGGGAAGCCCGCGCCCGGCTGGCGCGGATGGTGGGTGAGATGCGTCCCGAACAGGCCAGCTACAGCGAGGCCGCCGCTTATGCCTTCGGGCCGCGCGAGCAGGCCGGCGCACCGCGTGTGGCGCTGCTGGAAGCGGGAACCGGCACCGGCAAGACTTTGGGCTATTTGGCGCCCGCCTCACTATGGGCGGAGAAGAACGGCCCCGGTCTGTGGATTTCGACTTATACCCGCAATCTCCAACGCCAGATCGTGCAGGAGATCGCGCATCTGTGGCCCGATCCGGTTGAGCGCGCCGAAAAAGCGGCAGTGCGCAAGGGCCGCGAGAATTATCTCTGTCTTTTGAATTTCGAAGAGGCAGCCAAGCGCACCGCGCTGGCGCCGGGGCAGCGCAGTATCGCGCTGGCCCTGATCGCGCGCTGGATTTCCTCCCACACAGATGGCGATCTGTCGGGCGTGGGCTTTCCGGCATTTCTCGCCGCCACAATGCCGCTGTCCACCGTCACCGACCGGCGCGGCGAATGCATCTATGCCGCCTGCCCGCATTATCGCATCTGCTTCATCGAGCGCGCCATCCGCCATGCCCGCCATGCCAGTATCGTGGTGGCCAATCATGCGCTGGTCATCGCGCAAGCCTCGCAAGACTGGGCCTCGCGCGACTGGCTGGGCGAAGATGAAACCACCGACACGCCAAATGAACGCCGCCTGCGCTATGTCTTCGACGAAGGCCACCATCTGTTCGACGCCGCCGACAGCGGCTTTTCGGCCACCCTGTCCGGGCGCGAGATGACGGAACTGCGGCGCTGGATCCGGGGACCGGAGGGGCGCGCCCGCACCCGCATGCGCGGGCTGGACGAACGGCTGAAGGACTTGATCGCCGACGATGAGACGGCACAGAAGGCGCTGGAAGAAACCGTGCAGGCCGCCCAGGCGCTGGCCGGCGATGGCTGGACCAATCGGCTGGGCACAGGCTCGCGCGGGCCCGGCGAAGTGTTCCTGGCTGCTGCCTACCAACATGTGCGCGCCCGCAGCAGCGACGCCGACGCTTTCTATTCGCTGGAAGCCGAACCTCTGCCGATGAGCGAGGAGATGCTAAAGGCCGTGCGTGAGCTGTCGCGTGGCCTCAAACGTATCGCCGATCCGCTGGCCCGCCTGGCGCATCTTCTGCGCAAGAAGATGAACGACAAGACTGCCACGCTGGAACCCTATACCAAGGCGCGGCTGGATGCGGCGGCGCGCGGGCTGGATCGCCGCGCCAAGATCATTCTGCCGGCCTGGATCTTGATGCTGGACACGCTGGAGAATGGTGAGATCGCAGACGAATTCGTCGACTGGTTCGAGATCGTGCGCGAGGACGGCCGCGATTCTGACGTCGGATTGAAGCGGCACTGGGTCGATCCCACCAAGCCCTTTGCCGCCGCCGTGCTGGAGCCCGCCCATGGCGCGTTGATCACATCGGCTACTCTGCGCGACAGCGGCGGCCATAACGATCCCGACGAAAATTGGACCAGCGCCGAGATACGAACCGGTGCCGGTCACCTGGCCCAGCCCGCACGCCGCACCCATTTCGACTCGCCCTTCCGCTATGAAGATTTGTCGCGCGTCTTCATCGTCACCGATGTGGCCCGGCGCGATGCCGATGCCCTGGCCGCGGCCATGCGCGAATTGTTCATGGCTGCCGGTGGCGGGGCGCTGGGCCTGTTCACCGCCGTGCGGACCTTGCGCGAGGTGGGCACGCGCATCGCCCAGCCGCTGGCGGATGCGGGTCTGGCGCTCTATGCCCAGCACCTGGACCGGCTTGATACGGGCGCGCTGGTGGACCTGTTCCGGGCGGAGGAAAATGCCTGCCTGCTGGGGACCGACGCCTTGCGCGACGGCGTGGATGTACCGGGGCGGTCCTTGCGGCTTGTGGTGTTCGACAAGGTGCCCTGGCCCAAGCCGACCATCCTGCACAAGGCGCGGCGGGCGAAGTTCGGCAAGGGCTATGATGATCTGATCACCCGCTTCCGCCTCAAGCAGGCCTTCGGGCGTCTGATCCGGGGGCCGCAGGACCATGGCTGTTTCGTGATCCTGGAAGGGGCAACACCCAGCCGACTGCTGACGGCTTTCCCGGAAAAAGCGCCAGTCAAACGCTGCGGCCTGGCTGAGGCGATTGGGGATATCCGGGCGTTTCTGGGGCAGGAGCGTCGCACCGACGAAGACGGCCGGTAAGGCCGGCTTCGGCGCAGGGCGCGCGACCAAAATAAATGGGGCGAAATCCACATGGATTTCGCCCCCGAATCGTGACCCACGCCCCTGCCCCGCCTATAACCGGGTCATGGCCGCGACCATTGAAACCCTGATTTCCGCCGACGAGAGTTATGGCCGTTTTTCGACCGGCATCCTGCCCAGCCATGTGCTGCGGCGGCTGCTGGATCAGGGCCGCGAGCTCACGGCCGCCGAACCCTTTGCGCCCGGCCAGATCCAGCCCGCCAGTATCGATCTCAGACTGGGGCCGGTGGCCTACCGGGTCCGCGCCAGTTTCCTGCCCGGCCCGTCCGCCACGGTGGCGGAAAAGCTGCGCACCGTGTTCATGCACGAGGTGGACTTGCGCGACGGCGCGGTGCTGGAAGCGGGCAGCGTCTATATCGTGCCGCTGCTGGAACGGGCGGAATTTTCGGCGCGGATTTCCGGCGGCGCCAATCCCAAAAGCTCGACCGGGCGCATCGATGTCTTCACCCGCCTGATCACCGATTATGCGCCGTCCTTCGATCGGATCGAGCCGGGCTATCGCGGCCCGCTCTATGCCGAGATTTGCCCGCAAACCTTCCCGGTCTTGGTGCGCAAGGGTTCGCGCCTCAACCAACTGCGTATCCGCCACGGCTCGCCCAGCTTCGGCGACGCGGCGCTGCGGCGGCTGCACGAGCAGACGGCGCTGGTGGCGATGGACGATGGCAATAGCGAGCCCAATATCGATGACGGGCTGGCGCTTTCCATCGACTTGAAAGGCAATGCCGACACTAGTTCCGGAAGTGGGGGTAAACGCATCGGGTTCCGCGCCAAGCGGCATACCGGCCTGATCGATGTGGACAAGGTCGGCGCTCTGGACCCGGCCGACTATTGGGAATCGATCGAGGCCAATGCCCGCGGCGACATGGTGCTGGACCCTGATGAGTTCTACATCCTGGTCAGCCGGGAACGGGTGGCGATCCCCCCCGACCATGCCGCCGAGATGGTGCCTTTCAATCCACTGGTCGGCGAGTTCCGTGTCCATTATGCCGGGTTCTTCGATCCCGGCTTCGGCTTTGAGCCGGGCAAGCCGCCATCGGCGCGCGGCGTGCTGGAAGTGCGCTCCCGCGAGGTTCCCTTCATCCTGGAACATGGCCAGATCATCGGACGGCTGATTTTCGAGCGGCTGACCGATCCCCCGCCCGAAGGCTATGGGGAGGGCCTGGGCTCCAACTACCAGCGCCAGGGACTGAAGCTTTCCAAGCATTTCCGGACGTGACGGCGGGTCCAGGCGGGTGCCAAGGGCGGGGCCAATGTTCCGTGTAGTGAGAATGGCTCCTAACAATTGTTGCGGAAAACCCACATACCCGATGCAAAGGACGGGGAAACAAGGCAAAACCGTTGCAACAAACTGTGTCTCCGGCACAGTTACGCCGCTTGCGGATGGACGGTTTGGGGAAATCCCGCAAGCGATTGGTCCAGGTTCGGGGGAACCAGGTCCGATGGTCCTGTTTAAAGGGGGCAGCGGGAGGCGGTTACGGCGCAAAAGCAGCCGGCCGCCTCCTGGTTTTTCCAAACCTTGGATAGCCCGCCAGTGACTCTGAAAACTGAGCGATTGACCCTGCGGCCGCAGGAAGCGGCCGATGCCCCCGCTTTGTTCGCCATCCTGAGCGACCACGAGGCCATGCGCTTCTGGCATCGCCCCGCGATCACCCGCCTGGCGGTGGCCGAGGAGCTGATCGGCGAACAGCAGCAAGCGATGGCGGGCGGGCTTTGCCGCTATTGGACTTTGGTCCGGGCGGGCGAAGTAATCGGCAGTGTGGATCTCAGCCTGATTGAAAGCGGCTCGGCCGAGCTGGGCTTCCTGCTCAGGCCCGACTGCTGGGGCATGGGCCTGGCGAGCGAAGCGGCCGGCGCGGTAATCGCGCATGGATTTGACAGTCTGGGGCTCACGCGGCTGGCTGCCGCCGTACAGGCCGGCAATCGCGCCGCAGCGCGCGTGCTGGAAAAGAACGGCTTCACGCGCGTGCAATCGCGCGCCGTTGTGCTGGCCGATGGCCAACGCAGGGATTGCGACTTTTATCTGCGCGAGCGCGGCGGCTAACGCTTCAATCCAAACGCCCAGACATGCCCGGCATGGTCCACGGCGAACAGCTTGCCCAGCGCTACTACCGGCTGGGTGAAGTGCACCGTATTGCCGTCCATCGTCTTGCCGCTGGACCACAATTCCTTGCCGGTGTCGGCGTCCAGTGCGAACAGGGTCATGGTGGAATGCGGGATCATGATGCGGTCATTGGCGCCCTGTTCCGGCGACCAGCCCGGCTTGCGCGATCCATCAGGATTGAAAATGCCCTTGGGCACCTGGACGGTGCTTTCCGCCGTCTGCAGAGCATAGACCACGCCATTGGCCACCACCGGTGAAGACGCGATAAGCAGATCGCGGGAAATCCACCCAGGTTGCAAGCTCGGCTTGCCGGCTTCCTCCACCACCTTGAAGGCCATGATGCTGCCATTGGGGGCCGCGCCATTGGTCATGGCGAATGCCGGTCCCGTCTTGGCGGGCGCGCCCCATATCGGCGTATAGACCCAGCGTTCGCCCTTGTCGTTCAGCGTCGTGGCCAGGCTGCCCCAAATGCCCTGTGCCTGGAAATCCTGGCTGTCGTTGCCCAGCCGCGGCGACTGATAGAGCGCCGTCATGTGATCGACCCCGCCCAGATTGTCGGCATCCAGCAGATAGATCACCGACTCCTTGGACGCGGTGGCCAGGATGTTGCGCTTGCCCATCCCGAACAGCAGCACGCCACCTGAACCGAAATCCAGATCGCGGGCGTTGAGATATTTCCAATGGGTGGGCGTGAAGCTGTCATTCAGGCCCCAGGCGTGGGGGCGGATCGCCAGCACCATGTCGCCATAGATGCCGCTGCCGGGATTGTTGGGGCCATCGGCGGTCGAGACATAGCCGCCTTGCGGGCCCCAGGCCACGCCGCTCGCGCCCCAGGGACCGGCGGGACGGCCCTTGCCGGTATAAAAGCGCGATAGCGCGGGGTGGGTGGGATCGGAGATATCCATCGCCGCCACGGTGCCGAATTCGACCGGCTGAGCCGCGCTGCCGCCGCAACCGCGCGCCGTGGTGGTGTAGACCACATCGTCGACCAGATTGAGGCTCCAGTTGCGGCTGAAGGGCTGCACCATGTCGGTGGGTTTGATGGCTTCGGCGCCATCGCCGAGCTTAGCGCCGCGCAGCTTGCCGTCGCTGGTGGTGAAATAGATGATGGCCTTGGCCTTATCGATCGTGGGCGTCGCCTGTTCGGTGTTGGAGCAGCTGATCGAAGCGGGGCGCAGCGGCGTCAGCGGATTGGGGAATTTCTTTTGCCATACGATGGCGCCGCTTGCCGCATCCAGCGCGCTCAGCGTGTCGTCCATGCCGATGGTGAAGACCAGGTCCTTAGGCCCGCCGGCCGTGTCCACGCCCCCCGCCACGACGGGCGCGGTCAGGGTCGACAGGATCAGCGCCTTGGACGCGGTGGTGAGCTGGGTGTTCCACAGCGGCGTCAGCTTGCCCACGGTCTTTTTCGACAGGATGGTTTCGCCGCGATTCCATCCCGTGCGCTGCCGGTCGTAATTGTAGGACGGCCAGTCGGTCACCGCGGGACCTGGCTCAATCAGCTTGAACGGCGGCGGCGGTTCGGGACGGATGGGCGGCGGCGGCGCCAACTGCGCCATGACAGGCGCGGTGGTCAGGCCCGCACAAGCAAGCACGATGGCGAGCATGAGGGCAAGCAGGGTCAAATTCTTCATGGTCCGTCCCTCTGCGATGGTCAAAGCGCCATCTTGAGCACAAGCGTCCCCCATGACTGTCCCGGCTGTCAACCGAGGCTGGGCGCGGCTAATCTTCCCGAAAAGCTGGAGCAATCATGAATTTTCCGATCAAGCACCAGGGCGTCAGTCGCGCAGTAAGCGAAACGCCAATTCAGCGTGTCACTGTCGCTGGCTCGCATGTACCTTCGCGACTGCGGGATGCAATTTCAAATGCTTCGCTTGTGCAACACGGTCAAAGAGCTTGAATTGGTCTCACGGTTCGCAAATTCTGAACCGGGAATTGGGCGACTGAGCCAAGGGGATTTGTCCATGATCGATCGCAGGGATTTTCTGGCAACCACGTCCGCCCTCGCATTGCTTGGGCCTGCCTCGGCAAAGGCCCAAACCGCGCCGCGCGATACCGATTGGCTGCATTACGCCAACGACCTGTCCAGCACCCGCTATTCGCCGCTGGACCAGATCAATGCCGCCAACTTCAACAAGCTGGAACTGGCCTGGCGTTTCAGCACCAATGCCCTGGGGCCGCGGCTGGACGCGGACTATCAGTCCACGCCGCTGGTGGTGAAGGGACGTATCTATGTTACCGCCGGTTTTCGCCGCGATGTGGTGTGCCTGGATGCAGGGACTGGCGAACTGCTGTGGATGCACACCTATGACGAGGGCGAGCGCATCGGTTCGCGCGGCGGCCCGGGCCTGGGTGTCGGCTATTGGACCGATGGTGCTAGCGAACGCATCGTCTATGTCACCCGCAGCTACAACATGTTTTCGCTGGATGCCAAGACGGGCCTTCCCGATCCCAATTTTGGCGATAGCGGCCGCATAGACCTGCGCCAGAATGACGATCAGGTGATGGATGCGACCAAGGGCATCATCGGCCTGCATGCCCCGCCCTTTGTGGTGAAGGACACGATCGTGGTGGGCGCGGCGCCGACCGAAGAATCCAAAGGCTATGTGCGCGGCTTCGATATCAAGACCGGAAAGCGCAAATGGATCTTCCACACCATCCCGAACAAGGGTGAGTTCGGTTACGAGACATGGACCACGCCGGGCCAGGCTGAGGCCAGCGGCAATATGGGAGCCTGGGCTCCGATGTCGGCCGATCCCGAATTGGGCATGGTCTATGTCGGGATCGAGTCACCGCCCACCGATTTGTTGGGCGTCACCCGTACCGGTCCCCACTTGTTCGCCGAAAGCCTGGTGGCGCTGGATATCGAAACCGGCGAGCGAAAATGGCACTACCAGATGATCCATCATGGGATCTGGGACCGTGACGTGTCCTGCGCCGGCGTGATTTGCGACATTCCGCACAACGGCAAGATCATCAAGGCGATCGCCCAGCCCACCAAGCAGGGCTTTGTTTATGTGCTGGATCGCACCAACGGCAAACCGGTATGGCCGATCCCGGAAAAGAAGGTCGCCAAGGGCGATGTGCCGGGCGAGTGGTATTCGCCCACACAGCCGATCCCCAGCGCGCCGCCGCCCTTCGCCAAGCAGGGCATCGCGGCGAACGATCTGGTGGACTGGACACCACAGATCAAGGCGCGGGCGCTGGAAATCGCCAGCCACTATCACATGGGCACTCTTTACGATCCGCCGCCCTTGACCAGTGACAAGCTTTTCGGCGCGCTGTGCGTGCCGGGCCTGCAAGGCGGCATAAACTGGCCGGGCGCGTCCTACGATCCCGAAACCAACATGCTTTACCTATTTGCCAAGAACCAGCTTGGGGTCATTGGCGCGAGGGTGACCAAAGACGGCAAGGTGGTTCAGGCTGGCGGTCCGCCGCCGCCGGGCAGCGCCGACCCCAATGGCGGCACTTTTGGCGGCGTCGCCAGCCTGAAAGGCGGCGCGCCCCCGTTTCGCAGTCGGCCCGACAGCCTCAACGATCCTATCGTGCCGGGCATGATCTCGATCGAAGGCATTCCCTTGATGAAGCCGCCTTACGGCACCATCACCGCCCTCGATCTCAGCAAGGGCACGATGGCGTGGCAGATCGTGCATGGCGAGACACCCGATCACATCAAGAACCATCGCCTGCTCAAGGGCGTCACCGTTCCCCGCACCGGCCAGACTGGCATCCTCGGTACGCTGACCACCAAGAGTTTGGTGATCTGCGGCGATTGCGGCTTGTTCACCGACGAGAAGGGCCGCAAGGGCGCAAGGCTGCGCGCTTACGACAAAACCACCGGCGAGCAGAAAGGCGCGGTGTTCATGGACAAGGTGCAGACCGGCGCCACCATGACCTACATGCTTAAGGGTAAGCAGTATCTGGTTTGCGCCCAGGGCAGCTCTTATGGCGCCGATCTGGTCGCCTATTGCTTGCCGGGGGAAGCTCCCGCAGCGGTGCGGCCAGAGGAACGGTGAGGTGAGACGTTCCCTATTGCCGTCCCGGCTGTCAACCGAGCCAGGGCGTGGCTAGGCTGCCTGAAAATGGGGGCGAGGAAGGTTGCTGACGCCTGACGCAGGCCTGCTCTACTTTTTTGTCATTCCCGCGAGTTCATAGCGACAGCGTATGAACGGGAATCCAACTTAGGGGCCGCGCCGCCGGATTAAGAAGTTGGATGCCCGCTTCGCGGGCATGACAAGACAGGAATTGCGCTTACGACTTAGGATAATCCCGCCACAGCCATTCCAGCGCCGCCGGCAGGGTCTGCCGCACCACCGCGTTGTCGACATGGTGCGCGCCCATCGCAAAGACATAGCGATAGTCATAACCCTTTTTCTTCAGCACCGTGGACATGCGGTTGTTGGCCAGCGGCCAGTTGTGCCAGGTATTTTCCGCGTCGTCGAAATGCAAGTCCTTCTCGCCCACTTCCATCCACATGCGGATGGGCTTTTTCGCCGTCTTGGGAATCAATGTGGCGTGATAGTCCCAGCCGCCGCGCGGCGTCTTGGGGTCTTGCGGCGAGGCCTGGTTCACGAAGGTGCCGGAATAGGAAAGCACCTTGTGATACAGTTCGGGATGATACCAGGCCATGGTCCAGGCGCAGATCGCGCCGGATGAACCACCCATGGTGGCGCGGCCTTCCGGATCGGTCGTGAACTTGACGCCGTAATTCTTCGACACGGCGGGCAGCAGTTCCTGTTCCACAAAGTTGGAATAGCGTTCCGACAGCGTGTCGTATTCCAGCCCGCGCTGTGAGCCTTGCGCGTCGCTGCCGCCGGAATCCGGCGCGATGACAATCATCGCCGGCACGCGCTTGGCCGCGATCATATTGTCCAGCACCGGCGCCAGCCGGTTGATGTAGGAATGACCGTCCTGCACCACCATGAACGGGGCGGCGCTGCCGGGCACATACTGTCTGGGGATATAGACATAGACATGGCGCTCATAACGGCCCGGCTTGGACAACAATTCGGCCGGCGCGGGGATGCGGTTGCCATAGGCGTCACGCTTGTTGGCCAGATCGCCCTCGATGCGCACGATGCCGGGATAGATCTTGCTGTCGTCGGAATAGAGGATGAATTCGCGCACCTCGCCCTGGGGCACCGACGGATTGGCGGTGAATTCCGGTGCATCGGCATAGCTGGGGCCGATGATGCCGTTCTCGGCGGTGAC
>JANYAR010000133.1 GCA_025361185.1 Alphaproteobacteria bacterium | reverse complement strand
CCCACTCCTTGGCCGTGACGATACGGGGCAGAAGATCGGTCGGGATGATCCGCTCGGTTGCCCTGTTGTCGCTGTAGACGGTGAAGGTGATGCCTTGGTGCAGAAAGCTCTGCTCGCACGCCTGCTGGCGGCGGTTGAGTTCTTCCAGCGGCAAGGTTGAAAGGCGGGAGTCCATCGCGGCATAGGGCAGCCGCGCCCCACCTTCGCGGGTGAACATCTCGTCATAGGGCTTGCCCAGTTCGTAATTGGCATAAGGGATGTCCACGCCTGGGCGCGAAACCCGGCCAGGACCGGCCACGATATCGGGGCCGCCGAAGTCCTCCGTGTTGGCGAAAGCCTCATGCTGCATACGCGAAGTCTGCACAGAGGGCGGGGGGTCCCGCAAGCATTGGTTTGGCGTTCAGCGGGCGCAAATATGTTTCTGTGGTGCGACCGATTGGAGCGGGCCGGCATTTTCCAGCGCCATGGTCACGCACCGCACGGCAGTTGTTGCGAAACCTGCGCCATAACGGCGGTGGGATCGCCGCGCGCTTTTTTGGAAAATCCATTCAATTCAAAGGACTATTCGGTGAGCGCCAGCATCGCCTGCTGATTGGGGCGCATCGCCACCGCCACGCGGGCAAAGCCAAGCGTGCCCAGTGCCTGCGCCGTGGCGGGACTGATGCAGAGCGCCGCCAAACCATCTGTAGGCAGATCGTGCGCCAGGGCGGCAAATATCCGCGCGCTGCGGGGTGAGAAGAACATCACCGCATCCAGCGCGCCTTCCCGCAAGGCAGCTTTTGTCTCTGCCGGCAGCTGGGCCGCCGGCTCTATCGAATAAAGCGCGCATCGGCGCACCGTAAAACCACCTTGGCCAAGACTCTCGGCCAAGGTTGTGGGTGCATCCTTGGCACAGACATGCAGAAGGTCTCCCTGGCGCGCTGCCCAGCCCATGGTGGCCTGCGCCAAGGAATTGGCATCGCCATCGGCACTTCGAACATTCGAAAAACCGCTCCTGCGGGCTTCCTCCGCCGTTTGCGGGCCCACCGCGAAAACCGGCAAATCGCGCCGTGCCGTGCGCCGGCTAAGCGCGCGAATGCCGTTGGCGCTGGTGGCTAGAATCGCTTGCACATTGTCCAGTTCGTGCCCTGCCTCCTCCAGCAGCGGTCCTTCCTGAAAGCGCGGCTCCAGCAGGGGGGCCAGCATCGCCTGGTGGCCGCGCACCGCAAGATGGGCAGCGATTGCCATGCCGTCTTCCAGGGGTCTGGTGACCAAAATTCTCATAGTCGCTCTCGCCCATTCGGCGTAAAGCAGCGGCCCATGACGGACAAGCCCCTCACCCTTCTGGGTATTGAGACCAGCTGCGACGAAACCGCGGCGGCGGTGGTACGCGGGCGCGTGCCCGGCCCCGGCGAGATTCTGTCCAATGTCATCTTCAGCCAGACCGAAGCCCACGCCCCTTACGGCGGGGTTGTGCCCGAAATCGCCTCCCGCGCCCATCTGGAAATATTGGACAGCATTATCGAGCGCGCGCTCAAAGACGCCGGCGTTGCGTTGGCGGAACTGGACGGCATTGCCGCCACCGCCGGGCCCGGATTGATCGGCGGCGTCATGGTGGGCCTGACCACCGCCAAGGCCTTGGCGCTGGGCACGGGCAAGCCTTTGATCGCGGTCAATCACCTGATGGGCCATGCCCTGACCGCGCGCCTGACGCACGGCGTGGCATTTCCTTTTTTGCTGCTGCTTGTGTCGGGCGGTCATTGCCAGCTTGTCGGCGTGGGGGGCGCCAATGATTTTCGGCTATACGGCAGCACGATCGACGACGCGGTGGGCGAAGCCTTCGACAAGACGGCAAAGATTTTGGGACTGCCCTATCCCGGCGGCCCGGCGGTGGAAGCGGCGGCGAAAGCGGGCAACCCGCGCGCCTATAGTCTTCCGCGCCCGCTGCTTCATAAGCGAAACGGAGCCCGGGGAGCGACCGCCCAGCGAATGCAGAGCATTCCAGCGTTAGGCGGCGCGACCAATAAAGAAAACCGCGCAGACTTTTCTTTTTCAGGATTGAAGACGGCGATGCGCCAGCTCGCACAGCAAGACATCAAATTCGAAGACGCCTGCGCAAGCTTTCAGGCCGCGGTGATCGATATTCTGTGCGACCGCAGCCGCATTGCCATGGAGATGTTTCGCCGCGATTTTCCTGGAAGCGACAGGTTCGTCGTGGCCGGCGGCGTTGCCGCCAACCAGGCCATCGGCGACGCATTGACCGGGCTTTGTCGCGAGGAAGCTTTTGTTATCCGCATTCCACCCCCCAGGCTTTGCACCGACAATGCGGCGATGATTGCCTGGGCGGGGGTGGAGCGGCTATCGGACAAGGCGACGGGGGACGCCTTGTCTATCTCGCCTCGGGCCCGTTGGCCTTTGGCCACGGGCCCTATTTGATTATTGGCGGCTCCGCCGCCGGGGGCCCTTGGCGGAACGCAGTTCTTAAATCGTCGCGGCGAGGGTCAAGATGCCGACAATGCCCATCAGAGCGATGGTGGCAGCATTGAAAGCCTCAGTAATAAATGCGCTCACGCCGTTCTGTTGCGGAACCTGGATGCGAAAGTTGGTCATGTCTGTACTCCTTTTTAAAATTCAGCCCGAGGACACTTGTATTGCAAGCTACCATGCGACGCAAGGTAGCTTGCAATACATTTTCTGCTCTCAGGAACCCTTTGTTGCATTGCGATATAAACCCCCGAGTGTTGCATTTCAATGAACACTAGCTATGCATTTATGTACATATTTGAGGCATAATTTTGGCTTAAATACTTGAAGTCATTGAAGTAGCAATAAAATTACATAACTAGGTAGTACGCTGTGCAATTGCAGCATAGAAGGGGTGCAAAAGTTGAAAATCGCCACCTGGAACGTCAATTCGGTGCGCCACCGCATCCAGCTGGTGACCCGCCTGCTGCGCGACGAAGAGCCGGACGTTCTGTGCCTGCAGGAAACCAAGGTCCTGAACGAGCTGTTCCCGGCGGAGGCCTTCCGCAAGCTGGGCTATCACCACCAGGCGATCCACGGTCAGAAGGCCTATCACGGGGTCGCGGTGCTGGCGAAAAAGCCGTTTCGGGAAACCGGCGTTCAGGATTTCTGCCGCGAAGGCCATGCCCGCCATATGGGGGTGACCTTGGACAATGGCGTGGAGTTGCACAATTTCTATGTGCCCGCCGGCGGCGATATTCCCGACCCCGCCGCGAACGCAAAATTCGCCCACAAGCTGCACTTCCTGCAGCAGATGGAAACATTCTTCGCGCGCCGCAAAGCCAAGAAAAAGAACCCCGTTATTCTGGTGGGCGATCTGAACGTCGCGCCTTTGGAAAATGACGTGTGGAGCCACAAACAGCTTCTGGACATTGTCAGCCATACGCCGGTGGAAACAAAACTGCTGGGCGAAGCACAGGCGGCCTTCGACTGGACCGATGCCACACGGCATTTCGTTCCGCCGGACAAGAAAATCTATAGCTGGTGGAGCTATCGCGCCGCCGATTGGGAAGCCTCAGACCGCGGCCGGCGCCTGGACCATGTCTGGACGAGCCCCGGGCTGAAGGGCGCGCTGACGTCCCACAAGATTCTGAAAAAGATGCGCGGCTGGCAGAAGGCGTCAGATCATGTGCCGGTGATCGTCGAGCTGGATGTGTGATTGCGGCACTGAAGTCGCCTGTGACTGGCCGACCGGCCGCTCGCTTTGGCTCGCGGCGTCCCGGCCTCGCGGCGCGCATAAATGCGCGCCGCTGCGGCGTTCGTCGCTCGAAATGGTCCACTGGACCATTTCGTTCGCTTAACGCGAACCGCTCCTCACCCAGAACGGCGTGATGCGCTTGAACTTGCGATAGCGTTTCAGGGCCTGTTTGGCGGCACCAGGAACCTGCGCCCCATACCAGCCGACCATGGCGCCGGCGGCATAGCGGGTGTTGACGTCTTCGTCCTTTTTGCTTTTTTCCCGCATCAGTTCGCCCACCACCCGGCGCACATTGGCGACATCATTGAGCTCGCCCAGGTGATTCTGCAGAACGCGCAGCGTGCGCAGATATTTCGCCACATCGCGCTTGGGATAGAGCGGCGCGAAAAATTCGCAGGTATAGCGCAGCTTCTTGAGGGCGATGCGCAACCGGTGCAGGTCGCCTTCCTTGCGGGAGGCTGCAACCTTGCCGCGCTTCCTTACGCGCCTGGCCTGGCGGTCCAGCATGCGCCCGGCGATGCGCGGCAGGCGCTGGTCGCGCGTAAGCGGCAGTTGCGATGAAGCCAAGGCCGCGACATCATCGGCAAAAAGCTCCAGATCGGCGCCGGAAATACAGGCGATGGCGTCTTTCCAGTCGGCGTCGCGCGCCGCTTGGGCCCGCAGGCGCAATTGCGGCAACCCGTCGCGAATGCCGGACTTGGGCGGATCGATCAACAGCTTGCCGACAAACACATCCAGGTCGCGGGCCGCCGCCAGCCGCCCCAACAGAATCTTCGCCCGGCCGCGCAATTCCTCCAGCCAGTCCTGGCCGAACTCCCGCCCGAAAGCGCCCAGCGCCACTTCCAGCCGGCGAAACGCCACCCGCAATTGGTGCAGGCCTTCCACCGACCGGCCCATGCGCAAGGTAGCGGCATTGGCCGTGATCTGGGAGAGGCAGTCCGACAAGGTGGCGCGGAACGCTTCCTCGGGCCGCATGGTCTTGGCGAGATGCCTGGCCAAGGCCTTGGCGGGCTTGCCAAAGACCATTTTGTCGGCGCCCAGATTGCGGCGGGCGAGGGAATGCACGGCAGCGCGGGGATCGTCCATGCGCAAGGCTAGACCGAATTTCGCGCTGCAAGCAATCGCGGATGGGGTGGAAATTTCAAATCGGACGGACGGCAATATTTGCTGCCCGAAGCGCGGCCTTGGCCTCAGCAATACTGACTTCGCCAAAGTGGAAAATTGACGCCGCCAGCACCGCGCTGGCATGGCCCTGGACCACGCCGTCGACCAGATCCTGCACCTTGCCGACCCCGCCCGAGGCGATCACCGGCACTGCCACCGCGTCCGACACCGCGCGGGTCAGTGCCAGGTCATAGCCCGACTTCACGCCGTCGCGGTCCATGGAAGTGAGCAGGATTTCGCCCGCGCCAAAACCCACCAGCTTTTTGGCGTGCGCGACCGCGTCGATGCCGGTGGCGTTGCGCCCGCCATGCGTGAAAACCTCATATTTGCCGTTACCGACGCTCTTGGCGTCGATGGCGGCGACGATGCACTGGCTGCCGAATTTTTCCGCTGCCTCTTTCACGAATTCCGGGCGGCTGACAGCAGCGGTATTGATCGAGACCTTGTCGGCGCCCGCCAGCAAAAGGCTGCGGATGTCTTCCAAGGTGCGCACCCCGCCCCCAACCGTCAGCGGCATGAAACAGACTTCCGCCGTGCGATGCACCACATCCAGCAGGGTGCCGCGATTTTCGTGGGAGGCGGTGATGTCCAGGAAGCAGAGTTCGTCGGCACCCGCCTTGTCATAAACAATCGCCTGCTCCACCGGATCGCCGGCATCGCGCAAGCCTTCGAAATTCACGCCCTTGACCACACGGCCGTCTTTCACGTCCAGGCAGGGGATGATGCGGACTTTCAGCATGGGGACCTTGGCAGCATCACATCCTGCCTTTCGCCATGGCGGCGATGTTCATCAGGGCGCGCGCCGTAACCGCTTGCGCCGGAACGGCGGTGGTGCGGGTCAACACTTCGGCTTCCAGCAGCATGTCCAGCGCCTCACCCAATTTGTCGCTGTTCCAGCGTTGGGCCTGGTTTTTAAACGCCGTTGCGCGGGAAAAATGCACCGGCGGGCGCAACCGCTTCATCACAGTGTCCATGGATTCGCCGCGCGCCGAGCTTTCGCGCGCCTGCAGCAGTTTCTGGAAATGGCCCATGGCGCTGCGGATCACCTGGGCCGGCTGGATGTCCGACACCCACAATCTTTCCAGTTCGCGGTCCAGCTTGGCCAGATCGCCGCCGCCCGCCGCGTCGCAGGCGCTTTCACTGCGCGCTTCGGCTTCATCGCCCATCACGGCGCGGACATCTTCCAAGCCCACTTGCTTTTGGCCGTGCATATACAGAACCAGTTTTTCAATCTCGCGCCTGGTCACGCCACGGTCGGAGCCCAGCCGCGACACCGCATCCTCCAGCGCATCGGGCTCGATCGAGATGCCTTCGGCGCGCAAGGCGTCGCGCACCACGTCGGCCAGGTCGCGCAAGGAGTCAGGATAGCATTGAACCGCCGCCACGCTCTTGTGGGCATCGAACAGCTTGCGCAAGCTCCCGGTCTTGGCCAGATCGCCAGCCTCGATCACCACCAGCGTATCGCCCTTGATATCGTCCATGAAGGATTCCAGCAGATCGGTCAGATCGTTGCCGGCGCCGCGCACCCGCACCACGCGGCGCCCGCCCATCATGGAGATGGCGGCGGCTTCGTCCGCCAGCCGCGCCGGATCGGCCAGCAGGACCGCTTCGCTCAGATCGGTGACATTGAAAGGATCGGTGAGATCGGGCACCACGCTTTTGAGCAACTTCTCGGCCCGCTCCTGCACCAGCCCGGCATCGGGGCCGTAGACCAGCGCCACGCGCAAATCCTTGGGCGGGGATGCGGCGTAGCGGTCGGCTTCGTGACTTTTGACGATCATTTCTTGTGCTGCCGGAACCAGACCCCAAGATCGAGATGAATGCGCTCGGCGACTTCCTGGGCCGCGCGCTTGCTGGCATCCTGCTCGGCCACCAGGGTCGCATAGGGCGACACCACCACGTTATAGGCCGACATTTCGCTCTGGGTGCCGGTGGTCAGCACATTGCCGCGCGCGTCACTCAGCGTATAGCGCGCCTCCAGGCGGTTGTTGTAGCGGGTGATGGTGGCGTCGTTCTGCAACGCGATGCCCTGGCTCGATTCGTTCAGGGAAATCTTGAGACGGTAGGCCTTGCCCGCCGCATCGCCGTCGGATTGGAGCACATCGATCAGGCTGTTACGCAGCTCATAGCCGTCACGTTCGGCGATCGGCTCGACATAGACGGAAGAAAGCTGCGGGGCCAGCGAATTGCCGTACATGGGATGGAAACCGCAACCTGCCAGCAGGACACACAAGGCGATGGCAGCCAGCTTCTTCATGCGACAATATTGACGATGCGGTTGGGCACGACAATCACCTTCTTGGGTGTCTTGCCATCCAGGGCGCGAATAACGCCTTCCTCGGCCAGCGCAGCCGCTTCGACCGTCTTATTGTCTGCATCCTTGGCCATGGTGATCTCGCCGCGGCGTTTGCCATTGACCTGAATGGCGATGGTGACACTGTCCGACGCCGTCAGGGCGGGATCATATTTGGGCCAGGGTGTTTCTGCCACCAGATTTGTATGGCCCAGCGCCTGCCAGCAGGATTCCGCCAGATGCGGCATCATCGGCGCGGACAACAGGACGATTGTCTCCAGCGCCTCGCGCCGCGCCGACGGATCGGCCTTTTCGGCGCCGCCGATCGTATTGGCCAGGGTGTAAAGCTGGGCCACGGCGCGGTTGAAGCGCAGATTTTCCAGATCGTCGGTGACGGCGGCGATGGCTTTATGGGTGGCCTGACGCAAGGCCTTGGAGACCTCGTCATTCGCGCTAACAACAGTTCCGGGCGCCGGCAGGCCTTCACTTTCCGTGGCCAGGCGGTAAATCCGCTGCACAAAACGCCAGCAGCCTTCCGCCCCGACGTCTGTCCATTCGATATCACGCTCGGGCGGGGTGTCCGACAGCATGAACCAGCGGATGGTGTCGGCGCCGTATTCGGCGATAATGGCTTCCGGCGCGATGGTGTTCTTCTTGGACTTGGACATTTTCTCGGATGCGCCGATGGCGATTTGCGTGTCCGTGCCGACGAAGAAGGCCTTGCCGTCACGCTTTTCGATCTCGTCGGGCGAAACCCAGTTGCCGCCATTATCCTTGTAGGTCTCATGACAGACCATGCCTTGGGTGAACAGACCGGCAAAAGGCTCGGCGACCGTCACCATGCCCAGCTTGGCCATGGCGCGGGTGAAAAAGCGCGCGTAGAGAAGATGCAGGATCGCGTGTTCGATGCCGCCGATATACTGGTCCACCGGCAGCCAATAATCCGCGCTCTTCTTGTCCACCGGTTCATCGAAAGTCGGATTGGTGAAGCGCGCAAAATACCAGGAAGAGTCGGCGAAGGTATCCAGCGTGTCGGTGTCGCGGACCGCCGCGCCTTTGCAAGCCGGGCAGGTCGCGGTCTTCCACACGGTGTCGGCATCCAGCGGATTGCCCTTGACGTTGAAGTTGATCACGTCGGGCAGCCGCACGGGAAGCTGATCCTTGGGCAACGCCACCACACCGCATTTTTCGCAATGGATCATGGGGATGGGACAGCCCCAGGGCCGCTGGCGCGACACCAGCCAGTCGCGCAGCCGGTAATGCACCGTGCGTTCGCCGATGCCCTCTTTTTCCAGCCGCGATGCGACTTCGGCCTTGGCGTCTTCCACCGATAGCCCATCGAGGAAGCGCGAATTGGCGAGGCGGCCGGGGCCGGTATAGGCCTCCTTGTCCACGGCGAAACTCTTGGGATCGGCATCCGTTGGCACCACCACCGGCGTTACGGTGAGCCCGTATTTGCGGGCGAAATCCAGATCGCGCTGGTCATGCGCCGGGCAGCCGAAGATCGCGCCGGTGCCGTATTCCATCAGCACGAAGTTGGCGACATAGACCGGCAGCTTCCAGTCCGGGTTGAACGGATGGATCGCCCGGATACCGGTGTCGAAGCCCTGCTTCTCCTGGGTATCGATGATCTCCTGGGCGGTGCCGTGGCGTTTCGCCTCCGCGATGAACGCGGCGAGCTTTGGATTCTTCGCAGCGGCGGCCTGCTCCTCCAGGGCCGTGGGGGTCCGGGGCGGTGGCGGGGCG
>JANYAR010000141.1 GCA_025361185.1 Alphaproteobacteria bacterium | reverse complement strand
CAGACTTGATGATATAATCGTCGTAGTCGTCCGATATCATCGCCCAACCCCTATTAACCATTCATTGCAAGCACGACTTGTGCCAGCGAGAGAACCCCAGCGAATATATGGTTAACAAAAGCCAGCTGTAAACAACCTTATCAGTTTCACGGCAGCCAGGGCTGAGGACCTGTCTTGGTCCAACCAATGGTAGTCGGTGGCGGTCTACCTAAACACGACCGCGCCGACCGCAACGGCGAACGCCATGACCGCGAAAATCAACGCGAACGCCGATATGCATAATACAGCCCGAAACTCATGAGTCGCCGCCTGGGCGATCGCGATAGCCCTGCCTGCGCTGCCCTGAGCCTCCCTGGCCATGGAATCGACGCCCTGAGCCAGGCTGTTGGCGTTCAGACCCAATTTGTGTGCCGCAGATGCCGTATCGCCTGCTTTGCGCGCAAACTCTCTGACCGAACGCAGGTCATCGCCAAAATTTATAACTTCACGGTCGGCAAGCCAGTCCCGAGCGGCCTCGGACATCTGCATATCGAAGACATTGTACTGGATGCGGATACGAACCTCTTCCTCGCCGAGCCTTTCAAACTCATGCCAAATGGATTCGCGATTTTCAAAGTTCACAAGATCCGATGATTGCATGTGGCTGCCGCATGCACCGACAGAAGGACCCGCTTTGGCCCGCGTGTAAGAACCCATTTGCCCCCCAACCTAACAAACGTCTCGGCACACATGACTGTGCTGACCGTTTGTCATTTGTGACAGTTTGATACATTCCGCTCAAAAGGTTCAAGAGCTTCGGCGCCGACCGAAAGGCATAATCGCTTGTTCACGAGGCACATTACGGATTCTTAAATTTATCCTACAAAAAGTGTGCGACTGCGAACATCAGCGTGCGCCTGCGAACATCTCCGGCAATGCGGTTCAATCGGCCGATCGCGATCTCAGAAAACGACAACTAGCGGCGGGGCTGATTCTACTTAACGGGGCACCCGCCCTTGAGAATGAAGGAAGGGTTGCCTGTGTTGAATATGCTGTTCACGTCCTCGTGTGCGCTGCCATCCATGGCACGTACAAGACGAATTAGAAAATCCGCACCGCTTTCCGCGCGCCAGTCCTTCGATGTCTGGCGTAAAACTTCCAGGGACGTAATGTCCTTGCTGCCGACATCCTCTCCGCAATAGGTGCGAACGACACTACGGAAGGTGACCCGCCACCCCGGGGAGATGATCGCGTGCCCGGTCCAAGTCCATTCCATCTCCCGCTGCAAGCGTTGGCAGATCGAGCGCCCGCGAGCATCGGAAACAATCGCGCAGCGAAGATCACGGGAATGTATGCCGGTCTGTACGGGCCGTACCTCGCGATCGGCGGCCATCACAGTGAGCGACAAGGCGCCCGCACCTATTGTGCTCGCAACAAGAAATACAATGCGGCACGCTTGCGTGCAATTGGGCACTCCCCTTCTCATTGTATTGCCGCAGCGCACGAGTGGCTCCTGAGTGGATTGAGGCGGCTTGTGTTGCTACAAACCGACACGACATAAAATGACCTTCGCACCCTCGATCGGAAAAGTCGTCCGAACAAGTAGCCTTCGAATCAGTACAGAATTGTTCATGGGTCGAGCAACTTCAATGCCCTGAGCTGGAATTCATTGGGTTGCATCTGGCCTTCCCTGCCCGCGTTCAGCTCTCTAGGATATTGCAACTGGATGAGTTGATTTGCGTCACATGACTGGGCTGGCGGACGGATGAGGGAGACTCAAAACCAAGAGCGCCGGCCCCAGGCCGTCGTCGCCGTCGATCCCCGCGACCATCTCACCAAGGATCAGACGCAGCTTGCGGCTGCTCAGAAGAGGCTGCAAGCGCGCTGCGATGGACTGCACGACGGATTCCGGTACTGCAGCCACACTGGGCGCTTGGACGTGTATTCCGTCCGTCTATAGCGCTAATTTCAGATGCTGAATACTCTGAGATTGAAAATTCTCAACGTGCGCGACCGTAAATTCATGGATGCATCTGCAAGCAAGTTCGGCCAAGCGGCCGAGGTAGCCGTTTGTCGAACATCCCCCTGCCCCTTAAATTCACAATGCGCTTTCAACATTTGACGTCGCGTTCGCTAAAGCGAGCGATCGTCATTGACAGACACCAACAATCACGAGGATGGCACCCAGAGCAGAAAGAACTGCGCCAACTCATCAAATCGACCCACCAAAATCTGCGTTTTAATCATTAATCCGTTCATTCATTGCCTTCCTCGTTCGTGCCACTAGATTCCAAGCGCGGTATTGGAATGCTTGGACAGTTGCCCGGCTTGGGACTACTTGGCGCCGCGGCTGTCGGCCAGCGTTACGCTCATGGCAAACGGAACAGCAAACTTGCACTTGGCGGCTACGTCAGCGGCAGAGTGGTCACTAAGTAGCCAAGACAAACGACGCATCAAACGCCTTGTTGGACTGGTCGCCGCAATCATCCTGCTGTTATGGCTTCTGCACGAAGTTGGGCAATATATTTTCGATATGGGCGCGGAACGGTTGGCCAACGTCCATATTGATGGAAACATAACGAAGTCGATCCATGTCGATGGCGACTGGAAACGAACTGTCCACCGTGACGGCGACAGGAGAAAATCCACGCATGTTGCGCCCAGCGGCGCCGACAGAACTTATTACCGCCATGACAACTCGCCGAAAGGCAGCTTTGCCAATCTCCGTACAGTCCCTCAGAGCGGCAGCGGACAGGCCAAAACAATCGGTACCAATAGCGGTAGCGAGGTAAGCACCGACGCGGCGCCCAATGACAACTTCCAAAATGTTCCCGCATCTGTTGCGGAAACTGGCACACAGCAACCGGTAAGCACAGTCTTCGGCAGCGGGATTTTGCCCTTCATCATTCCGGACAGTCCCCCAATTCCGTCGAGTGGCTCCAATGGCGGCGCCGGAGATCTAGGCTCGGGCGGCAACGGTTCAGACGGCAGCAATTCCGGTGGTGGCGCTGAGAGTGGTGGCCCCGCTGGTAATGGCGGCGGAGACAGCATTGCAGACGGCCCAGATACCCCAGGCGGCAACCCAAGTGGTAATTTGAGCGTATTTGCGCCGGTAGTAGATATTTTGAATGGCGGTCCCGGCGGCGACCCAAGCAGTAATGGCGGCAGTGGGCCAAACATTCAGCCGTTCTCTACGACAATCGATCCGGGCAGCGACAGCGGGGTCGCTTCGGCCCCCATCGTTGAAGTTCCGGAGCCGTCCACATTTGGCCTTATTGTGGTTGGTCTTTTGGCGCTGCTGGCCAATTCGTACGGTCGACGCTACCGCTGCGGCACTGAGCTACTTGCCGCTCAAGAAGGGTCCAGGGGCCGCAGGCTGATTGAAAGTCATGGTTCAAGCGCGCGCGCGGCAAAACACTCACCTCTACGCCGAATTTTTGTTATCGTGTTAGCGGGCGTTGCATCGCTGGCATTTTTTGTGAATCCGGCATCCGCCGAGAAGGCCACAGTTTATGGTACAACTGCGGGCATATTTTCTAAAACCCCGGGCGTGTTTTTGCCGGCCAATACAGACCTGACCTGTTTCAGCATGAATGATGCAAATTGTTGGGATGGCAAGAAATGGCATCGCCTTTATCCTTCGGGGCGCCGCCATTACGCCATCTCTGCCACCGACCGTGTGGCCTGCAGTGTAATCGTAGCACCTAGCAATGACTGTTGGACGGGTTCAGCTTGGTACCGCCTGCCGAAGGGCCAAGTTTTTGGCGTTATTGGAGGCTTTTTTTCAAATACGCCAGGCGCATTTATAACAGCACCTCTGCAATTGCCGCCTGGAGCCATCATCAACGCGCCCCGGCAATCGCCAACCGGCGAAATTGCCTCTGTGAGATAGTCGACGAACAATTATATCGAACCCGAACATTAAGCTAACACCGGTCAAGGCTTGCCGCGTCCGTCGCCGGAACCGTTCCGTGCGTCTTGTTTTATGATGGCCTTCACTGGGCCGTTGTACCCGTCGGGCAAGTCGCGATTGCGTGTTCTTCAAGGTCCGGTCGGGGTTTTTACGATCACCGGCGGCGATACCGCCAGCGCCTGGATCGCGGCGGCGGCCTTTGCCACCTCCGCCGCGCTGGTCAGCGCCGCGATCGCCAGATGCACTTTATAACTCGCGCCGCCCTGCAATGTGGGAACGCGGCCCGCCGCGCGTTCCACGGTGCGCGCATTGGGAAAACCGGTGCCCGGTTCCAGCCCCGTGACATAGCCGGCCCGTGCGGTGACCTCGTTCTTCCACACGTTCATATAGGGCAGGCCCTTGGTGTCGATGGTCATCAACACGCCCTGGTCGCCTTGCGGCGATTTCAGCATGGCCTTGGTCTGGCCGCCGGCATCGCCATAGAGCTGCATGTTGAACACCTGCGCGGCATAGGGCGGCGCGTGCGGGCCGCTATAGCGGTTCCAGCCCACAAGATCGCCCGCGGCCGATGCGGCATTGATCGGCGCCACCTGCTTGACGGGGGCGATAAACTCCGCGCCCGCGCCCAGCAGCGGCGTGCCGAAATTGGTGTGATACAGAAGCTGCATTTCCTGCGGCACATCCGACAGGTTGGTGACAGAATCGTCGAACACCACTTCGGGCCTGCCGATGACGGTGGAGATTTCCGAGGTCAGCCGCAGCTGCGGGCCAAAAGTCTGGAAGTCATTCACCACGCCGCGAAACACCAGCCGCGGCACCGGCGCGGATTCATAACGCACACTGACATGGCTGGCCGGCAGATAGTCGACATGGCCGTGCAAAGTCAGCTGCTGGTCGCCGTCCTGCACCGGCGATCCAAAGGATGCCAGTCCGCCGCGCACCATCAGGCCGCCAAACCCCGCGACCCAGCCCTGGCCGCCATTGTCGGAGAGCCGGATATAGGAAGGATGGATGATCTCGCGCACCGGCGAATCCCAGCCCAGCCGCAGCTTGCCGGCTTGCGCTTTCCAGATCTCAAAGCCGCGCGTGGGCACAATGGTGAAGGTCATCGCGCCATTGTCCACATCGATGACCTGAACGCCTTCCTGGCGGCCGCCATGCAAGGTTCGCAGCTGTATGGTCCAGGCCGGGCTGCCCTTGGCGCCCCACTCCGCCGCGCTGACTTTCCAGTTTGCGGTGGCAAGGTTGGTTGCCGTGTCGATCAACACCTTGGCGTGCTCATCCGCCGCCAAAGCCGGCGTGGAGAGAACACAGGCCAGCAGCGTCATCGCGGACAGGATTTTCGTCATAGTGTCTCCCCGGTTCTTGTTCTTGTTGATGCGAGGTACGCCATTAGCGAACCGGCGCACTTGGCTTGTCAACACCGCACCCCACTCTTAATGTCCCCGCGAGCGGGGCAAGGCAATGGAGCAGAAAACCGCCATCTGGACGGGCACGGCATTCGCAATCGCACTGGCGATCGCGGCGTCGGCGCTTGTCCTTTACGGCAGCGACAACGCGGGCACCCGAACGGCCCTGGAACTGACGGCGCGCTGGTCCTTCCTGCTGTTCTGGTTGGCCTATGCGGGCAATGCCGTGGCGATCCTGTTCGGGCCGCGATATCTGGCCGGCCATGCCCGCGACTTCGGACTGGCCTTTGCCGCCGCGCACCTGGTCCATATCGGCCTGATCGTCTGGCTCGCCCATATCCTGGGCCGCGCCGTGCTGCCACCGGGGCTTTTCTGGTTTTTCATGGCCGGTCTGTTCTGGACCTATCTGCTGGCGGGCCTTTCATTCGGCGGCGCCAAGGCGCTGGGACCTGTCCTGTGGCGATGGATAAGGCTGATGGGGATGAACTATATCCTTGTCGCGTTCGGACGCGACTTTGTGTTGCCGGTCCTTTACCCCAAGCCCGCGCAAGTCAATCTTGGCCACTTCGCGTTTTACGCGCCCTTTATGGTGCTGGCCATCGCAGCGCCCCTGCTGGTTTTGGCGGCGCATGCGCGCCGCCCTGCCGCGCCGTAAATGGCCTGACGGCAACAGCGCACCGTTGCAGCGCAAAGGCAGTTTGCCTGAAAGTCCGCCTTGGGCTTAGGCTCACCGGCAGAAATCGGCGCGACAAGCCGGTCATCAGGGGAAGACACGCATGATGAAGAACACCAAACTCCAATTTTCCCGGCGCGCACTGCTGGCCACGTCGGGCGGCGCGTTGCTGGCCGGTGCGGCGGGACTCCCGCCGGCCTGGGCTGCGGCCTCCAATGTCGGCGGCATGCCGCAGGAAGGTCCCGATACGCCCAAGCTCACCATGTATGTCTCGGCCGATCCCACCGAGTCGGAATTGAAGAAGGTCAAGCAGATCGGCGTGAACATCGTGGACATGCCAGACATGCCGCCGCCGCCCTGGACCGAGGACTGGTTTCGCAAGCGCATGGACCTGCTGGCCACGCAAGGCTTGAAGCTGGGCATCGTGATGGTGCCCTGGTTCAAGAATGGCGCGATGGAGCCGGAATTCCTCAAGGTGGTGCATGGCCTGCCGGGCCGCGATGCGATGATCGACAAGCTCAAGGCTTCCATCGTCGCGGCGGGCAAGGCCGGGCTGCCGGTGGTGGAGTATGACTTCTTCCCGCACCGCGCCAACGAGGGCTACAAGGAAATCCCTGGCCGGGGCGGTTCGGGCCTGTTGTCGTTCGACTATGACCGCATGAAGGACCTGCCGCCGATTCCGTCGGAAGGCGCGGTCAGCTACGACAAGGTGTGGGAAAATCTCACCTACTTCCTCAAGGCGCTGGTGCCGGTGGCCGAGAAGGCCGGGGTAAGGCTGTGCGTGCATCCCAATGATCCGCCGCCCCATATCAGCCGCGGCAACGGCCAAGTACTCAATACCCTGAAAGACTGGAAGCGGCTGATCGAGACCGTGAACTCGCCGTCCAACGGCCTGACCTTCGATTGTGGCGTCACCCGCGAGCTGGGTGAGGATCCGGTCGAGGTCGCCCGCTATTTCGCCAGCCGCGACCGCATCAACCATTGCCATTTCCGCAACGTGAAGCTGACCAAGCCGAACGAGAAATACGTCGAAGTCTGGAACGACGAAGGTGACGACAATATGCTGGCGGTGATGAAGGAGTTGATCAAGAACAACTACAAACGTCTGATCATGCCCGAACATCCCCGCACCATGGAGAATGACATCGGCCAGAGGAATGGCGGCTATACAGGCTGGGTCTACAATGTCGGCTATGCAAGGGCGATGATGCAGGTGGCCCTGATGGAACTGCGCGGCGAGAAGGGCTGATTGCCGCTTTTTAAAGCGGAGGGCCGCATCCCGCGGCGGCCCTTCTTCGATGGCAGCGCTTGTCAGGTCTCTGGGCCAACCGGTCTGGGGCGGTTTTGGTGCTGTTTTCGCGTTGACTCCCCCCCTTTCCGCGTCAAAGCTGGTAAAAAGGCCGAACGGGCCAAAGGGGATCACGATGCTGTCCGCAAAGACTGTTTTTCAGGTCGCGACCGTGGCCGTGTTGGCCGCAAATCCGCAAGCAATCGCCCAGGCCCAGACCAACGGCATCGCCTCTCCCTTGCAGCATGTCTCGCCCACCGGGGCGGTGACCATTCCGCAGGCGGAAATCCCCAGCGTCTCGACCCTGGGCCCGGTGCAGCCGCACTGGATATTCGTCAACCGTGGCGGCGGCGCGGACGGTACCCGCATCTTCGACGGCGATACCGGCAAGATGAAGGGCATGGTCAATATGTATGGCCAGGACAGTTTCGCCTTCGATCCGCTGGGCAAGAATTTCTATGTCGCCCAGACCATCTGGTCGAAGCTGGACCGGGGCACCCGCCAGGACATGCTGCTGGCCTATGACGTCACCAGCCTGAAGCTGGTGGCGGAGGTTCCCATTCCCGGCCGCATGCTGATCGGCAACCGCACCCACAATCTGGTGATCACCAGCGACGGCAAGAAGGCGCTGATCTACAACATGCAGCCTTCGTCCTCTGTCAATGTGGTGGACCTGGACAAGCGCGCCTTCGAGCAGAAGATCGAACTGCCGGGCTGCGCCACCATGCTGACCAACACCATCAACGGTTTCTCGGCTCTGTGTTCCAACGGCACCATGGCGACCGTGGCGATGGAGGGCGCCAAACCCAGCATCACCCGCTCCGCGCCTTTCTTCTCGGCCACCGAGGATCCGATCTTCGACACCAGCATTTTGGATCCCAAGACCGGCAAGGCCACCCTGCTGAGCTATAGCGGGCTGGTCACGCCCGTCACCCTGGGACAGGCGCCCAAGATCGGTGCGCCCTGGTCCCTCCAACAGGCCGCGTTGATGCGCAAAGGCACCTACACGCCGATGGACGTGAACTGGATGCCGGGTGGCCGCCAGCCCATTGCCGTTCATCACGCCTCGGGGCGGATTTATGTGCTGATGCATATGGGCGAATATTGGAGCGAATATGAACCCGCCCAGGAAATCTGGATACTGGACGCCAACACCCACAAGCTGATTGGCCGTCACGCCCTGACGGGCGAGCTCAAGGATAAGCTGGTCAACATCGCGGTCAGCCAGGACGGCGAACCGCAGGTCTATGCCAGTGACGGCAGCGGCAACACCTTTGTGCTGGACAGCCAGACCCTTGAGAAAAAACAGAAGATGGAAAGTTCCGGCGGCGGCATCCTTTACGCGGTACAGCCCTGATGGCGCTGGGACACGAATTTTGGGCCGTCGCGTCCGTCGCAGGGCGGGTCTGTGTCGGGCTGGTGTTCCTGCTGGCGGCAGCGCAGAAGGCTCAGCATTGGAAAATTCTTTCGGGCGTGATTGCCAATTATCGGCTGCTGCCGCGCGTGTTGGTCATGCCGGCCGCGGCCTTGCTGCCCCCGCTTGAGATGATCGCCGGTGTCCTTCTGCTTTGCGCGATGGCGATGCCCTGGACCGTGCCGTCAGCCATCGCCCTGCTCGCCTTGTTCGCTCTCGCCATGGCCATCAATCTGAAGCGGGGCCGCGCGCACATCGATTGCGGCTGCGGCCAGTCCTTCCTGGCGCAAACATTGCGTTGGACCTTGGTGGCGCGCAACGCGGTGCTGGCGGCCCTGCTGCTGCCATCGCTGGTTCTGACCGGCCCGATGACGCCGTCCACGACGCTGACAGGTGCCGGTGCGGGCCTCGCCTTCTTCCTGCTGTATCTTCTGTTCAACACCATCTCCGCACTGCCCCGCGCCCGTGCGCACACCCACCGCTTTGCCTGAAATAAGGACACGCCATGCTCACCGTCCTGATCGTTTCGCAAATTCTCTCCTGGATCGTGATCCTGGGGCTTGGCATCGCGCTCTTGGCGCTGGCGCGCCAGGTCGGCGTGCTGCATGTCCGGGTGGCGCCTGCGGGCGCGTTGCTGACGAGCAAGGGGCCGGTGGTGGGCGAAGCCGCTCCGGTGCTCGACGTTGCGACCATCGACGGCGCGCCGCTTTCGATCGGTAAGACACTGGCCAAGGGCCACATGCAGCTTCTGCTGTTCGTCTCGCCCCACTGCCCGCTGTGCAAGGATCTGATCCCCATCGCCAAGAATTTCGTGCGCCGCGAAAAGCTGGATATCGTCTTTGTCGGCGACGATGCGCTGGAGGAGCAGCGCGCCATGATCGCGCGGCTGGACATGGCGGGCCTGCCCTTCGTCAATGGCTCCATCGTGGGCCGCACCTTCCATGTCGACCGCCTGCCGCATGCCGTGCTGATCGGCTCTACCGGCACGGTCCTGTCCAAGGGGCTGGTCAACAGCCGCGAGCATCTGGAAAGCCTGGTGACCGCCCATGAGATGGGCGTGGTGTCAGTGCAGGACTATCTCGCCAATTCCAAATCAAAGGTCGCCTAGCCATGAAAAGAATCAGCATCGATCTGATTGGCGAAAAGCTGGTGCGCAGGCTGGCGGGGCATACCTCGCGGCGCGGACTGCTGTCGCGCCTGGGGCTGGCGCTGGCGGCGGCGCCGGTATTTCCCGTGCTGCCGATCAGCCGGGCGCATGCCCAGGGCAAACCCGACCGTAGCGAGAGGGCGCGCACCCATTTCACCATGAATTCCCAGACCAAGGACGACACCAAGTGCGATTACTGGCGCTATTGCGGCGTCGACGGCAATCTGTGCGCCTGTTGCGGCGGCGGTCCCCACACCTGCCCGGCAGGAGCCACGGCTTCGACCACCTCGTGGGTCGGCACCTGCATCAATCCCGACGACAACAAGACCTATCTGATCGCCTATCGTGACTGCTGCGGCAAACCCGGCTGTGGCCAGTGCCATTGCGACAATGAGGATCGCGACACCCAGCTTTACGTGCCGCAAACCAACAACGACATCATCTGGTGCTTCGGTCTCGACAATATGCAGTATCACTGCTCCACCGCGGCGCTGGTTGGTGCCGTGCAGTGAAGTTTGTGATCGTGGCCGCCGCGATTCTGGCGGCGACAGCGGGCGGGGCAGCAGCGGACGGCGCCGGCATTTTCGACACGAGCTGCGCCTTCTGCCACCAGAGCGGCGGGGTCGGCGTGCCGGGACAGTTTCCGCGGCTGGCGGGCCGGGTGGGCGCTATCGCCGCCAAGCCCGATGGCAAGAAATTCCTTCCCCAGATTCTGCTCCATGGCCTGAGCGGCCGCATCACGGTGGATGGTGAGCCGATCCTGGGCATCATGCCGGCCTTCGACACATTGTCGGACGACGATATCGCGGCGTTGCTGAGCTATCTCACGGGCCTGGACCATGCCGCGGTTCCTTTCACCGCCGACGAGATCAAAGCCGTGCGGGCGCAGCCATCGCCGGCTGATATGATGGCGGAGCGCGCCCGTCTCAGCGCCGCGAAGATCGTGCCGTGAGGGCGTCCTTTCTTCTGTCCGCGCTGGTCCTTGCCGCGTCGGGCCCCGTTCTGGCGGCGCCCGTCTTGCCGGAACTCCCCGCCTTGCCTGAACTGACGGGGCCGCAGTCGGACTATGTCGAGCATTGCAGCGGCTGCCACGGCATGCAGGGCAATTCGGCCCCCGCCGATATTCCGGTGCTGCGCGACCGCGTCGGCTATTTCATGTGTTCCCAGGAAGGGCGCGACTATCTGATCCGGCTGCCCAATGTCGCCTTTTCGGCCATCACCGATAACCAGGAACTGGCCGACATGATGAACTTCGTGGTGTTCGGGTTGGGCGGCAACAGCGCCCCCAGGGGCACCAAGCCCTTCACCGCGGCAGAGGTCGCAAAGCTGCGCGGCCGGGCGCTGGCGACCGGGTCACTGATCGCGGCGCGCGCGGCCATCGTGGACAGACTGGTCGGCACCTGTGCGGTGCCGCAAAGCATGAAGTTCTTTTATGACGGGCAAGACCAGGCGGCGCGCTGAAGCACGCTTCACTTCAAGGGGTGGAAAAACATGTTCGACAAGAGACAGTTCCTGGCGGGCTTGGGCATCATGGCGACGTCATCGGCGCTGGCCCAGATTCACACCCCGACCACGCCGGCCAAGAAACAAATCCCGCAGCGTCGCGCCAAAACCACCAAGCTCTTCAAGGCGCCGGAATTCTATCCCAACTGTCTTACCATTCCCGACAGCAGCGATACCGGCATCTGGATCGGCCAGCAGAAGCTGAAAGGCATCCAGGCCTCGGGTTCCGGTGTACCCGAACAGCCCGGGCCCGATCAGGTCTGGCTGATGGATTGGAGCGGCAAGCTGCTCAAGACCTATTCCAGCGCCTCGCAGGTAACCAGCGCGCTGGCGGTCAGCGAGACCTCGCTCTATGTCATCGCCAACAATGAGACCGATTATCCACCGCCCTATACCGGTGTGCACAATCTGGACGCCCAGACCGGCAAGACCCGCTGGGTGAAGCAGATACCGCTGGGCGGCGGCGGCACCCATGGCGCACAGTGGCATGACGGCAAATTGTGGATCATTGCCAATCGCCTCAACTGCATGATTCGCGTCGATCCCGAAAGCTGGACCTGCGACTATGCGTTGCGCATCCGCAACGACACGCCGGACACCGTGCGCAGCCACGATATGACCTTCGACGACCAGGGCTTTATCTGGCTGGCGACCGCCAACAGCAGCAGAAGCTATGCCGAAGGCACCCAGGGCCTGTCGAAATACGATCCCAAGACCGGCGACGTGCTGGAGCAAGTGACGCTGGAGCCCGGTTCTTGCGATCCGCACGGCCTGGGCTTCCATAAAGGCGCCTTTATCGGCTGCGACGCGGGCCATCATCCGGGTTGGCCGGACAAGGATGGTCCCGGCGCGGGCTGGGTTTTCCGCATTGAACTGACCTGAAGGCCACGCGCGATTTGTTACCGGCAACAGTGCGAAATTTAGCGCAATCGCCCTTTTTGCTGCCAAGTAAGGATTGCCGTGCGGCGGCTAGGGGCGGTGTCATCGCATTGTGTCTGTTGCACTTTGGTGTATAGTCACAAAAAAAGAAAATACGAAAATACTAAGGGGAAAACATGCGCACACTAATCGCCGTAGCTTTGTCGACAACCCTGATCGCGTCCGCGGCCCTTGCCGCCGACGTCAGTCCGCTCGCACCCGGCAAGCCCGCCGGGGTCAAGCAGGCCCAAATGGGAACCACGCCATGGGTGCTGATAGGCGTTGGCGTTGTCGCCGCGGTCGCCATCGGCGTCGCCTCCAGCAGCAATGGCAGCCCCGTTCAGCCGCAGAGTAATCTGGCTGTCACCACGACCACCATCTAGGCGGCGTTCTGGCGGGCAAATGCGGCTTTGCCGCACCCTTTTGCTTTGCGGACAGGTGCTTTTTCAAACAAGTAGGACGGATTCTGAAATTCCAGCTGCGTGACAGAAAGTCAGTGCGCGGCGTTCGCCATAGTCCGGCCCGACCCGGCCCTCGCCAAACCGAGTTGCTGTACCACAGCACTGAATTCCGAATGACCGCGCAAGGGATCAAAGCGTGGATCCTGCGACACCAAGAACAGCTTCATGTTGCGCTCGGTGCGGGCGCGCTCCAGCCAGCGCACGGCAAGGGTTGAATCGCCCAGCGCGGCATGCGCGGCAGCGATGTCGTAAGAGGGCATGCATTTGCTGAGTGGCGGGCGCCCCAATTGGCTCAGCAAATGCCGCGCCGATCTGTGATCGCCGGCAAGAGCATGGGAGTGAGCCTTCATGGCCGTCAAATTGCTGCTGCCGCCGGTGAGGCGGATCGCGGTATCGAAGGAATGCAGCGCCTCGCGATAGCAGCCTTTTTGCTCCAGCGCTTG
>JANYAR010000122.1 GCA_025361185.1 Alphaproteobacteria bacterium | reverse complement strand
CCGAAGTCGCCCATCAGGTCGGAGACCTTGCCGCGCCCTCCAAACAGGACCAGGGCGATCGCGCCCAGGATCAGAAGGTGCCAGATGCTTAGTGCGCCCATGAGATTTCTCCTTGGCAATAAAACACGTTGCTGCGGCCTGGGCCGCCCGTTCGACGTTCCTGCAGCCGGCTTAGCCGCCTGACGGCGGCCAGGACGCCTCAATATTTGGCCGGACTGCAGTCACTTGCCGCGCACCGTGGCAGGAAAACTGCTCTAAAGCGTTAATTTTGCTTGGAATTGCTCGATTCTCACGGCGCGAATGTGCGGTGGGCCGCGGGCGTTGCTGCGATTTCTTTTTGCCGAAGAGGCCCCATTTTGTGGTGGCCTTCATGGTTAACAAATGCTTGATAAGCCTAAGGCCTTGATTATGGAGAGTTTTAATCAAGATTCCGGTTGGCTCGGGAAAAACAACCCAACTTGTGGTAAAAACTGAAATGGGCCTTAGGCCTGGTGAATTTGCTGCCCGGCGCAGGGTTTGGGGCGGGCTGAAAACTCAGCAAACCGCGCCCCAAGTTTGGGCCAGCCGGCCGGTGCTGATTTTTCGATCCTACAGGAGATTTCGTGAAAAAGCTCGCTTTGACCGCATCGGCGATAAACTCGCATCCTCTTTCTATCGCATTGGCGACTGCACTGGCACTCGTCGCGTTCACAGGATCGGCTTCCCTGGCGGCGACGCCCGGATTGGCACCGGCTCCACAGTCAGGGTCCGGAAACACCGTCGCAACCTCCAACGAGTGCCTCCTGGTGAAAAACGCCGCGGCCCGCGACACCTGTCTGGCTGCAAGAACGGAATATTCTAAAGGGAACTATCGGCTATCGCTGGCAATGTTGCGAAAGGCCATCGCTACCTCTCCGAAAGACGGCATTGTCCGGGTTCAGATTGCATGGACCATGCTTCGAATGGACGCGCTGGGCCCGGCGGAACATGAACTGCGCCAGGCGCGCACGGACGGCGCACCGGACCAAAACGTGCTGCCAATGCTGTTTTTTGTCATGGCTACGCGGCACGAGGAAGTAATGCTGCTCAACGAATTTCCGGAACCCGTACGCAATGCGACGGGCGAAGTCGCTGCCGATATCCTGCAGGGCCGGGCTATGGCGTTGCAATCCACGGCTCGTCTTCCAGAGGCGGCTGCGGCGATGGACCGCTCCTTGTCTTTACGCCGTAGCACCGATGGACTGCTGCTCAGGGCCAACATCGCGGCCCAGCAGAAAGATGCGGCACTCGCCAACAAATTTGTTGATGAAGCATATCGGACTACTCCGCAGAATGCTTCAGTCATGGCGGCCAAGCTTGACCAGTTGGAGCGGTCGAATGATACGGCTGGGGTGCTTGCCCTCGCGGATCGGATGCAAAAACTTTACCCCATCAATAGCGACCCCAGAGAGAGCAAAATTCGTGTCTTCCTCAAGCAAAACCAGGATGCCAAGGCCAAGGCCGAGGTGGACGCCTTCCTAGCCCTAAGACCAAAATCGCCAATGGGACTGTTCTATAAGGCGGTGCTGATGGGGCGCGCGCACGACAAAAAGGGCGCGGCGGAAATTATCCAATCTCTGCCCCCGCAGTTCTTGAAAGCGCATCCGGAATACGCTGTTCAAATGGCACAAATCCTGTTCGACAATGGCAATGTCGAGTCGGGCGCGGGGATCCTCGGAACCGCTCTTGGCGTAGCACCCGATCTGCTTGAAGCGCGGCTGCGGCTTGTCGCCATCAGAATGAGCCAGAACAGTCCCCAATCAGCCTTGCTGCTTCTGTCACCGGTCAAGGACTCCGGCGACCCGCGAGTACAGAAACTGATGGCGCAAGCTCGTAGCCGGATTGCCCAGGATCGCGCTTTCTGATCTCGTCAGAGCTCAGACAATTGATCCCCCCAATTCCTATGGCCGGTTAACGAAGAATTTTATCCGGTGTGGAATTATGGAAGAATGAGAACAAACCGCGATGAGGCCGGAGGCGCGGAGGCGGAGAGCATGGCGCTTCGCCCAGGGTTAGCCTTTTTCCCTCTCGACGACGAGTTGGTTGTCTTTTCGGAGACGTCGCAATCCCTCATCGGTCTCAACGCGACGGCGGCCTTTATTGTACGCAGGTTGCAGGACGGCGTGCCTGTGCCGCAGCTTGCCGGTGCGCTTGTCTCCCAAGGCGGCGCGGCGGCCGAGGTTGCCGAGAGTTGGGTGATATCGACGCTTGACGCGCTAAGTTCGCGAGGACTGCTGGCCGATGGCGGAACGCCGCTTCCGCCGCCGATGCAATATTTGGAGACGGAGGAAGTCGTTGCACGCTTGCGCGCCAAGGTGCCGCCTCTGGAACCTTTCGAGCCCAAGGCGGTGGGGCACTATCGCCTGCTTGGCACGCATGCCGTGATACGTTACGCGCACCGGGCGCAGCAGCGGATGGTCGATACCGTCATTGGCCATCTTGGATCGGACGAAACGACGGCGCCGACACTCGTCATCGATATTTCCGCGACGTATCTGAAGAATGGACATCTCGCCAGCTACATCTACTGCAACGGAAAGCCGGAAGCCCAGGCGGCGAAGCTTTCCAGCCTGGCCCCCCTGGTCAAGAGCGCGCTTTGGACGGGGGCTGTTAATGCCTTCGACTTCCTTCTGGACCTGCATTCCGGCGTGGTCGCAAAGGGCGACAGCTGCATTCTCCTGCCAGCCGCCGCCGGCAGCGGCAAGTCCTCGCTGACGGCAGCGCTGACCCATGCCGGGTTCGCCTATTTGTCCGATGAGGTGGCATTGGTTGAGCCCGGCACGTTCCGGGTGCCGGCGGTGCCGCTGGCCGTCTGCGTCAAGGACACGGCCTGGGACATGATGTCCCGCTATTATCCCGAACTCCCGACCCTAGCCATCCACCGACGCGATGATGGCAAAGTGGTGCGTTATGTCCCCCCAAGCGCCGCGACTGTGTACCGGGGGACGGCCCGGGTCAGCCACATTTTCTTTCCTCGGTATACCAAGGGTGAGCCCACGAGACTCGAGCCTTTGGCGCGGTCCGAGGCGCTGGCGATGCTGATGGATCAGTGCTTGGCGCTGCGGCAGCGCCTGGACCATGGCAATGTCCGCGAACTGGTCCGCTGGATCGGGGCGATCGACTGTTATTCGCTCCCCTTTTCGTCTCTGGACGAGGCCGTTGCTCTTGTGAGCAAGGCCGTATCCTGAAAATAGCTGATTGATATCAGTGTGATGAGAAGAGTACGCGGCCTCAAACATCTTTGTGCGGGGCTGTTATTGCGTGCATTTGGCGGCGCCCCATGGCTGGCAGCTGCCAGATCTTCGGAAAATGAGGAGGCCCAAACGGGGGCTTAGGGCGTGTTGACCGAAACCGGCCCCTGCCGGGCCGCGAAAAGTTGCAAAATTATTTTACAAATTTACCAAGCAGCCGTGTTTAATTGTCTCTAACCAATTGAAAAGTAATAACTAAAATTGTTGGCACCGTAATTGCTTCTAGACCTTCCATCGTGTGTTCGTTGGGAATTGCACGGAACCAATATTGAATGGGGTTATAGACATGGCCGACGGAATCAAAATTGAAAGCATTGTTTCGGAAGAGAAGACACGCCGTTCAGCGATCAAGACTGCCGCCCAGGTGGCTGTCACTGCCCCGGCTGTTGGTCTGCTCTTGAGCGCCAGCACCAAGGGTGCGATGGCGCAGCGCACGTACACCAAGTCGGGCGACGACGCCATCAGCCAGGACGATTTTGGCGTTGACGACACGACCTTTGGTGACGACGGCGTCACCGGCGGCGGCACACACTAAATTTTGTAGTTCTCTATGCTGTACGACCCCCGCCAGAAATGGCGGGGGTCGTACTTTTTTGTGGCTGCCCGAATTTCCGGAAATTCAGGGGCCGTGGTCCGGATGCCGGGCGCCGCTTTGGCGCGGCGTCGCGTATCGTCCACCCTCCCGATAAGAAGCCTCCCATGGCCGGCGGTGGTCATGTGAGCCGCCAGAGGCCCGGCGCCGCCCGGCCGGCAACGGGGCTTGCCCACCGTTAACGCGAATATAAGGTTTCCACCCAAAAGCTACGCCGCGTAGGGCATACTTTTAGGCACGTTCTGCAAGGATAGCAGGTGTGGCGGCGATGCCCGTCAGGCGGTCTGCGCGGCTGCAACATCTGGCCCATCGCTTTGTTGAGCCGGATCAACGCGGGTTCCGCCGCAAATGGGGAGGCTCTATCATTGTTAGGGAGACGGATATGACCCAGACGAAGATGGCTATTGCCAATCAGGCCCCGGATGTCACGCAAGTCGAGGGTGAGGCGCAGCGTTCCGCTTCCCACTTCCGCGATACCGTGACGCTTCAGAGCTTGGTGTCGCCAGTTTCCGAAGAGGAGTTTCGCGCGCGTTACTGGGAGAAAACCCCCCTAATCGTTCACAGGGGAGACCCCGGCTATTACGGCGACCTGTTCACGTTGCAGGATTTTGATGAATCCATCACGCGGGGTCCCAGTTACGTCAAGACTGCCGAGGCCACCGCCAACAAACAGGCGAGGCATCGCGGAACAACGGCAGCGATTTTGGAGGGCGTCCTCACTGACATGCGCGATGGTCACACCCTTATCCTGGATGGCATGCATCAGTTCGATCCCAAGCTCAAGGTGCTTTGCCGGAGGATGGGGCAAGAGACCGGGCATGTGTTCCAGACCAACCTTTACCTGACGCCGCCCAATGGCAAAGGGTTCGGGGCCCATTGGGACAATCACGACGTGTTCGTGCTTCAGGTCATGGGATCCAAGCATTGGAAGGTGGAAAAGAACCGCCGGACCTTTCCGGAAAAAGAGGCGAGCACCCCTGATACGGAGCGTGAATTTCGCGGTGACGTCCACACCTTCACCCTCCAGCAGGGCGACATGGTCTATATCCCGCGCGGCTTCATTCATGCGGCGGAATGCGGCTCGGAAAACTCCATGCACATCACCCTGGGAGCGTATTACTCCACCTGGGATGAGCTTCTTATCGCCGCCATCCGGATGGCGGCGATGCGGGATGAAAGTCTGCGCCTCGCATTGCCATTTGGATATATGAAGGGAGATGGGGCAGGGCCCGTGAACCGGGCGCGGGAAGAATTGCGTAACATGGCCGATCCAGATTTTCTAACCCAGGTCCTGGAGCAGTTCAGGGATGAGGTTGTAAAAAAGGCCTCGCTCGATATTTCCGGGCAGGTCGCCTGTTTCTATCGGGCGGCGGAGCTGATGCTTGACGACAAAGTCGGGCCCCGCGCCGGCCTTGTCTACACAATCCGCAGGGGCGAAGAGACCGTGACACTTAACTTCGGTACGCGGGTCATCACCTTTCCCGGTTTCTTTGGCGAGGCGCTGGATTTCGCGCTGAACAAGCCCGGCTACGCGATTCGCGATCTTCCCGGCGATTTGGAAGACGCGGAGCGGGTGTTTTTCATTGAACGGCTGATGCTGGAAGGCCTGGTCGTCCGCAATTAGGACAGTGGGCAGACGCGGTTCGCCGCGGACTAGGATCGATTTCTGTCAGCGACTGAGAAGCTCTCGGGCGGAAGACCTGATTGCTGACGCTCCCACATGGTTCTGTACACGGATTCCAGGCCGCGCGTGAATTCCGCTGAATCGAACAAGGGTGTTGTATCGCGATTGCGGGCCAGCTTCTCGCGGATCGCCGCAAGCTGCTGCGGATCGCGTGCCAAGGTGAGCGCCCGTTGCTCATATTCGGCCAGGGACGTGGTCACCAGCTCCGGCAATCCAATCGCGTGGAGCAGGCCCGCGGCGACACGCGCCTGGAAGGCCTGGCCCATGCAGGTCAGCACCGGCAGTCCGGCCCAAAGCGCATCGCTGGCGGTGGAATGCGCATTGTAGGGCAGGTTGTCGAGAAAAAGGTCGGCCAATCGCTGCCTTGCCAGATGATCCTCACTTTGCTTTTTATAACCCGCAAAAATAATGCGTTTCGGCACAACGCCCCGGGCTTCCGCCTCGCGCCGCAGAATGGGGACGACCGAGGGATTGGAGCCCGGGATCCAGAGCACGCTGCCCTCCACCTCCCGCAGGATGCGCATCCAGATATCGAACATTTCCGGACTGAATTTGTGCAGGCTATTGAAGGAGGCGAAAACAAAACCTGTCTCCGGCAGCCCTTCCTCGCTGCGGCTGGGCGGATTTTCGGCAAGTTGCCGCTGCCTGTCATAGGGCAGGTAGGAATTCGGCAGATAAGCGACCTTCTCGCTGTAATAGATACGGTTCTCGTCCGGAATCACGGTGTGATCGGCGATGATGTAATCGATGAAAGAACTCGCCATCGTGCCGGGATAGCCGAGATAATTCACCTGCAGCGGCGCGGGGCGGCGCATGAGAATACCGTGACGTTTGGAACCCGTAAGGCCGTTCAGGTCAACCGCGATATCGATCTCACGATCGCGCAGCATCGCGGCAACCGTTCCATCCCCCAAAGCGTGCGCGTCGACGAAGTGGTCCACCGCCGCTTCGATGCGCCGGCGAATTGGACTGCGGTCCCCCGGATGCAGCGAGACAGCCGTAATTTCGAAGCGGGTCTTATCGTGATGCTCAAGGGGCGCTATGATCGTGGTTCCAACAGGATGGGAGCGGAAATCTGTCGAAATGTAAGCGATCCGAATTCGGTCGTGGTGATAGCGCTCGCCCTGCCAAAGTTGCTCTTGCGGCGGCACTGATCCTTTCGCCCAGAGACTCGAATTGGATAGACAATCCTGTTCCGAGTCGGAAATCAATTTTAGATTGAATGGTTTTAGAGCAAGCGCCCCCGATTCAAAACCATCCTTGACAGTGCGCTTGTCCGCGTCGCGCTTGCTCCAGTCGCAGCAAAACAAGCGAGAATCTATGCCTATTCGCGTCGCAGCTTTATGATTTGGGTCTAGGCGTAGCGCGCGGTCGCTGGCATCCGCTGCGTCTTCGTGACGCCCGCAAGCCGAAAGAAATCCAGCGCGAACCGCCCACCCGTTGGCGTCTTCTGTGTCGAATTCGGGCACTTTACTGAGATTGGGGAGATTGCCTGTTTTTTGGAGCGCGGATATGGCAGCGCCACGCTTTTGCCAAACAGACCTGTTGTCCGGCATAAGGGCGATCGCCTTGTCGTAGCTGGCAAGGGCTTGTTTGTAGCGTTTCATGGCCGCGAGCACGTCACCCAGGGCAAGCCAGGTGATAAAATTGCCGGGATCGGCTGCGGCTTCGCGCTGGGCTTTCTTATGCGCCTGCTGCAGCCTCTTCAGTTTTTTTCGCGTTTGTGCTGAAACCGGCGCCAAGGCCAGCGCGATGGGAGAGACCATCAGGATACGGTCCCATTGCGCCGCCAGTTGCTCGTAGATCCGGAATATCGGCAACGCGACAAGATCATGCGCCAGGCCGAGCGGAATGTAGGCGAAGTTCAGGGATTTGGGCAAAGATACGATGGGGACATGCTGCGGCCCCGGCAGGAACACGGTCCGCACGACATAACTAGCCTGCCGCATGATGCCGTCGTGCAACAGCAGGCGGTCCATGGACAGTGTTTTGTTGCTGGGCGGGCCGCCCGGATCGTCCATCTCCCAACGCGCCACGATGCGCCCGATTATCTGTTCGACACCCGGATCATCGATTTCCGCGGCGACGATGGAATCCGGAACCCTCGCCCCCAGATAATGACGCGCGAGGGCTGTCGCGATCAGAAGCATGCGATGGCATCCCTGTGCCTTCGCTCGTGCGATGATTGCGTTCCAGTCCAGCTGCGGATGAGAGGCAATAAAATCCGCGACGTCGCAGGCCCACTTGATGTTCCACCACAATTCCTTGCCGCCGTGAATCGCCAGGACAATAAACGTATCCTCCGGCGCAAGCGTCAGCATGGTCCGTCCGAAAATATTTTGGCGCCGCGCATGGCGCCATAGCCCTTCATAGTCAATGTCGAGCGCCATCTTCAGTGACGTCAGCCGCGTGTGCGGCTCGACGGCCACTATGTCCGGCTTGAATAGGATCTCCTGCCCCTGCAGGCGGTGGATCAGGGCGAATTGCGCTTCGGTCAGTTTGCCCTGGCGTTCATAACCGAGGCTGCACAGGGTCTTGATGGTTTGATCCACATCGCGGTCACGGATCAGAAAATCCAGGTCCCGAAATTCGCGAAGTCCCAGATCGCCCAGGGTTTGCATTGCAAGGACGGGCCCCTTAAACGGGATCGTTTTCACCCCGGCTTCAGTCAGCCCCTCGACAAGCGCGATGAGCTCCTTGAGGAGTACCTCGTTGCCTTTCCGTGTCTCCTCAATGAAGGCCTGAAACGCGACAAGCATATCCTCCGGCACCATATCGGGTGCGACCCGCGTCAGCGTGTGTCCGGCCAGCCCGGCTAGTCCATGCGCGATTGCCTTTTGCACAAAGGCTGTCCAATCGACACCATCATTCAGCAGCCGCCGAATTGCCCCTTCGTCATCTTGGGTAGGATGAGCCCGGGCACAAGCCAAAAGAAGCCGTAACTCTGGAGCTTTTGGTTGTCGCATCTGACTTGATCTCAATCCGTGCATTTGGAGGCGGCGAACTCGCCGGATTCCGAACATTAATGAATGGTGAACCCCGCTGCTCTAGGGTACGCCAAACAGTATTGCGTTTTGGTGACCTGATTGGCCCTGGACCCTATCTCAGCCGGGCGGTTATTTCACGCCACGTAATCAGCCGGATGCCCTCGTTCCGGATCAGAGAGGCGAATTCCCTGCCGTTAAAATAGTCGAAATCCCTTTGCCGCCAGGCGGCGCCCCATTCCCGCCGCCCTTGAAAGAAGGTCTGAAGTTCTTCGGTGTCATGAGCGGGGTGAATCAGAATCTCTGAAACCCCTGGCGGCAGCTGTTTGAGCTCTCCGCGGTAGAAATGTGGCCATTGTTCAGGCATCACCGCAGGTCCGATAGTGATGATCCGGTCCAGAACGGCATCGCTCGGGGTCGTAAGCGCTTGAAGATACGGATATGCCGGGAACCATTCCCGGGAGATCAGCAAGGGAAGATGATATTGCCGTCCCAGCTGGATGAAAATCTCGAACAGTTTGGCGTTCTTCTTCTGCAACAGGTACTGGTGGGAATCGAGATGGGTCGGGTGCAGTCCGCTTTCGATCGCCCGGTCTATCTGCGCCCTAAGCTCTTTCTTCACCTCCTCCACACGGATGGCCGTTGCGGAGGTCCAGCGCTCATGAAAACATCCACGCTGGTCGACAAGGGAAGGCACCTCCGATACCGGCGCCACCGGTCCCCACCGATTGGCGGTCTTCGGACAGGTGAGCGTCAGGTGCAGGCCGATATCGGCTTGCGGATGAGCCCGGGCAAAGGCTGCAATGCCGGCAAACGCCGGACAGGGAACCATCGCGCTCCCCGAATTGATCAGTCCGCTTTGCTGACCGCTGGCAAAAGCTGCATTGACAGCCCCGGCCAGCCCCAAATCGTCGGCATGGACGATAAGCAGACGTGCGTCGGGGCCGTAACCCAATCGTTCGCCGAGGGTCTGCGGCTGCGCCATGCCCATTGCGACAGGACTACTGCCCCCATTTTGCATCGCATCAATAGCATTCCCGGAATTGAAGGGGAAGTCCGCTTCCCGCGATCGCAAGCAAGCCCTGGCGGCTGGCCATTTACCCTTGCTAAATCGTATCGCGCTATTGATCGCCGGCCGGTTCGCGTCGCCGCTTGAGCGTGCCGGCTAATGACAGCCAGACACGACGGCTTTACCCTGGCGGGACATCCTGAAGAATCGGAAGTTCATTTTAGGCAATGGCCAGTTCCTTTCCTCTTCCATTCAAATCCTTGCGCACGATCAGGGGCGCAGGCGACAGGCCGTTCGTCATCGGGGCGATGTTCACGGCCGGCTATTTGAATCAGGCTGCCAGGCTCGCGACCTCATGTGAAAGGTTCGGGCTGCCCTATGAGTTGCACGAAGTGCCCGCCGTGCATTCATCCATCAGCACCCATGGCAGTGACGATCTTTCCTTTACCAAAGCCAATTTCATTCACCACATGCTGAGAACGCACAAGAAGCCGGTTCTGTATCTGGACGCCGACTGTGAGTTTTCCGCCCCGCCCGACCTGCTCACGGAACTGGTGCAATCCCACTGCGACTTCGCCATTTATAACTGGTTTGCCGATGAATATACGGACATGTTCAAGCCGGTCGAGATATTGGCGGAGGACTCAACGCTGATCAAAGGAAGATATTTTCGTTTCGCCGGCAGCGTGGATTGGTATTCCACGACCCAGCTGATGTGCTCTGGTCTGGCACAGTTCTATCGAAATTCCCTGGCGGCGCGCACGCTGCTTCGCAGATGGCACAAGACCATTATGGACTATCCCGGCACCGCCGATGATCAGTGCCTCGATTTCACATACAACAACCTGGGCAGGTTCTCATGGCGATGCTGGTTCCTAAAAACCCGCTGGTTGCCAAAGGCCTATGCAAGGATAGCATTCTGGATCTATGCAAATCCTGTCATCAATCACCCGGAATATCCGACCAAGAACGACCAATTCGCCAGGGTCAAGGATCCTAGCGGTCGCCGCAAGCAATTTTACTGGAAACTGATACCGAAGCTGCAAGTCACGCCGGTCATTCCCAGGGATCGCATCGTCGACACAAGGGAAGGATTGTTGTGCAAGGTCGTCGACGGCCAAGTCGTGCCGGTGGAGCGGACAGAGGAGAAATTTTGGATTTGAACCATCCGCCAACCTGATGGACGGGAGCCGGGAATCCGCCTCAGGTCTCAATAACCTCGTTGTAAAAATCCGCTGTCCCACTGCTTACAAAGAGGCGGTGGGCGTCATCCTTGATGGCTTCCCACCTCGCCAGGCCTTGCTCCGAGGCCCGCTCCAATCCCGTTCCCTTTTGTGAACCAAGGCGCATCGCTTCTTCGATGGCAGCCCTTGATATGTCACGGCCCAGGAACTCCGAGAGATGTGTCATTCTTTCGCGGGGCTGCTCTATGAGATCTTCATAGCGCAGGAAGTGGCAATCGCCGTGTTGACGAAGATATGCATAGCATTCGATCGATTGACGATAGTTCGCCACCAGGTAAGCCGGCGTGACCCTGAATAGCTGGCCGACCGATTTTGCCCAGCTCTCAAATCGCCTGGTCATGAAAATGGTTCGCCGCTCCCGGGATTTCCTAAGCAGCAGATGGGGCACGCGGCAGAACTGGGAACGAAGTTTCACGACCAGGGGTTCATTGTTGCTGCCCACCACGCTCATGAGATCGCGCGCGAATGTCCGGGTGACCCAGCGCAGCAGCGGGCGGATGGGTGGGTATTTCCCGTAGGCCGGCGAAATCAGCGCTCCGCCGACATGAGGCTCTGAAATACTGAGGATTTTTGCCGACAACAAAATGTTGTGAAGAAGGGTCGATCCGCACCGCCCGGACGAAAAAACGTAAATGGGGTCGGTATCGACCCGGGGCCGAACAATGGGGCCAGCCTCCCAGGGGACGGAGAGAATGGCCGCCGCATGTTGCTTTGCATAGACGTTGGCGAAGGGCGCTTCGCGAAGCTTTTGGGCATCAAGACCCGGTACATACAGGGTCCGGCCTCGCGCGATATCGATAATGTAGGGAAAGATGGGGTGATCTGCCAGCGCAGCCGCAGGTTTTT
>JANYAR010000070.1 GCA_025361185.1 Alphaproteobacteria bacterium | reverse complement strand
AAAGACGTGACAATGTTCAATTTGTCAAAGTCGATAGCGCAGAATTACATCCAGAACTACCGCCAATTGGCGCGTGCCGTCTTCACCCTGACGGGAGGGATTAAACTGTTCGGCGAGGACTGGACGTGGAACGCCTACGCCCAGCAAAGTCAGGTGCGCGAGCGCCAATGGGCGCGCTACAACACCATGAACACGAACTTCAACAATGCCATCGATCCGGTGGTGGTGCAGGCGGCCGGTCCCAATTCGCTGGGCGGCGGCAATGCGGTGACGAAAGCCACCGTCACTGGGATCCTGAATGCGGCCGGCGTGCCGATTCCGCAGGTGGGCACCATTGCCTGCCGCTCGACCCTGACCCAGACCTTGTTTGGCGCGATCCCCAATCCGAACGGCCCCGGCCAGGTGCTTCAGGCCGGCGGCCTGGCGCCCGGTTGCGTGCCGCTGAACCTGTTCGGTGACGGCACCGCTTCGCAGGCTGCGCTCAACTATATCGCGCCCGGCCGTAACAATGACGGGGTCGCGGACCAGGCGCTCTATCGGATGAACCAAGCGGTGTTCTCGGCCTCGGCCTCGGGCACGCTGCCCTGGGGGTTGCCGGCGGGAAAAATCGCGATGGCGACCGGCTGGGAATACCGCCTGGAGCAGCAGCGCAATCAACGCGATCCGCTGCAACTTGGCGCGTCCGGCGTGTGGGAATCGGGAAATTTCTCCCAATTCGCCGGCGCGTACAATGTGCAGGAGGGGTTCCTGGAATTGGATATACCGATTCTCAAGAACCAGTTTGTCGACTCCCTAGACTTCAACGCCGCGGGTCGCATCACCAGCTATTCCACCAGCGGGCTGGTGGAAACCTGGAAGGTGGGCGCCACCAGTCAGCTCAATGAGGACATCAAGCTCCGCACCACCCTGTCGTCCGATATTCGCGCGCCGGGCATCGGGGAGTTGTTCTCCACCGTGCTTATCAGCACCCAGCAGACCAATTACCCGGCTGGCGGGCCACAATTCAACGTACACCAGGGCTCGGGCGGCAATGCCGGTCTGTTTCCCGAACAGGCCGAGACGGTTTCGGGCGGTATTGTGCTGACGCCGCACTGGATCGAAAACCTGTCGATGTCGTTCGACTGGTATTCGATCACCATGCACCAAGCCATCTCCTCCTTTTCTCAGGCCCAGATCTTTGACCAATGCGCCAACAAGCATGTGGCGAGTTTCTGCTCCGTGGTGTTCTTCGGCTCGGGCCTGCCGGGCGGCAGCACCGTCCTGCCGGTGGCGAAAGAGACGGATGGAAACGGCAACTCGCCCGGTTTGGCGGGCCCGCTGGGCACCTTCAGCGCCGACAGCGAAGGTGCGTTCAACTTTTACCTTTTGAGCCCGATCAACTCGAACCGGGAATCCGTGTCGGGCCTGGACTTCCAAGTCGATTACATGCACCAGCTGTTTGACGGCACGATGAACTACCACATTCTGGGCAACTATACCGACGAGAAAACCCGGACCTCGCTGGGCGTGACGACGGACGGCGCGGGTGCGATAAGCGGCGATGGCGCCAATCCCCTGGCAGGATTTACCACACCAAAGTTCCGCAGCACCATTGCGGCGACTTACTCGGAAGGTCCATTTTCACTCACGGCCCAGGCCCGCATCTGGGGCTCGGCCCGGCTGGTCAATACCTGGGTTGAAGGTGTCAATGTGGACAGCAATGCCGTGCCGGCGGTGATCTATGGCGACTTCCGTGGCTCCTATCGCTGGAACGATCATATCCAGCTCTATGGCGCGGTTGACAATGCGTTCAACGCGCCGCCGCCGATGATCGGGTCGACGGGCGGCGGAGGGACGGATTGCCGGATTTACGACTGTATCGGCCGGTCGTACCGCATCGGCATCAGATTCGACGATTGAGGAACGGTCCGCCGCGCCAAAGCGCGGCGGACGAGCAGGTCCGGTGGACCTGCGAGAGCGACGAAATGCCCTGAGCGCAAGCGAAGGGCCTGAGACTGACGAAAAGCGCGGCGCGGGAGCAATCCCGCGCCGTGACTATTTTGAAACGTTGGATCGGTTTTGCAGTGGCCGGACGGCCGCTCGCCCAAGCTCGCAGCGTTCGTCGCTCGAAATGGTCCACTGGACCATTTCGTTTGCCTTCGGCAAACCGCTTCTCACCTCTCCAGCGTCAGATCAAAACTCATGGATATCCTGTCGCCGTCACTTCTGTTCGGCAGCACGAAGTGTTCCAGGTATGACGGAAACAGAATGATCATGCCCTGGGATGGCATGAAATATTCGCTGTCGCCGTCATCCTTGAACAGCCTGTAGGGCGCCTGGTTCGCGCCGGGCCGGGGATCGCGGAAAACGATTTCCCCGGAATCTCTGGGAACGTTGACGTAATAGACCCCCGACAAATTATAATTGTTGGTATGGGAGTGTATGAGATTCTGGTCGTGTTTTTTGTTGATGCAGGCCCACATCTGATGGAACTTTGCGCCCTTGACCTTGAATATGCGGGCGCACATGGCGTCTACAAAGTCGCATAAGGGCTTAAAAACGGGGTTTTCCTGCAAATGAACATCGCTTTGCCAGCCGCCGTAATTTGATTTTTTGATGTCGGTGGGAAGGCTGGTCAGGCGATAAATTTCCTTTTTCGATTCCTCGAGATTTTCCGCGAACGTGGACTGCATCACGACCGTGGGCCACAACAGGGAAAATTTGATGTCTTCCAGTTCCTGGTTCATGCAGCTATCCCGCCAGATGCCGTCCTCGCGGGACGGCCGGCCATCATGTGGTGGGGCCAGACTATTCGGTTAGGGTTGCCATTTCCATCGTGCCTCGGAGGCTCACTTGGGTGGGCTGCGTTCGTGCGGGCCCAAGATGCGCGGCTGCCATTGCGGCCCGTTGGGCGTCATCACCTGCGCCACCGAGATCCGGGTGCCCGGACCCATGATGCCCAGATCCTCTTCACGATCGGGCAGGATGACGGTCGTACGCCGGCGCTCCATCACGATCACCATGGTGCCGCGCGTCAGCCCCTGGGCCGCCAGGCGCCTCAAGGTCGAGTAATAGGGCTCGGCGCGCCAGGGCCGGGTGGCGGTGGGATCGACATGCACCACGAACAGGCTGGGCTTCACATCCAGCACCATCTTGCAGATGTTGGGCTTCCATTCTGGGCCGATGGTGGGATCGACAAGCCATTGGCAAGCGAAGTTGTGACAGGAAGGCGGCCGGTCGGCATAGATGCCGCAGCCGGTACCGGCCACGAAATTGGGGCACCATTCGTCCTTGGGCTTTTTCAGCTCTGGAATGGCCAGCACCTTACAGCACAGAGAACAGTCTCCGCATTGTCTTTGGCTGTCGGTCATCTGCTCAACGCGGTGTGAGCTTCAGCAGCTTGGAGCCGATCGGGGTGTCGTTGGTGATCGAGCCCCCGCCGCTGTCGCTCAGCACATAGACCGCGCCATCGGGGCCGACCCGCACGTCGCGCAGCCGCATTTTTACCTCGGTGAGCAGCGGCTCCTCATTGACCACCTTGCCATTGGCCAAGGTCAGCCGTTCCATCGCATTGCCGCGCAGCATGACAACGAAGACGCTGTTCTTCCATTCCGGGAACAGGTTGCCCTTGTAGAAGGCAAGCTGCGACGGCCCCATCGAGGGCGACCAGTAATAGACCGGCTGCTCGATGCCCGCTCTTGCCACCTCGTTATCGCCGGTCGGGTTGCCGGGATAGTCGATGCCATGGGTGACGACGGGCCAGCCGTAATTGGCGCCCTTCTTGATCAGGTTGAGCTCGTCGCCGCCGCGCGGGCCGTGCTCGGTCTCCCACAGCTTGCCGTCATTGTCGAAGCTCAGGCCTTCCTGGCTGCGCCCGCCGATGGCCCAGATCTCGGGATAGGCGCCGTCCTGGCCGGTGAAGGGGTTGCCGGGGGCGGCTTTGCCGTCCTGGGTGATGCGCAGGATCTTGCCCAGATGGGTGTCCAGCGTTTGCGCCACCAGCCAGGGGTAGGAGCCGCCGGTGTCGCGGTCGCCGATGGTGATATAGAGATAACCATCCTTGCCCATCACCATGCGCCCGCCGCTGCGCGAGCCCACGCCCGAACGGTTGTCGTTGGGCGTCTGGGGCCGGGCCTTGAAGATCACCTTGACGTCGCTGAG
>JANYAR010000067.1 GCA_025361185.1 Alphaproteobacteria bacterium | reverse complement strand
GTTCGACAAACAAAAAGGTCCAGTGGACCTTTTTGAGCGACGAACGCCCGTAGCGTAAGCGAAGGGCCGGAGAGCAATCTTGCGCCAACGCCGCGCCTCCCTCGCTTCGCTCGAAGAGGGGCAAGCTTTTCTAGGCTCGCTACGGCTCGCCAAGAAAAGCTAAGCCAGCTTAGGCGAGCGGCCGGGCGAAAACACCGGCCCTGTTCTTGCAGCAATTAAGTATTGTGTCCCCGGAATTACACCTTACTTCACTCTAATTCCATACCCCGAGTAAAGCGTGTCAATGTTGGAGTCTTTCGCCCGGGCCGCTTTGATATCTGTAATTCCGGCATCTTCCTCTCCGAGTTGTAACTTGACCACTCCACGCATGAAGAGTGCTTCCGCATTGTCAAATTGTACCTTGAGCGTGGAGTCGAAGCCTGCCAGTGCCTCTTTAAATTTCTTTTGTCGATACAATGCGAATGCCTGTCCGTTGAGCGTGTCGGGATCGTTTGGAGCGAGCGTCAAAGATTGATCGCAATCCGCGAGCGCCGCATCTAATTCGATGCCAGAAACAGCTTCTATCCAACACTTGTTGTTGAGCATTCGAGACCTTATCCAATACGCTTTAAGGGGCGGACCGCTGAGTGAACGCTTGAGCGCGTCGAGGGCTAAGGCGAACACCTGAGTGGCCGCATCGTTTTGACCTTTACGAACGTAAGCTGTTCCCATGAAAAAGAGCGCCTCGGCATGCACGGGCAACTCACTAACCTCACCATTGCCCATTTTAAGATATAAATAGCACCCGTTTATCACCAGCTGGGGGGATAAGAATGATCGAGGGCAACTCGCCGTAATTGGATTTGACTCTCCAAGAAGTGGGATGGCCTCGAAAGCAGTCAATGGGCATGGGAGAATTTCGAATGAACTGAATGCCGCCAACCAAACTGCCACCATCCGATAACGGCTAATCATCCCACACCTTCCTCACCCTCGTCGGGATCACCGTCCAGCCGCTCAACCAGCTTCCCACCAACAACTTTGAAATCTCTCTTGCTGTCCGAATTCCAGGGACACTATACATAACTCCCGACTTCAAGGGAGGTGCGTGGGAGCGCCCGGAAAATCCCTCAGTAACTTTGCAACGGTGCGACCTCAAGCGAGCCAGTCCGCAGGGCCGCAATTGCCTGGGTGGCCGCCGCCGCCCCCGCCATGGTGGTGTAGTAGGGCACTTTCAGGGTCAGCGCCGCACGGCGGATCGAGGAGCTGTCGGCCAGCGCCTGGGCCCCATCGGTGGTGTTGAACACCAAATTGATCTCGCCATTCTTCAGCGCGTCCACCACATGGGGGCGTCCCTCCAGCACTTTGTTGATGGTCGCCACCGGCAGCCCCTTGGCTTCCAGCACCTTTGCGGTGCCGCGGGTTGCGACCAGCGAGAAGCCCATGGCCAGCAGTTCGCGCGCCGGCGCCTCGATCAAATCCTTGTCGCTGTCCTTCACCGACAGGAACACCGCGCCGCCGGTGGGCAGCTTGGTGCCGGCACCGATCTGGCTTTTGGCGAAGGCGCGTCCGAAATTCGCATCGATGCCCATCACTTCGCCGGTGGAACGCATCTCCGGTCCCAGGATGGTGTCCACCCCGGGGAAGCGCGCGAAGGGCAGCACCGCTTCCTTGACCGAGATGTGGCCGCCTTCCTGAAACAAGTGATTCGGCTTTTTCAGATTCATGGATTTCAGCGTCTCCCCCGCCATCACGCGGCTGGCGATGGCCGCCACGGGAAGGCCGATGGCCTTGGCGACAAAGGGAACGGTGCGGCTGGCGCGGGGATTGACTTCCAGCACGTAAATCTCGTCGCCCTGAATGGCATATTGGACATTCATCAGGCCCTGGACCTTCAAGGCCCGGGCCATGGCGACGGTCTGGCGCTCGATTTCGGCGATGGTTTGCGGTTTCAGCGAGCGGGGCGGCAGCGAACAGGCGCTATCGCCGGAATGCACGCCGGCTTCCTCGATATGTTCCATGATGCCGGCGATAAAAACCTCGCCCTCGTGATCGCAGATCGCATCCACATCCACTTCGGTGGCGCGATTGAGAAAGCCGTCGATCAAGACCGGATTGTCACCGGAAATGCGGAACAGTTCACCCGACTCCACCTGCTTTTTGAGTTCGCTTTCGTCCGACACCACCACCATGCCGCGGCCGCCCAGCACATAAGAGGGGCGCAGGATCACCGGATAGCCGATGGATTTTGCCGCCGCGACGGCTTCTTCCGCCGTCATGGCGGTGGCGTTGCGCGGCTGTTTGAGTTTGAGGTCTTCCAGCAGCTTCTGGAAACGCTTGCGGTCCTCGGCCAGGTCGATGGCGTCGGCGCTGGTGCCCAGGATGGGCACGCCGGCGTCGCGCAAGCCATTGGCCAGCTTGAGCGGAGTCTGGCCGCCGAATTGCACGATAACGCCCGCCAAACTGCCCTTTTGCCGTTCCTTGTGGATGATCTCGAGTGTGTCTTCCAGGGTCAGCGGCTCGAAATACAGCCGGTCGGAGGTATCGTAATCGGTGGAGACGGTCTCGGGATTGCAGTTGACCATGATGGTTTCATAGCCGCGTTCCGACAGCGAGTAGGCGGCATGGCAGCAGCAATAGTCGAACTCGATGCCCTGGCCGATACGGTTGGGCCCGCCGCCCAGGATGATGATCTTCTTGGCGTCGGTGGGATTGCTTTCGCACACCGTCTGTCCGCCAACCGGAAATTCGTAGGTCGAATACATGTAGGGGGTCAACGCCGCGAACTCGGCGGCGCAGGTGTCGATGCGCTTGAAGCAGGGCCGCACATCCAGCGCATGCCGCAGCTTGCGGATCGCGGCCTCCTTCTGGCCGGTCAAGTGGGCTAGCCGCGCATCGCAGAAGCCCATGGACTTGAGCGCCCGAAGGCCTTTGGCGTCTTTGGGAAGGCCCTCTTTGCGGACGCGTTCTTCGGTTGCGACGATGGTCTGGATCTCGCCCAGGAACCAGGGATCATAGCCGGTGATGCGCTCAATCTCGTCCAGGGGAAAGTCGTGGCGCATGGCTTGCGCCGCCAGCCGCAGCCGGTCGGGGGTGGCGCGGGCCAAAGCGGCGCGGATGGCGGCGGGATCGCTGTCCAGCGCGATCTCGTCAAAGCCGGTGAGACCGGTTTCCAGGCTGCGCAGCGCCTTTTGCAGCGACTCGGCAAACGTGCGGCCGATGGCCATGGCTTCGCCCACCGACTTCATCGAAGTGGTCAGCAGCGGCTCGGCGCCGGGAAATTTCTCGAAGGCGAAACGGGGAATCTTGGTGACGATATAGTCGATGGTCGGCTCGAAACTGGCCGGGGTGATTTTGGTGATGTCGTTCTTCAGTTCGTCCAGCGTATAGCCGCAGGCCAGTTTCGCCGCGATCTTGGCGATGGGAAAGCCGGTGGCCTTGGAGGCCAGCGCCGACGACCGCGACACCCGCGGGTTCATCTCGATCACCACCATGCGCCCGTCCTTAGGGTTCACGGCGAACTGGACATTGGAGCCGCCGGTCTCCACCCCGATCTCGCGCAACACCGCGATCGAGGCCGAGCGCATGCGCTGATATTCCTTGTCGGTCAGGGTCAGGGCCGGGGCGATGGTGATGCTGTCGCCGGTATGCACGCCCATGGCGTCGATATTCTCGATGGAGCAGATGATGATGCAATTGTCCGCCTTGTCGCGCACCACCTCCATCTCGAATTCCTTCCAGCCCAGCACTGATTCCTCGATCAGAACTTCGTTGGTGGGGGAGGCTTCCATCCCCGATTCCACGATGGCGAAAAATTCCTCGCGGTTATAGGCGATGCCGCCGCCGGTGCCGCCCATGGTGAAGCTGGGGCGGATCACGGTGGGCAGGCCGACCTGGTCCAGCGCCGACAGCGCCTTGCTGAAGGTCTCCGGCCCCAGCTCCATCACCGGGGCATTGTTGCCGTCGAACAGCAGATTGCCGCCGCTATCCTTCTTGTGGCGCAGCTGGCCCTTGAGCGTGATGCCCTTGGGTACCTCCAGTCCGATGGCGACCATGGCCTGCTTGAAGCGCTCGCGGTCCTCGGCCTTGTCGATGGCGTCGGCAGTGGCGCCGATCAGCTCGACATTGTGGCGCTCCAGGGCGCCGATCTTGCGAAGCGACAGCGCGGTATTGAGCGCCGTCTGTCCGCCCATGGTGGGCAAAAGCGCAAAGACCATGCCGGGCGGCACATTGGGCCGCTCGCGGGCGATGATCTTTTCCACGAATTCCGGCGTGATCGGCTCGATATAGGTGGCGTCCGCCATGTCCGGGTCGGTCATGATGGTGGCTGGGTTGGAATTGACCAGCACCACCCGATAGCCTTCCTCGCGCAGCGCCTTGCAGGCCTGGGCCCCCGAATAGTCGAACTCGCAGGCCTGGCCGATAACGATAGGTCCCGCGCCGATGATCAGGACGGTGTGGATATCGGTGCGTTTGGGCATCTGCTTCTCTAATTGCCTTAAGTGGGCGCGCGCAAAAAGGCCGGCGCTTTTGAGGGCGCCGTTGGCCTGCCAAGTTGTAGGTTAAGGGGACCGTTTAGTGCGGTGCCGCGCCCGGCGCAACCCCTGAATCGCGAGGGCTGGTCAGCTTTTCCAGCGCAGGGTCCGTTCCTGCACAGGATTGACGAATTCCGTGCCGTTTTCGACCGATTCCGCCCAGGCTTTCTTCACGCGGTGGTACCAGATGGCCGGCTGGTCGCTGTCCTGGATCAGCATCAGGTTCGGATTGAACTTGAGCCCCTCGCGCTGCAACTCCACGATTTTGCGGTCGTCGCCGATGAAGGTGGGCCCCAGGGCCCAGAAAAACGGATAGATGAAATTCAGCCAGCCCGGCCACCAGAAGACCTGAATGACGTCGGTATTCTCGGCATCGCGCGGGGTGCAGACGGTCATGCCCACGATCCTGAAGGCCGCGCCGAACAGCTGTCCCTGGATGATCTCAAAACGGGTGGAGGGAAGCTCGAAGGTGATCTCGGTGGTGACGTCGCCGAGCACACTGTAGACCGGCTTGGACGGCCTATGCGCCGTCATCACAAAACCGTTGGGCAGAGGGGCGTAGTGCTTCTCCTTCACCTGCGGCTTTTTTTTCCACCACCAATGGGCATGGACGTAAGGCCCGTGCGCCGGGTCCATCAAGCCGATCACGGCATGGTCGATGCCGCAGAGAAATCTCTGGGTTTCCGTCCAGCGCATCGGGTGGCTGACACCGGGGCGCGGCGGTTCTGATTTGGGCGCTTCGCCGGGCCTGGCCGCCATATAGACCCAGATCAGCCCGTCCTGTTCGCGCACCGGATAGGCGCGGACGCGAATTTTCTCGATATCCAGACCTTCTTCGCCGGTCAGGGACGGGATTTTGCTGCACGCCCCGTCGCGCTTGAAGCGCCAACCGTGATAGGAACATTCCACGCTGCCTTCGGCCCCATTTTCGTCAAGTATGCGACCCGCCGACAGCGGCACGCCGCGATGCGGGCAGATGTCCCTGAGGGCGAAGACCTCGCCGGATTTCAGCCGCCCCAGCACCACCGGTTCGCCCAGCAGCATTTCGCGGCGCATCTCACCGGACCGCAGGCTGGAGGCCAGGGCCGGCATGTACCAAAGGTCGCGCAGGAATTGGCCTGATTCAGTCCCCGGCGCCGTCGCGATGCCCACCATGCGGAACTGATTAGAGAAATTGGCTTTTGCCCGCAAGGATACCCCTTGTCTGGACGCCTGTGGGCGCTAGGCTTTTGGGACCATGAACAAGATCGCCAAAACCCTGGTGGACGCCAAAATCCTCGACCCCGCCCTGCTGGTGGGCGTGCTGTGCGAGGCCGGCTTTGTCTTGGCGGGCCATTATCACCCCACTCTGGACCAGCATTTCGGCCTGTTCGGCTGCATGATGATCGCAGGCACCGCGGCGCTGCTCTATGCCCGCGACCTGGCACGCGGCTATATCGCGGGCGCGCTGGGCGGGTTGGTGATTGGGGCGGCCTGCGGGGTAACGGCGGTGGGGGCGGCGAACTTGTTGGGCGACCATCCGGATCAGTTTCTGCCCTATGGCGTGATGATCTGTGCCCTGATCGGCGCCATCGGCGGGATGTTCGGGCAATATGCGGCCTGGATCCGCGAATTCATCGCCACGCTTCGATAACCAGCACGGCATCCGGCTGGGCGCGCGCCTCGATGCAAACGCGCCGACGCGCGCGGCAGGAGCGCAACTGATTCTTGTTGGAGGAAGTTGTCGGTTGGCGCGATGCCGACCCGGAAAGGGGCTGGGGGGCTTATTAATCCGAACCAACTCACAGCCAACCGACGCTTGAAGTGTCGCCCCCGAAAGCGGCCACCGCATGGTTCAATCATGGCCATTTCAGGGCAAATTCCGCGATGTGGGCGCGCGACTCAAGTTGCCGCTGGTCGCACGCTGCGTTCACGCGCGCGATGCTCCGTGACATTTTGGAAAGAAAACCCCGCATAACACGCTTGCGGCCCGCCGATTCCCGCCCCATCATCGATTCAACGATGGTGGAAGAGCCCATATCTTTGCACCGCGCCGCCCAGTCGGTCGAAAAGGGGGCGCGGGACATGTCACCGGCGCGTGTGCCGCAGGTCGCCTTTGATCGTCCCGAGCTGAACCGCATTCTCACCGTCTATGGCCGCATGGTCGCCGCCGGGGAATGGCGCGATTACGCCCTGGATTTCCTGGATGAGGCGGCGGTTTTTTCCGTTTTCCGGCGTTCGGCCGAGATGCCGCTATTTCGGATTGAAAAACGCCCCAGGCTGCGTGCCAAACAGGGGCAATACAGCGTGATCGCGGCAGGCGGAGTGATTCTCAAGCGGGGCCATGAACTGGCCATGGTGCTGAAAATATTCGACAAGAAGCTGCTGAAGGCGCTCACTGCAAGAGAATGAGGCCCGTCCGCGTGAGCGGCAGGCCAGGATACAAAAAAGCCCGGCATCGCTGCCGGGCCTTTTCTTTTTGAAGCTGCTTTCGCTTAGCGGCGATTGCCCATGAAGCGCAGCAGGAACAGGAAGATGTTGAGGAAGTCGAGATAGAGCGACAGCGCGCCCATGATCGCGGCCTTGCCCGCCACGGCGGTGTCGCCGCCGACGGCATAATAGGTGTTCTTGATCTTCTGCGTGTCCCAAGCGGTCAGGCCGGTGAAGATCAGCACGCCCAGGATGCTGACCACAAAATTGATCGCCGGCGACTTGAAGAAGAAGTTGGCCAGGCTGGCCAGCAGGATGCCGATCAGGCCCATGAACAGGAAATGGCCCATGCCGGTAAGGTCGCGCTTGGTGGTGTAGCCTATAAGGCTCATGGTGCCGAAGGTGGCCGCGGTGACGAAGAAGGTCATCGCCACGCTGGCGCCGGTATAGACGATCAGGATCGAAGCCAGCGAGGCACCGGTCAGCGCGGAATAGACCCAGAAGGTCGTCTGCGCCGCCGCCTGGCTCATCTGCATGATGCGGAACGACAAGAGCAGGACCAGTCCGATCGGCGCCAGCATCATCACCCAGCCCAGCGGGGTGGGGGCCAGCGACGCGGCGCCATTGGCGGTCAGCACTTCGTGATAGAAAAGGTTCAGCAGGGCGGGCGAGTTTGCCACCACATAGGCCACGCCGCCGGTCAGCGCCAACGCGCCCACCATGTAGTTGTAGACCCGCAGCATATGCGCGCGCAGGCCGGTATCCATCGTGTCGGCGACGGTCGTCGCGCCACGTACAATGCGATTGTCGAAGTCAGCCATTTGTTACTCCCTTTGACAACTACTATATCGTAGTTTGCTGCGGCCGTATCAAGGCCGCTAAAAAGTAAAGGATTAAAGACAGTTAAGCGGATCTCAGGCGCCGCGCGGGACGCGATCCCAGCGCCCCCACCGCGCCTATCAGGCCGAAAAGCAGGGTTGCCGCGCCGCCCCCCGCCACGGTCACAAACACCGCCTGGGCATCAAAAGTGAAGGGTACATCCAAAATCGAAGTGGCGATCACCCATGCCGCCAAGGTGCCTGCCGCCAGCGCCAGCACACCGGTCGCCGCGCCCAAGACGCCATATTCGATGACATAGACCGATGCGATTCGCAGCTTGGTCGCACCCAGCACTTTCAGGATGGTGGCGTCGTACAGCCGTGTCCGGCTCCCCGCCGCGATGGCGCCCGCCAGCACCAGCAATCCCGCCAGGATGGTGACCAGGCTGGCGGCGCTCACCCCCTGGGCCAGCGAGGCGAGCAGGGTCTGCACCTGCTCGATGGCATCCTTCACGCGCACGGTGGAGATGTTGGGGAAATGATCCGTCACCGCCATGTACATGGCGTTTTCTTGGCTCGGGGTGACGCGCACGGTGGCCAGAAAAGCGTGCGGCGCTTGATCGATCAGTCCCGGCGACAGCACCAGCACGAAATTCTGGCCGCCGGTGGTGAAATCGACCTTGCGCAGGGAGGCGATGCGGCCCTTAAAGCTGCGGCCCAGCACATTCAAGGTCATGCTGTCGCCCATCTTCAGGCCCGTGCCGCGCGCGATTGTCTGGTCCAGCGAGATCAAGGTAGGGCCGCGATAGTTTTCGGGCCACCATGCGCCTTCCGTGATGACGGTGCCGGGCGGCGGCGTGGCGGCATAGGTGATGCCGCGGTCGCCGTTCAACGCCCATTTGGCGTCGGGCGCGACGATGACCTTGTCCGAAGGCACGCCGTTCAGGGCGGTGATCCGTCCACGGATCATCGGGGTGCGCTTGAAATCGGAAGCTCCGGAAAAGCCGGTAACGATGCGGTCGAAGCTGGCGGCTTCGCCCGGTTGAATATCCACGAAGAAGAAACTGGGTGCGCGCGCCGGCAGGGCCGCGGCCACCTGGGCGTTGATGGTGGCGCTCAGCAAAGTGACCGTGGCAAGCAAGGTCAGTCCCAGGCCGAGCGCGGTGATGACGCCCCCGGTGGCGGCACCCGGGCGCACCAGATTGGCCAGGGCCAATCGCATCAGCGGCGATCTTGCTCGCGGCAGGCGCGCGATCGTGCGGCGCAGGCCTTCCGCCAGCAGGCGCAGCAGCCCCAGCGCCGCCACCGCGCCCACCAGGAATTGGGCCGCGAACACCGGCGAGGGTGCGACGAGCAGGGTAAGGCCAGCGACACCGGCGGCGGCGCCGAGCGAAATCGCGCGGTAAAGATTTTGACCTTCCACCCTTGTGGGCGCGACCATGTCGCGCAGCAGGCTGGCGGGCGGCACGGCGCGGGCGCGCGAGAGGGGCGGCACGGCGAAGGCGACAGCCGACAACAGGCCGAAAGCCAGTGCCAGCAGCAGTGGCACGGGATAAAGCCCGACGCTGGGCGGCACCGGCAAGGCACTGCCATAGAACCACAGGGCGGCGAAGGGCAGAGCTGCGCCCAAACCCGCACCCAGCAGCGTGGCCAGCACCGCCACCGCCATCACTTGAAGAAAAAAGATCAGGAAGACGAAATTGCCGCTGGCCCCCAGTGTCTTGAGGATGGCGATGTCGCTGCGCTTGCGATCCAGGAATGCCAGGATCGCCTGGCCCGCGCCCACGCCGCCCACGCCCAGCGCCACCAGCCCCACCAGGGTGAGGAACATGGTGAGCTGCTCGACAAAGCGCTTGATGCCGGGGGCGGCGTCGCCGCGGTCGCGGATGTTCCAGCCGGCGTCGGGAAAGCCACGCTCGGCCGCGTCACGAAACGCGGTGATGGCGGTGCGCGCCTGCACCGGATCGGCGGATGTTGCCGTCAGCGCGATTCGATAGGTGTAGTTGACCAGGCTCTCCGGCGTGACCAACCCGGTGGCCGGCAAGGCTTTCGCGGAGACCAGAAGGCGCGGCCCCAGCGAAAAGCCGGTGGAGATGCGGTCGGGCTCGCTGTCCAGTGCGCCCATGATGCGGAAGGTGGCGTTGCCCAACTTGATCAAGTCGCCGCGCCGCACATGCAGCCGGTCGAGCAGGGTCTGTTCGGCGGCAGCCCCACAGATGCCGTCATCCTCGCAGGCCAGCACATCGCGCAAATCCTGAACGGGGGTGAGTTTGGGCGCACCGAACAAAGGCCAGCGCGCATCCACGCCTTTCAGCTCGACCAATTGGCGCTGGCTGCCGCCGAGCGCGTAAGCCATGGCGCGCATGGATTGCGCCTGGGAGACGCGGCCCCGCGCGTTCAGGAAGGCAAGCTCGTCCGCTGCGGCCGGGCGGTGCACCAGATTGACCGAAACATCGCCGCCCAAGAGCACCTGGCCCTGGTCCTGCAAACCGGTGAGAAAGGCGTCGCTGAGGGATTGCACACCGGCAATCGCCGCCGATCCCAGCACCAGGCAAAGAAAGAAAATGCGAAATCCGGCGAAGCCGCCGCGCAGCTCGCGCCGTGCGAAACGCAGGGCGAGAGGCAGGCTACGCATCCGGGACAATCTTTCCATCGGCCATGCGCAGAATTTTGCCGCAGCGCCGCGCCAGGCTCTCCTCATGCGTCACCAGGAACAGCGTGGCGCCACGCTCGGCATTCAGCGCAAACAGCAGGTCGGCGATCCCCGCGCCTGTGGCGCTGTCGAGATTTCCGGTCGGCTCGTCGGCAAACAGAATCTGCGGCCCCGGTGCCAGCGCGCGGGCCAGGGCGACGCGCTGCTGTTCGCCGCCGGACAATTGCCCGGGATAGTGATCGGTGCGCCGGATCAGACCCACGGTGCGCAGTTCGGCTTCCGCGCGCTCAAACGCGTCCGGCAAACCCATCAGCTCCAGCGGCACCGCGACATTCTCCAGCGCCGTCATGGTGGCAATGAGATGAAAGCTCTGGAACACCACCCCCACGCGCCCCAGCCGGAAGCGCGCCAACGCGTCTTCGCCCATCGCCGTGATGTCGGTGCCCGTCACGGTGATGCGCCCCGAGGTTGGTTTCTCTAATCCCGCCGCGACCATCAGAAGAGAGGATTTTCCCGAGCCGGAGGGGCCGGTGAGCGCCACAGTTTCGCCTGCCGCCACGCTTAGCGATACGTCCGTCAATATGTCGACCGCGCCCGCCAGGCTTTTCAGCGTCAGGCTGATCTCTTCCAATTGAAGAGAGGGTTGAAGCTGAAGGGCAGGCGGGGGATTGTTCATATCGACTCAGGAAGTAATGGACGATGGCGCGGATTTTCAAGGCACTGCTTAGCATAGTTCTGTTTATGGCCGTCGTTGGGGCGGGGCAGGCGGCTCGTGTTGGAACCGCTGTCGCGGCCCAACCGGTCAAGATCCTGGCGATGGGCACCAGCCTGACCCAGGGCTATGGCCTGCCGCCGGGCACCGAATTCACGGTGCAGCTACAGGCGGCGTTGAAACGGGCCGGGATCGATGCCGTGGTGACCAATGCCGGCGTCTCCGGTGATACCTCGGCCGGCGGGCTGGCGCGGCTGGACTGGTCGCTGGCCGATCATCCCGATGCGGTGATTCTGGAGCTGGGCGGCAACGACATGCTGCGCGGCATCGCTCCGGGCGAAACCGAAAAGAATTTGCGCGCCATCCTGGCCAGGCTCAAGGCGGCGCATGTCAAGGTGCTTTTGACCGGCATGCATGCCCAGCGCAACCTGGGCGCGGACTATGTGAAAGAGTTCGACGCGATCTATCCGCGCCTCGCCAAAGACTACAATGTGCTATTCTATCCCTTCATCCTGGACGGCGTGGCGCTCAACCCCAAACTCAACCAAGCGGACGGCATGCATCCCAATCCGGCGGGCGTAAAGATCATCGTGGCGCGCATCCTTCCCCTAGTGAAGAAACTGGTGCCCAAAGAAGGCCCAAGAGAAGGCCAAAATCCCTGATGCTCAAGAGGCTGCTTTCGGTCGGTGGTTTCACGCTGGCCTCGCGCATCACGGGCTTTGCCCGCGACATGCTGCTGGCCTGGATTCTGGGCAAGGGCATTCTGTCCGACGCCTTCTTCGTCGCCTTTCTGTTTCCCAACAATTTCCGCGCCATCTTCGGCGAAGGCACCATCAATCCCGCCTTCCTGCCGCGCTATGCCGCGTTGTATGCGCGCGGCGAGAAGGCGAAAGCCGCGAAATTCGCAGATCGCGTCTTTGCCTGGCAGATGGCGGTGCAGTTGGCGCTGCTGGGACTGGCGATCGTCTTCATGCCCGTCCTGATTGGTCTCATTTCGCCGGGCTTCATCGACAATCCTGAGCAGTTTGACCTGACGGTGAGCCTGGCGCGGGTGACCTTCCCCTATCTGATGTTGACCGTGGTGGCGGTGCAGCTGTCGGCGATGCTCAATGCCATCGACCGCTTCTGGGCGGCGGCGGCCTGGTCGAACCTGCTCAACCTGTCGATGATCGCCACCCTCTTGGCCTGGCACTGGTTTCCCAGCGCGGCTTATGCCGCGGCCTGGGGCGTGCTCGCGGGCGGTGTAGCGCAGCTGATTTTCATCGTCTGGGCCGGCGCGCGCGAAGGACTGTGGCTGCGCCTGACTTGGCCGCGCTGGACACCGGACATCAAGGAATTTTTTGTCGCCATCGGCGCGGTGACCATCGGCCAGGGTAGCGTGGTGCTGGCGCCCCTGATCGACACGGTGATCGCCAGCCTGCTTCCCACCGGCAGCCGGACGGTTCTTTATTATGCCGACCGCATCAATCAACTGCCGCTGGGCGTGTTGGGCATCGCGCTGGGGACCGTGCTGTTGCCGGAAATGTCCAAACGGCTGGCGCGCGGCGACCGGGTGGGATCGGACTCGGCGCAGAACCGATCCGCCGCCTTGACCCTGCTGCTGACCTTGCCGTTCGTCGTCGTTTTTCTTGTCATTCCGGGCGTCTTGATGCGCGCCGTCTTTGCCCATGGCGCGTTCGACCACGCCGCTGCGGGACTGGCAGGGCAGGCGCTTGCCGCCTATGGCATCGGACTTCCCGCCATGGCGCTGATACGCATCCTCGCGCCGACCTTTTATGCCCGTCACGACACCGCGACGCCGGTGCGCGCCACCATCGCCGCCATGATCTGCAACATTGTCCTGAAGTTCGTCTTTGTCTGGGGCTTCGGCCTGGGCGTGGCGGGTATCGCGCTGGGCACGGCGCTGGGCGCCTGGATCAATGTCGGCGTGCTGGCCTGGATCGGCAAAAGCCGCGCCCTGCTGGCGATTGAAACGCAATTCCTGCGCGCATTTCCGGCCGCCCTGCTGGCGGCGCTGGCGGCCGGCATCGGCGCCTGGACGGGTGCGTGGCTGCTCAGCGCCCAGGGCGATGTCGCGGCGCTGGGGGCGGCGATTCTTTGCGCCGGCCTTGGCTATGGCGCGGTACTGCTGGTGCTGCGCGGCCGGCTGCCGCTGGGAAAATTCGCGCGATGAGATTGTTCGTGGCCCTTTCGGTCCCCGACAGGATCGCGCGGGCGCTGATGCTTTTGCAGGGCGGGGTGCCGGGTGCGCGCTGGCAAAGCCGCGAGCAGATGCATCTCACCTTGCGCTTTATCGGCGAGGTAGACGGAAGCGACGCCCGTACCATCGACGATGCGCTGTCGGGCATCGATGTGGCCGCCTTTGACCTCCAGCTCCACGGCGTGGGCCAGTTCGGCAACAAGCAGCCCCATGCCTTGTGGGCGGCAGCGCGCAAGCATGAGATGCTGGAACATCTGGCCCGCAAGGTGGACAGCGCCATCCGCAAGGTCGGCCAGCCGCAAGACGGGCACAAATTCATACCCCATGTCACCCTGGCGCGGCTGCGCCATCCCGCGCCGGACAAGATGCGCGAATGGCTGGTCCAGCATGCGCTGTTCACCAGCGACGAATTCACCATTGATGCGTTCTGTCTCTATTCCAGCAAGCTGACCAGCGACGGCAGCATCTATCGTGTGGAACAAATCTATCCGTTGAGAGGGTTCGATGGCGAAATTGGCGATTGACGAATTGAAGAACGCGCTCAAGCGGTTGCCGGATTGGGAGCTGGTGAAAGACCGCGAGGCGATCAGCCGCAAATTCCAGTTCGTGGATTTCGACGCCGCCTTCGCCTTCATGACACGCTGCGCACTTCTGGCCGCCAAGATGGATCACCATCCCGAATGGTTCAATGTCTACAACAAGGTGGAGGTGACCCTGGCAACCCATGACGCGGGCGGGGTGACACAGAAAGACATCGACCTTGCCGTTGCAATGGATGGTTACGCCGCCATGGGCGAGAGGCGTCCCCGCTCTTAGCGGGGCAAATCGGTCCGTCGTTAGCGGCAGCGTCGTGCGACGACCGATTTGAGCATCGAGCGCCGCGAGCTTAGGCGAGCGGCCGGAACGGTTACGCGGCTCTGGCGCGCGGCTAGCGCCCGGTGCGGTCGGCGATCATCAGTACGACGCCGCCGCCCAGCGGCGTCAGCGCCACCGAGGCCGCAAACCAGAGTGCTGGGTTGCGTCCGTCCAGCTTGGCCCAGTAGGCGATGCCCATTGCCGCCAGCACGTAGAGAAAAACGTACACGCTACTTCTTCGCGTTTTTAATTAGATCATCCACCACACTGGGATCGGCCAGGGTGGAGGTGTCGCCCAGGCTTGAGACGTCGCCTTCCGCGATCTTGCGCAAAATACGTCGCATGATCTTGCCCGAGCGCGTCTTGGGCAGGCCGGGGGCGAACTGGATCACGTCCGGCCGGGCGATGGGGCCGATCTCATGGCCGACGAATTTCTTGAGTTCGTCGTTCAGCGCATCGGTTGCGGCGACGCCGGCCTTCAAGGTGACATAGGCATAGATGCCCTGGCCCTTGATGTCGTGGGGATAGCCTACCACCGCGGCCTCGGCCACGTCATGGTGCCCGACCAGCGCGCTTTCCACTTCGGCGGTGCCCATGCGGTGGCCGGAGACGTTGATCACGTCATCCACCCGCCCGGTGATCCAGTAATAACCGTCTTCGTCGCGGCGGCAGCCGTCGCCGGTGAAGTATTTGCCGCGATAGGTCTTGAAATAGGTGTCGACGAAACGCTGGTGATCGCCATAGACGCTGCGCATCTGGCCCGGCCAGCTTTGGGTGAGGCAGAGATTGCCGCTGGCGGCGCCGGTCAGAACCTTGCCGTCGGCATCCACGATCTCAGGGACAATGCCGGGCAGCGGTTTGGTGGCCGATCCGGGTTTCAGATCGGTGGCGCCGGGCAGGGGCGAAATCAATATGCCGCCGGTTTCGGTCTGCCACCAGGTATCGACAATCGGGCAGCGCCCGTCGCCTATCACGCGGTGATACCACAGCCAGGCTTCCGGATTGATCGGCTCGCCTACGCTGCCCAAAAGGCGCAAGGACGCGCGGCTGGTTTTTTTCACCGGTGCGTCGCCGTCGCGCATCAGGGCGCGGATAGCGGTGGGCGCGGTGTAGAAGATGTTGACCTTGTGCTTGTCGATCACCTCCCAGAAGCGCGAGGGGCTGGGATAATTGGGCACGCCTTCGAACATCAGGGTGGTGGCGCCATTGGCCAGCGGGCCATAGACGATATAGCTGTGGCCGGTCACCCAGCCGACATCGGCGGTGCACCAATAGATGTCGCCCTCGTGATAATCGAACACAAGTTGATGGGTATAGGAGGCCCACAGCAGATAGCCGCCGGAGGTGTGCAGCACGCCCTTGGGCTTTCCGGTGGAGCCTGAGGTGTAGAGAATGAACAGTGGGTCTTCCGCGCCCATCGCCTCGGCGGGGCAGTCGGCGGAAACCATGGCGGCCTCCTCGTGATACCAGACGTCGCGGCCCTTGTGCATCAAGACGGCGCCGCCGGTGCGCTTGACCACGATCACGGTGGCAAGGCCCGGGCAGGCGGTGGCGGCGAGATCGACATTCCGCTTGAGCGGTACCGTTTTGCCGCCGCGCAGGCCTTCGTCGCTGGTGATGACGATTTTGGAAGCGCAATCGGTGATGCGCCCCGCAAGGCTGTCGGGCGAGAAGCCGCCGAACACCACCGAATGCACCGCCCCGATGCGGGCACAGGCGAGCATGGCATAGGCGGCTTCCGGGATCATCGGCATATAGATGGTGACACGGTCGCCTTTGCGGACTCCGCGGGCTTTCAGCACATTGGCGAACTTGCAGACTTCCTCGTGAAGCTGGCGATAGGTGATGTGTTTGCTGTCTTTGGGATCGTCGCCTTCCCAGATGATGGCGGTCTGCTCGCCGCGCTTGGCCAGATGTCGGTCGATGCAATTGGCCGAGACATTCAGCGCCCCGTCCTCGAACCATTTGATGGACAGATTGTCCGGGTCCCAACTGACATTCTTGACCTTGGAGAAGGGCTTTGCCCAGTCCAGCCGCGCGGCTTGCTGGCCCCAATAGCTGTCGGGATCGCGCAGCGACTGGGCATAGGCCGCTTCATATTGGGCGGCCGTCATCAAAGCGCGCTTTTTCCACTCTTCCGGCACCGCAAACAGGCTGTCGGACATGAGATGACCCCAAGGATTTCGGCGACAAATCGTGCTATGACCAAACGGTAATAGCAATACCTTGAAATACTGCAAGGGGTCAGAGTTATGGCGAATTTGGACTGGGTAGCAGTAGTCTCCCTAGTGGTTTCGGCTTTAGCTTTCTTTCGACCTGAATTTTCAAAAGGACTTACTAGGCTGATTGGCGGAATTGAATTTTATCCCCCTGCTCGGATTGAAATTGGATATAGCAATTTTGGCCCTGTAATAGCGGTGGGAGGATCTCTTAGATCGAAATACGGCACCATTTTTCTACGTACCGCCTCGCTCAAAGTGACGCGACAGTTTGACAAGACTACTCACGAGCTACTCTGGAAGGCATTTCGGAAGGTCAATCTCTTAGACCCATCGAAATCGGAAATTGAGGTACCTACCGCGCTGGCAATCGACGAAACACAAGCGCGCCGGGTGGAAATTGTATTTTCTGACGAAGAAACCGTTGCTCGTCTCGTTCCTTTTGTGAAGAAGCTAAATTCTGACTTTATTCAAGCCGCGAACGCAAAGTGGACACCTTGGCCGAACATTAACTCGAAAGAGTTTCAGGATTTTGCAGAAATATTTCGGGCCGCTAACAATCAGGGCTCGCTCAAAGTCTTCATGAAAGTTCAAGATGAGTTTTATTGGCGAGAAGGTGCTTATGAATTGACTGTTCAATTCTTCTTGGGTGATCGAAAGAAACCGAACAAATACCTGTTTAAATTTGTACTGTCGGATGAGGACGAGAAAAACTTGAGATTGAATTTCACCAAGATCATCGATGATCAAATTGGAAAAACAGGTACGATATATACTTTCGCTTATCCGCAGCTAATGGCATAGCCCCATGCAGCTTCATCTCTCCACTTGGCCCGAGGTCGAGGCCTATCTGGCCAAATCCAAAGCCATCCTGATCCCCATCGGCTCCACCGAGCAGCATGGCCCCAACGGGTTGTTGGGCACCGACGCGCTGTGCCCGGAGATCATCGGCAGCCGGGCGGGCGACGAGGCGGGCATTCTGGTGGGGCCCACCTTCAATGTCGGCCAGGCCCAGCATCATATGGGCTTTTCCGGCACCATCACCTTGCGGCCCTCCACCATGATCGCGGCGATGATGGACTGGGCGCAGAGCCTGGCCAAGCACGGTTTTGAGCGTATCTATTGGCTGAACGGCCATGGCGGCAATATCGCCACCATCACCACGGCTTTTTCCGAAATCTATCATGGCGTGAGTTTTGACCGTTCGGGTGCCAACCATCCGCCGCTGCGTTGCAACTTGCGCAACTGGTGGGAACTGCCGGGCGTGATGGACCTTTGCCGCCAGCTTTTTCCGGTGGGCGAGGGCTGCCATGCCACGCCATCCGAAGTCTCGGTCACCTGGTTTGGGTATCCGCAGGCCGTCAAGCATGTCGCCATGACGCCGCGCATCGCCCCCAATGGGCCCATCCTGGACGCCGACGATTATCGCCGCCGCTTCCCGGACGGCCGCATAGGCTCCGACCCCAGCCAGGCCAGTATCGAAGCTGGGGAAAAGATCGTGGCGGCGGCGGTGAAGGCGGTGATTTCCGAGTTCAAACAGTTTGCCGCGAGCTAGCCTCCGGCAGTAGGATGGCCCTTTCCCAGGGGTGCCTGCCGAAAGCAGGCTGAGACCGCAATCCCGCGGATCCCTTAGAACCTGATCCGGTTCACACCGGCGTAGGGAGAGGCGCTATGAACAAACCCATTCTCGACAAGTCGCTCAGTATTACGCGCGGTGCGTTGCCGGGCTCCCGCAAATTGATTGTGGGCGGCGTGCCGTTCCGCGAGGTGCCGCTGTCGGGCGGCGAGGCGCCGGTCCGGCTGTACGACACCTCCGGTCCGTATACGGACGATTCCGTGGCCATCGATATCGAGAAGGGCCTTGCCGCCCGCCGCCGGGAATGGATTCTGGCGCGCGGAGACGTGGAAGAATATGAGGGCCGCGCCCGCAAGCCGGAAGATGACGGGCTGAAGCCCGGCGAAAAACTGACCGTGCCGCAATTCGCGCGGGATGGCGTCAAACTGCTGCGCGCCAAGCCGGGCCGCAATGTCACCCAGCTTTATTATGCCCGCCAAGGCATCATCACCGAGGAAATGAAATTCATCGCCGCGCGCGAAAATCTGGGCCGCTCCGCCCTGGCCGACGGCAACAGCTTCGGCGCCAGCATCCCGGCGGAGATCACGGCGGAATTCGTGCGCGACGAAGTGGCGCGCGGCCGCGCCATCATCCCGTCCAACATCAACCATCCCGAGACCGAGCCGATGATCATCGGCCGCAACTTCCTCACCAAGGTCAATGCCAATATCGGCAACAGCGCCGTGACCAGTGGCGTGGGCGAGGAAGTGGACAAGATGGTGTGGTCGACGCGCTGGGGCGCCGACACGGTGATGGACCTGTCGACGGGCCGCCACATTCACACCATCCGCGAATGGATCGTGCGCAATTCGCCGGTGCCGATCGGCACCGTGCCGATCTACCAGGCGCTGGAAAAGGTCGGCGGCGTGGCCGAAGACCTGACCTGGGAAATCTATCGCGACACCTTGATCGAACAGTGCGAGCAGGGCGTGGATTATTTCACCGTCCATGCCGGAGTGCGGCTGGCGCATATTCCGCTGACGGCGGAACGCGTCACCGGCATCGTCTCGCGCGGCGGCTCCATCCTGGCCAAATGGTGCCTGGCGCATCATAAGGAAAATTTCCTCTACACCCATTTCGAGGACATCTGCGAACTGCTCAAGCAATACGACGTGTCTTTCTCGTTGGGCGACGGCTTGCGCCCTGGCTCCATCGCCGATGCCAACGACGCGGCGCAGTTCGCCGAACTCGA
>JANYAR010000066.1 GCA_025361185.1 Alphaproteobacteria bacterium | reverse complement strand
GTGCAAGGCGTACCTGCACTTCCCGCGTTTACAAATCCCATCACTAATGCGGTACAGACAAATTCTTTGGCTTTGCAACTGCAAACGGTCGCAAAACTGATTGCCGCCAGTTCAACCTTGGGCGCGAAACGCCAAATATTTTTCGTCAGTTTGGGCGGTTTTGATACTCATCAGAATGAGAATTCTCAGCAGCCGCCGCTACTGGCGGAGTTGGCACAGGCGCTGACTTATTTCGATACTGCACTTTCCAATATTGGCGGCGTTGATATGCGGTCGGCAGTGACGGCATTCACCGCTTCCGATTTTTCTCGAACCTTTTCGAGCAATGGCAGCGGCACAGACCACGCATGGGGATCAAACCATTTCATTTGGGGCGGGGCGGTAAAGGCGGGTACGATATACGGGCAATATCCAACCCTGGGAGTGGATGCGGGCCCCTTTCTAAATCCCGATATGTCAGGAAACGCAGTCATTCCAACAACATCCGTGGACCAATATGCGGCAACGCTGGGCGCTTGGTTTGGCGCATCGCCGACCGATTTAGCATCGATCTTTCCTAACTTGGCCAATTTTGCGGTCAAAAACATCGGCTTCGTATGATGGCTGGGATGACTGGCTGTCTCAAACTCGCCAGTGCCTAGTCGTTGGCGACAGGAGGCACCGCGCCATCCCTGCTCAGAAATTGGATGTCCGTCACCCGGCGATTTCCGTTTTGGCGGTCGAGCTGGATGATTACGTCAATCACGTGCCGAACATAGGATTGTATCTTGGTCCAGCCCAGATCAAGGCCGCTGGTCATCGCCAGCAAAGCGATCTGATCCAGGGCACCTTGGGCACTATCGGCGTGAACGGTGGTAATTGAACCTGGGTGGCCGCTGTTAACGGCGCGAAGGAAGGCGAAAGCTTCCTTTCCGCGTAATTCGCCTAGAAGTATCCGGTCGGGACGCATGCGAAGACTGGCTCGGAGCAAGTCGTCCGCATCCACTCGCGCCTCTCCTTGCTCGCCGCGAACTGCGATCAAGCCTACCGCGTTGGGACGATCGAGACGTATTTCCGGTGCATCTTCGATAACCAAGAGCCGTTCATTGTTGCCGATCTCCCGTACTAGCGCGTTGAGCAACGTGGTCTTTCCCGTCGAGGTACCGCCACTGATCACGATGGTCTTCCTGGCGCGCACCGCTTGCTTCAAAAAGCCAGCCTTGTCTCCGTTTTTCAGAAGCGCCCCCAGGTCGCTATCGCTGGAGCGATTGCGCGATCCTGATAACCCTGCGGAAAACAAGCCGGTTCCAGCCAGATCATCCAGGGATAAGTCGGAGATCACATGCTTTCGGATGGCAATAGCCATGCCGGCCCGGGTTGCGGGGGGCCCAATGATTTGCACACGCGCACCGTCAGGAAGAGTGGCGGACAGAAGAGGATGCTCGCGGTTAACGCCCTGATGGCTGGCGGCGGCTATTTGGCGCGCAAGGCGGCTTAGCACTACTTCGGTCACCTGCGGCGCGCTGATGAGCGTAAGCATACCGCCGGTGGTTTCAATCCATACCTCGCCAGGCCGGTTAATCAACAAATCCGTCACGTCCTCGCGAGTCAGCCACGGCGCAAGTGCCGTTAGATAGGTATCCAGATAGATACCTGCTGTCATTTGGAGGTTCCTGCAAAATCCAAGTCACGCGTGACGAAGACCTGCAAGGGCGTGCCCTGTGGGACTTTGATTGTAACTGGAATATCAATCTGCTTCTGCAAAGCGATACTGGCGACCTGGCTCGCCTGCTGCGACGAACCAATTATGATGGCAGTATTATTGTTGCCTTCCGTCAGAGCGTTCAGCCCCGCTCCCATGACAGACAGTAAAATAGCGCTACCGAACCGCTCAAAGAAATGCGTGTCGGTCTCGCCTTCCATGCCACCACGCCCTAGTCGATCGGTGCTCGGAGACCCAATTTCAATCGAAACACCATCGGGTGTCAGGATCCGCGACCACACCACGAACGCCCGGGTTTGGCTCAGTGCCACGCCGCTGCGATACTGGCCCACCAGCTTGGACCCGCGTGGAATCAGAACTGTGGTGCCATCGAACCCACGAACGTCACGACTCACAACGGCGCGCACAAAGCCCGGCAGATCGGAGTTGATTGCGGTTTCCAAAATCGCCGGTATTACTGTGCCCTGCGGCGCTGTATGGGAAAGATCTCGTAAGCGCGAGGAATGCGCCACATCCACGTTGGAAGCACCGACCTTCGCGGAAAACTGCTCATCCGCAGACAGTTTGCCGTCATTGCCGGCGGCCAACGCGCCGGGTGCCGCAGTAGCCATTTGCTTGATCACCGCGTTTGCTGGCGGGGCCTCACTCAGATCTACGACCATGGCGGGAGCGCGGGGGTCGGGCGGGTGGGCGTCAAGAGCGCGGTTGTCGGTGGTAGGCGCCCCGGGCGATGCCACTGGCTGGGGCGCAGCTTGCATCACGAAGGGCGCGGGAACGGGTGAAAGCTTTACTAGTGCGGGCGTTTTCTGCAACGCCTGAGGCACGGCCTTCTGGCGCGCCGCGCGATCGCTACTTAATGACATGAACGTAATTAAGCCCAAGCCACAGGCCCCGACTACCGCCAAGCCCAAACCCCAAGAAGAACTCGGCCGCGCGAGGCCGGGATGGATTCCGCTACTACGTTGGAATACGGGGCTTCGAGCAAGGTCGGGAGGTATATCGCTCATAGACAAATCCAACAATTTTTTTTGACGCGGCGCCTGGGACTTTGCGGACCTGGGGCTGAGGAGCGAAATCCATCGTTGTAAATATGTGTCACTTCCTCTCCCTGGCGTAGCACGAACCCGCGGGCGATTACGTCGACCACGACGTAACCGCCGCGCATGTAAGAATTGACAACCACTTCACTCCTGTCAGCGTCAACGGAGAATATAGCAGGATACGAGTCACCTTCTCGAAATTCAAAATAAGTCGCGTGACCATCGTCAAAAATGCGCGCCGGCACGATCTTGGTGGAACCATCATAGCTGTAAGCAGCGTTGGCGACCTTGGGAAGTAGTGCTAATTCCGCTGTCGCTAGCTTTGCCGCCACCTTCGCTACTGCCACTTCGGGATACTGGAAGCGTAGCGTGTAAACGACATTGCGGTCGCCGCCTTGCGCGTGTGGACGAACGCTAAGCTCGAATGAGTAGCGACGATAATTGGTCACCACAGTCATATTGGTGGTCGGTACTTCATTCATTGGCTTGACGAACAGGAGATTCGCGGCGCGATTGGGAGTTATCTGCCATCCGGTTGCGTCGCCAACGGCAACATTCTCGATATGCTCGTCTGACGAAAATTCAATAAAGGTTTGGTAGCCCATAGTGGCGTGCAGCTCCACGACCTGCGTCGGGTCGTAATCCACAATAAAAATGCGGGGATCGCCGGAACCGGGACGTGGCACTAACGCGCTTTGCGAGGAGGACGCAGTGAACAAAAGCGTGGCTGAGAATGCAGCTGCCAAGATTTTCTTCATCTTGGCCTCGCTTTCCGCGTTACCGCGGGACGGCGATACTCCCCCTTTATGCCGTCGGAAGCAATTCTCGGGCCGGCATTCGAGAGATCAACGCTATAGGTAGTGCCAGCCGCAGCGGAAGCGCTGCTACGGTCGCGTGAAGACGTATCATGACGCGACAACTGCTCCACGAGTTGTGCAGGTCGCGAGATCATTTCTAGTGGTGAGTCGTAAGTTGGGGTCCGTGACACTCTGCCCTGGGAGTCACGAACGCTACCGGCAGCCGGCAGATTAAACCCCCGCGCGATCATAACGCCTATAACGAGCAAGCCAAACTGACTGGCGCAGAAAACGAGAACGATAATAGCCGCCGTCAATCCGGTTTGCGGATCGGCGATACCATTCGCGTCCACGTCGGTAAGTGCAATAATCCATGGCTGCACGGCGCGCAGCATCAGAACAGTTAGGCTCCATGTACTGAGCAGCCCAAAGGCGCAAGCGGCCATCGCCCTTACCCAACCCACGAAGAATCCTCGCGTCTCAAAAAACAAAAATAGAGCAATGAACAACGGACCCGTGGCTGTCAGAACGCCGATAGCAATGGTGATCATGGCAATTAATCCAGCGGTGGCGACAAACAAAGTGTTAGCCGCCAAAGCCAGCACTTGGGATGCCGCGGTATAATTGGCTCGCGAAGCGTCTGGAATGGATTTCGGTGGATGTGAAAAGGCCGCTGAGGCGCCTGACAACTGGTCAAAGGCTGTTTGCAAAGCGCCGGCCGGATCAAAGCTCGTCACTTGACCCACCGTTGGTGCGGAAATCAGAGCGGCAATCTGGATCGGCGCACGTTGGGCAACATCAAACACAAGAGTCTGAAACAGGTTCCAACTTGTCAACAAGGCAAGGACTGCACCAATCTTGAGCGCAATGCCCGGGCTATCCGACAAACGCGCACCGGTGCCGAACAAAAGGCGATAACCCATCACGGCGATATAGATGGTGAGGAAAAGCGTAAGCGCTGCTTGGAAGCTGGAGTTGGCAGCCGTGAGGGACTCATACCCCACCTGCGCGAAGTTTCGCGTGTTGCAATCCACTGCCGTTAGCACGTCGCGTACCACGCCCATATCGGTTACGGCGGTGCAACTACTCATGCCACACTCCTTGCACGCCCCGTCATGAAAGCATCGAGCCAGGCCTGCGGCTCGTCTCCAAGCCGAGCGCGCAGGGCGTCGAGCATGCGCACGCTGCTTTCCGTGCCGGCCAGAACCCGCAATTCGCCTGTCAAGCCCGTGAGATCCAGCCGCGCCACAACGCTGTGGTCGGCCTGCTTGATAAGGAAGCAACGCGAGGTATCAGGAAGAGTGCGTATCAGTTCGAATTCATGCTCGGACAGGCCAAAGCCTTCCACATAGTCGGATGCTCGCGCCTTGGGATTGGGAAAAAATATCTGGGTAGCAGATTGTTCAATAATCGCGGGGCCCACCCGGCTTTCCAGCGCATCGTCAGCATTTTGGGTGCAGAATCCAACCAGCCCGTTACGCTTCCGGATTGTCTTCTCCCAGTCCTTGATTTTACCCACGAAAATGTCGTCATCCAGCGCCTTCCAACCCTCGTCCACTACGATGATAGCTGGGGTACCATCTAGTCTCTGCTCAATGCGATGAAACAAATACATCATGGCGGGCGTTCGGGTCGTCGGCGAGTTCAGCAGCTTGGTCATGTCAAAGCCTACGATGCGCGTCGTCACGTCCAGAACATCGTCTTCATTATCGAATAACCACGCATGCTCGCCGCCGTCGCACCATGCGCCTAACCGGGCGGCAAGGTCGCCAGCGCTGGGGCGACGTTGGCCGCGGAACAGTTCGCGCAAATAACGCAGGCGTCGGTGGCCAACATCCTGCGCATAATTGGCATCAATCGCGTCAACAATTATTGCACGATCCTCAGCTGTCAGTGGCGCTCCATAGGACGAGAGCAGCCGCGATAGCCATTCCGAAAGAAAGGTGCGGTTGTCGCCGGTATCGGGAAGCGCAAGCGGATTGAAGCCGGTATTTTGTCCGGGAGAAATCACATCGTATCGTCCGCCGATAGCGCGAATGAAGCCTTCTGCACCTCGATCTTTGTCGAAATA
>JANYAR010000053.1 GCA_025361185.1 Alphaproteobacteria bacterium | reverse complement strand
GTGGCGACTATCGAGTTCACTACTGAATCGGTTTATGTGCTTTCTTCGGCTGCGTTCAGTGTGTCGGACGCAACGCAGAAAGGCGGCCTGACCGCGTTTCCTGCTCGACCGTCGGCCCCCGCATATAACGGAAACTTCGCCGTTGGATTTACCGGCGCGATTTCCCTGGATGGCAGCTCCTATGTGACGGCGCGTAGCGGCTCGATCACATGGAACATGAACAGATCACTTCGAAAGAATCTTTTCAATAGCTATTACCCAGGTCCTGCGCAACAGCAGCGGCGCGCCGTCATGTTTGACATTGATTTGGACGACGACGACAGCGCGGCAATGAATACGTTGAAGCAGAAGGCAATCAGTAAGGCCACCATCGCTGCAACGATTCAGATTGGCACCGTGGCGGGCAATATCTGGACCTGTAACTTCCCTTATGTTCAGCTACCCAGCTACTCCTACGACGATGGCCAGCCCACATGGGGCATTTCTCTCAAGGGTTGCAATGCCAAGGGGACAAACAAGGACGAATGCACGCTGGTGCTGACCTAACATGCTGAACTTTGACCCCACAACGACCGTCCAGTCCTCGCTGCACCCTGATATTCAGTACACGGTGCGCGTCCTAAATTCCGTGGAGCGCGCCAAGCGGGACGCGAAGATTTTGCCGATCCGTGCGCGTATCGGGGAATTGCTCCGGCTTGTCGAATCGCTTGCCACTGGGCAATTTGACGAAAGCAAGGAATCTTATCACGACTACGTGAAGCGCCAGCCTGCGGAATGGCTGGCGGCTGACGCAGAGCTAACTGGGATCAACGAAAAGGACCTGATCCCAAATGAAATTATGGCAGGGTTCGTATCGGCTTCTGGCTTTACCATCGGCGGCCAACCGGTCACGCGTGAGAATATTCTCTCCGCTCCAACTCCCGTACTCGCTGAGCTTTATGTGGCATGTAACGATGCGGCGGGCCTTGACAAGGCCATGCTAAAAAACTTGCCGTCGTCTTCCACTTCGGTCGTGGTGGAGGATGGACAAATCGGGACTACGACTGCACCCATTGCCAACGCAACAAGCTCTACCAGCGACGCAACTGCCGGAAAATTGACGGTGGCGTAGACGCTTCACGCAAAGAGTGGTGGATTGCTTCGGTTCGCATCGGTGGCCAAAAGCCCAAGAATATTTCCATCCCAGATGTTCGCAGCGCGGAATGCCCTGTAAGTTGCGCAACACCTGAAGTTGTGATGATCCTGCAACTCGATCAACAAAACCGCGCGGCGAAGGAAGCCTCCGGCGCAGCGCTTTTTGGTCACGACGCATCACTTTGGCCTGCCTGGTGGATGGACGCGGTAGCACATCTTGATTACCACAACACTCTTAGTAGGAACGCGCAATTAAATGGCAACTGAACGCTTTAGCCTCGTCATCGATTCGCAAACAACTGGTACTGAAGGTATTCAGGAGCAGATTGCTGCGATACAAAAGTTGCAGATTGAGTCTGTCAAAGCGAACGCGGAGGCGGCTAGGGCTTCGCGCCAACATGAGGATTATGTTAGAACGATTAAAGCTGTCACGGAAGCGACTGTGGCGGCGGGCGCTGGGCTGTTGTCCTACAGCGGCTCACTGGCGGCGGTTGCGGCGGGAGCATCTCAAGCCACCGGAGGAATGGATGGGATTGTTAATTCCTTTCGTGCATTTCGCATAATCAGTAGTCCGACGCTATTTACCGCTGCGACAATTGGACTTGGATTGATTGCCGAAAAGGCGTTCAGGGCAACTCTGGAAATGGATCGCCTGGCGCAAAGCGCGGCTTTTATGTCGGCGCGGAACGGCGTTGCTGCAGGCAGTATATTTCAGCTTCAACTGACGGAACGGGCACGCGGGCTTCAAGATGGAACACTAACATCGCTAGGGCGCGATCCGAATTCAATCGCAAACCTTGCGGAAGAATTTTCCAAAATAAAAGACCCGGTAGAAAAAGCCAAAAAGGCCGTTGAAGAGTTTGGCGATAATGCTGAAAAGTATCTTCCGATGATGACTATTCGTCTGCGCGACAATATCGACGCGTCTGCCGAATTGGCGGCATCTCTTGACACGCATTCAGGGGCGGCAATGCGCCGCTTCGCGGAAGATCTGAAAGCGCCAGTTGAGCGTTTGCGTGAGATGGCGGATTGGTTTACCCGCGTGAATGATGCTGTAAATTTGTTTGCCGCCAAAGGGGTGGCAAAAGTGCATGTCGCCCTACGTGATGCTGGCGATGCGCGAAGCCGCGCCGAAGCAGCAGATCAAAAATGGCTTGGATCAAGTCCGCGTGCGGATGTACCCTCCTACCAGGAGATCATTCGAAGCATGGGTACGAGCGGCGAGGACACGCTTAGAAGATTGCTTGGCGCGCGAGTGCCAGAATCGCGAATCTCAACCTCGATTGCTGCTAATGCCGCGGCTTCTGCGAGATTTGAAACGCTGGATGAGGCTAAGGGGATGAGCTCATTTGCAGCCAGCCGCCTCGCTCGTCTGCGCGAGCAGTACAACACCCGCCCTGAAAGCCGCGATCTAATTGCCTCTGCGCTCATTCAAGCCAAGCGGGAGGCCGAGTCTTGGCAAGCGCGCGTAGATGCGATGGAAGACGCCAAAAAACTGGCCATAAACATCGACACTCTCAACGAGAGAATCAGTAATTATTTTTCAAAGAATTTGATAGATGCCGACGTCAAGCGCAGCGGTATCGTTCCCAATTATTCGAATCCAAATTGGGATTTTCAAGGCGGCTCGACTACAGAACTTGGGAGCAAGTCTTTACTATTAGGGACGCGCTTTTTCGAGGCGATGTACTCCAATGATGTGCTCGGAAATGACACCAGGGCTGGCCGGCAGGGTTCCGACTTGCTGGCCAGCCAAGTGGAGGAAAGACAACTTGCTCACGAAATCAAATTGCGGCGCACTGGTATGGATACGGACTTCGCCAGACAGGGGATCGAGCAGAACGGCCAGCGCATTGGAAAAATAGCAGCACTAAGCTCGGAGGATCAGGGAATCGCAATCGGAGCAAGCGCGCGTGCGAGAATGCAAGCGGCGGCAGAGTTGAGAAACTTTGAGTTATCGCAGGCTGAAAAATTGGATGGACTGAAGCAGCAAGAGTTGGCCCGCTATAAGGCAGAGCTTGACTACAAAAAAGAGGAACAGGCCGTCCGCATCGACACCGAAATTAAAACACTTGAACTCGTGAAGCAGCAACGGGAACAGTTTCAAGGTTTTGTTTCTGGGCTTACTGGTGCATCATTCGGCGGTGCAAGTGGCATCCAGTCATTCCTGAAGGGACAAGGCCAAGGCATTGTGTCCAAGATGGCAAGCAACGCCACCGGCCTATTGTTTCCCACGGGCGCTCCTGGCATCCTTTCATCGATCACCGGGACCGCCGAAAACCCAACTACCATCGGCAAGCTGTTAAGCGGAACCATTCTTGGCCCGAAAGCATCTGACCCACTGAAGAGCGCAACCGATCTGAACACCGATGCGACCAACCGAAACACAGCCGCGATCTATGAACTGGGTGACTATTTAGGCGCTCCTATTTCATCGTCTCGCGTGTCTGGAACTATTGGCGGCGGTGGCGGCATACTTGGAAGCATAGGAAAGATTGGGGGCCTGTTTGGCGGCGCGGGTGGCCCGCTGGGGATGATTTTTTCGGGCTTTGGTAAAAACTCTGGCGACCAGATGGAGGGCGATTTCTCTGGTATTCCGACGGTACCCGGAATGCCCGCGGGCATGGAACCAGATCTTAAACGACCCAGTCAGAAGCTTATCGGTTATGCTGCTGCTGCCATCGGTGCAGGATTGGGAGCATACCAGATCAGCAAGGGCGGTGCCCAGAACGTACTCGGTGGTGCGAGTGGAATCATGGGCGGCGCGGCTTCGATCATGGCGTTGTCTGGCATGACAGGACCCGCCGCTCCCATTGTGGCAGGCATCGGGCTGGCGCTTGGATTAACTTCCATGATTATGGGTGATCCAAAGAAACGCCGCGCCGATCAGGAAGCCCGTCGCCTGATGGCTAGTCAGTTCGTCGGGCCGGAAGCGATCAACATTTCCAGCGACATCGGCGGGGGATACTCCGATTCCGACAAGTACGGCAACATCCGCACGTCGAACCTTTCGCCATTCCCGATGAATGAGCAACCTTACTTTGATTATCGCCATGCAACCACCGTGCCAGGTCGCACAACGTCGCCTTACGGTGGCTCTCCGATCACGGTGAACATTTCAGCCATCGATGCGCAGAGCTTTCAAACGCTGCTGACCAACAACCCCGACGCGCTGGCGGCGGGGTTCCAGAATGCCGTTCAGATGGGCGGGAATGGGATCATTCCGACAATTCGTGAGCAGCTCTAATGGCTGGCACACTTCCAACAATTTTAGGCGGAGTTCAGGCGCTTTATCCGGTGACGCGGACGGTGAGCTTTTTAACCTTTATTGGCATGAACCTGGACGGCTCCGAGCAGCGATGCAAACAGCGGCCAGCGCTCGCGCGGTTCGAGTTGCCATATGTTGGCATCCCCAAGAGCGATCGTGATGCTATGGCGACGTTCTTTGATGCACAGAAGGGGTTATATGATTCGACATGGAGTTTAACGCTGGGCTCGACTACTTATAGCAATCTGGCGCTTGAGGATGATGTATTTCAGTCCACCGAGCGTCTCGACGCTCCGATGCTCTATGATTTCACGATTCGGGCGCGGCAAGTGCAAAGTCGTGGCGTTACGACTCCATCGCAGGGCAGCGCGTTTCCGGCGCTCGCCTCTGGCAATCCCCTTCAGTTACCATACGCCGCCGCGCGTCGGTTCGCGGTTTTACGCAACGACAACCCCAACGGCATACGCTACGCCTACAGTTGGTTCGATGGCTCCGGCACGTTTCCATCCGGCGCGCTTCGTGGTTGGACGCTGGAATACTCCGGCGTGAGTGATGCGGACCTAGCCACGCAAGAGGCGTTCTTTCGTTCGCAGTGGGGCATGTGGGGCCAATTTGCATTTACGGACCCAGACAACTCGACGACCTACACCAAGGTTCGCTATGACATGGACGATCTTGTCATCCGGCACCTTGAGTTGAATAACAACGCGTTTTCCGTAAATCTTGTGCAAACCAACTGATGAGCTGGCCTGGGACAGTAGTAACGAACAAGGACGCTTCGCCGCAGGGCTATGCGCCACTGCTGCTGGCTACCTTGACATTTGTGGATGGATCGACGGCGCATTTTTCTACCAACCCGCTAAACGTTGCAGAGGGCGGATACCAGTACGGTGGCGTTGATTATTTGGCCCGCATCGATTCACAGGATATTCAAGCTTTGCAAGCGCGCAGCGCGGACGGTATTGATCGTATTCCCTCGGCGACTATCCACCTCATGAATTCGGATCAGTTCATTTGGAGTAATTATGAGAAGTCTACTACCCCTGGCTTCAAAGGTGCCATTCTCTCTCTTGCGATCATTCTGATGAATATTGAGCTTGATGGATCGTTTACTTATTCTACGGACGCGCCGCAACTGTATACTGGGATCTGTTCAGCTCCTATCCTCGAAAACGGCGGTCAGATCATGACGGTTTCCAGTACGGCCGCGCGAAACATGGCGAAGGTTATGCTTCCTCCGGTGATAAACCAGTCGCGTTGTCCGTGGATCTTTCCATCGACGGGGGCGCTTCGCCTGGACGCTGTTACAAACCGATCTTCTCAATCCTGGGAATGCCCTTACAATCCCGATCAGACCTGCACCGATCCCATCACCGGAGGCTCTGGTATTCGCGGAGATTTCCAGTCGGGATCGACTCCGTTTACGAGTTGCAACTATACGAAAGCGGATTGCATCGCACGCGGCATGTACTCGAAAGATTCCAGCAACCGGAAGACTGGCGCTTTCGGGGGTGAGCAGTGGATGCCTCCATCGAACCTTCGCGAGTCTCAATCAAAGAGCTATATTCAGGGCAAGAATGTCACGGTGTTTCAGGAAGGATCCCAGAACGTTTGGAATACGCCGGTGCCCATGCTCTAC